>CALKIA010000197.1 GCA_937988705.1 uncultured Chloroflexota bacterium | reverse complement strand
CGCCGCCCATTCCGGCAGGGAGAGCGTTTCGGCGCGGCGCTTCGGGTCGATGCCCGCCGCTTCGAGCAGGATGGCGGCTTCGTCGTGCTCCATGTGCAGCCCTTCAGCAATGGCGTTTTTCAACTGCTTGCGCTTTTGCCCGAACCCCGCTTTCACCACGCGGAAGAAGACATCGGCGTTGGGCACATCGACCTGCGGACGGTCGTAGACGTCAAGGCGCGCAACGGCGCTGTCCACATCCGGGCGCGGATAGAACACGGCTTTGTTGAAGCGCGTGACGATCTTCGGCTTGGCGTAGAACTGCGCGCTCACGCTGAGTAGGGACATAGCGCCCGGTTTGGCGATGATGCGTTCCGCGACTTCGAGCTGAACGGTCAGCACAATACGGCGCGGCGCGTGCGGTAGTTCCAGCAGCAGGCGCAAAATCGCGCTGGTGATGTAGTAGGGCACGTTCGCCACAACGACATACGGCTGATCACCGATGAGTTCGGGGATGTTCACGTTGAGGATGTCGTCAAAGACGACCTCGACATTGCCGTAAGGCGCGAGTGTCAGCCGCATGATCGGTTCGAGGCGGCGATCCAGCTCGACCGCGATCACGCGTTGGACGCGCTTGGCCAACACTTCGGTCAGCGCGCCGGTGCCGGGGCCAATTTCGAGCACGGTATCTTCCGGCATGAGTTCAGCCGCATCGGCGATCTTTTCCAGCGCCTGCGGGTCATGCAGAAAGTTCTGTCCGAGGCTTTTCTTCGGGATAACGCCGAAATGGTCGAGTAAGGCTTTGGGGTTGGTCATGGCGCCTCCTGATAGCGATTGGTTGGGGCACGTGTGCCCGCTGGACAGGGCAGACACACAGGTCTGCCCCTACGGATAAGCGTGTAAGGGGTCAATCCGTCAAAAAGTAGTCGATGGCAGGGGGCACGGGCGTCAACACATACACATCGACGTACCCTGACCACGAGCGCCAATCGGCTTCGGTGTAGCCGAGGTCAACCCACAGGGGGTCACGGCGTTCCGCGCCTGTGTCCTCAATCGAGCCGACGCCGTAGCGTGGCACGTAGATCTGCGTATGGTAGGGCAAAACATCCGGGTCTGCGCCGATGATACCCTGCTGGAGTACGGCACCCGTCGCCGTGATGTTGTCGCCGTTGATCGGGTGGTAGCTGGTCGCGTACATGCGCAGCTTGCGCCAGTATTCGCGCGGGCCATCCGGCGTATCGACCGTCCGAATGACGACACTCGTCCCGTAAGCAATGACATGATTAGTGGGCGGTTGAGTAACGACGGTTTCTTCTTCGACGCGCTCCACTTCGATGCCGTTTTCGTAGCGCACACGGACGCGTGTAGTCCGCGTCCCGTTCGCACCCGTTTGCAGGACCCGGCGCTGATCAATTTCCAGCGTCGAGTCCGCCTGATACAGGGTTTCATAGGGGATGGGGGCGTCGGTGCTGCTGATTTCTTCCGTCACGCGGATGATGCGCACGGACATGCCCGGCAGGAGGGCCGTGTCTTCGCCCGGGATCGCGTAATCCAGCCCGACGAGCGCCACGCCCGCGTCGGCCAGCGCATCGCCAACCGTTTCGCCCTGCGTGCGCGTCTGAATCGTCTCGCCGTCCGCGACGATATTAATCGGCCGGGCGCGTTCAATGGTGATGTTCAACTCAGGCGCGGCGGGTGCGTTTAAATCGGGATAGACGCGATCAGACAGGTAAAGCGTGATCCCGGCCTCGAACAGCGCATCGCCGATCGTGAGCGCTGTTGTGCGCAGCGTGTGCGTGTGATCGCCATCGTTGATGGTGAGATCGACGGCATGGCGTACCGCCAGCGCGGTTACGGGGACGGGCCAGCGGGCCAGATCGTCAAGGCGCGCTTGCGTGCCATCGATCACAATGCGGTCGTCCGCACTGATCGGGATCGCAGAGGCCCGGAGGATTTCAGCCGGGTTGGTGAGCGGTGTCCACAGCGGCGTGGTGTTGCCATCGACAATCAGGAAAACGGTGCGCGCGCGGGCGATGGAGATGACGAGATCGGCGACTAAGGGCGTCACGAGCGGCGGTGTGATGAGATCGCCGTCGTTGATGAGGATGCCGCGTTCGGTGAGCACGCCCGCCACATCGGTGGCGCGGGAGGTGACCTGCGTCGCTTCGCCGTCGACAATGACCGTCACCGGGATAGTGGTCATCAACAGGACGAGGAGTCCGATCAAGAGCGTGAGCGAGACAATCGCTGCAAGACTGATGGCGATGAAGAGGGGGAGCAGTGCGCGCGGACGCAGTCCGGCAGATCGCCGGGGTTGGGTTGGAAGGCTGCCGGGCGCTTTGGGCAGCGTAGGGGGGGTGGATCGTTCCAACGCAGTCACCCGAAATAAAAACAGGTTGTTGACGCTGGGCTCAAACCGGGGAACCTACGGCACCCGGGTTTCAATCCTTAGTGCTGCTGTCTTTCGACCCTGACACGGTTCGCATCGTCCCGCCGCGTAGGGCCCAGTTTGAGCCTATCGCCAACAACCTACCGACATGCCGTTAGTATAACGGTCGTGACTCACCCCGTCAATCCGCAACGAGCGGCGCATATGCAACGCTTACGTTCGCCTCATGCCAGTGCGCGTTATCGCGTTCGCCGCCCTTAACCTCACCCCGTTTCGCTGCGCTCAACCGCCCCTCTCCCAAGGGCGAGGGGCAAAGAGCAGTCGCAAGCAGGGTGAGCTTATGCCTCTAGCCCCTCCAAAAAGCGGTCGCGATTCGCTGAGCGCGCGATCTTGCCGCTGCTCGTCTTGATCAGTTGGCGGGGCGGCAGCACCTCGACGTAGCGGGCGGTGACTTCGGTGTTGGCGGCGATGCGCGCACGGACTTCGCGCACGATGTCACCGCGCTGCTCGTCGTCGTCGAGCAGCGTATCCGTCTCGGCTTCGACCAGCACGGCGATGTCTTCTGTGCCGAGCTGGGCGTTCGGCACGCCGAAGGCCACGACGCGACCGGGATGCACGCCCGGCACAGCGTTGAGCAGGTTCTCGATATCCTGCGGGTAGACGTTCTTGCCCGCCACGATGATCAGATCTTTCTTGCGACCGGTAACGTACAGTTCACCGTCAGCCAGATAGCCCATGTCTCCGGTCATGAACCAACCGTCGTGGAAGGGGTTGAGGTCGGCGCGCTGGTAGTAGCCTGTGAGCATGCAGTCGCTGAGGAGCTCAATCTCTCCGACGTGACGATCCGGCAGCACAGTCCCCTCCACGCCGATCACGCGCACCTGCGTGTTGGGGAGCGGCACGCCGCACGAGACGATCTCCATGTAGGGCGCGTCGTTCTCCGCCGGAGCCGCGATCTTGTCCTCGGCGAAGCGCCGCCGATCGATCACGTCGATGCGGGGCAGGGTTTTGCGCGCCGTCTGCGTGACGGCGAAGGTGTTCTCCGCCATCGCATAGCACACGCGCAGCGCCGATTCTTTGAGGCCATAGGGCGCGAATTTCTTCAGGAACACACGGTGACTCTCCGCATAGACGGGTTCCGAGCAGTTGATCACCCAGCGCAGTTCCGCCAGATTGACGCCCGTCAGCGCCGCGTCGCGGATGCGCGTCGCCATGAAGTTGTAGGCGAAATTGGGCAGCCAGACGTGGGTCGCGTGGTGGCGCGTGATCGCTTGCAGCAGCATGACCGGTTGGCGCACCCACTCGAACGGCGACATGATCACCAGATGCACGCCGACCTTGAAGGGCAGAATGAAGGCCGCGATCAAGCCCATGTCGTGATACAGCGGCAGCCACGACGCGATAACGTTCCAATCGGACATGACATCGACGGCTTCTTCGTACTCCTGAATCTGGTTGATCACCGCGCGATGCGAGAGCATGACACCTTTTTGCAGGCCGGTGCTGCCCGAAGAATGCTGTAAGAAGGCGGTCGCTTCGGGATCGGGGGCGGGGCGCGCGAAATAGACGGCCGGATCGCCGACCGCTTTCAGCGTTTCCGTCGTGATGATCTCCACGGGCAGCCCCGCCAGCGTTGCGCGCAGATCCGGTTCGAACTTGGCGAACGTGATCACGGCGCGCACGCTCTCGAAGCCGATCAACTGGCGAATGCTGCTGTAATAATGTTCAGCGTCCAGCTTTTCGTTGATGAACGGAAAGATTGACGGAAGCGCGCCGATCAGCAGCGCGCCCCAGAAGGCCGCCATCACGCTAACGCTCTGCTCCATGACCAGCACGACCAGATCGCCCGCGGTGATCCCTGCCCCTTCCAGCGCGGCCGCGTAATCGGCGGCCTCGTGAAAGAAGGTGAAGTAGTTGTGCGGCAGCTCGCTCCCATCCGCGTGGACAAACGTCACCGCCGACCGGAAGGGATGCTCTTCGAAGTGATACTGGGCGTACTCGATCAGTGTGCGGCGGCTCATTTCGCCTGTTTCGCTTCAAGGTTGCGGATGATGTGGTCGAGCGTGCGCATGTTGGCGACCGTCAGCTCCGGGTCGGCGAAATGGATGCTGAACTTGTCTTCGATGAACACAGCCAATTCGGTCAGGCTGAACGAATCGACCAGCCCCCCTTTGAACAGATCCTCGTCATCTTTGAGGGGATATTTCTTGTCGTGAATCATGTTGACTTTGATATATTCGCGGATTGCTTCGCGCATGGTTCCATCCTTTTTTCTAACAAGAATGATACTACTCTAACCTTTACTTGCACGCATTTTAACCCTGTGCTACAGTCAGTTTGAATTTTGCAACAACAGTTTGAGGATTCCGACCCCGGGGCGTCCCATGAGTGAAAAAATTTTGATCATCGACGATGAACAGACCACGGTGAAACTGATCGAGATTCTGCTCCAACGTCGAGGCTTTGATGTTATTTCGGCCTACAGTGCAGAAGAGGGCTTGAAGAAAGCCTACCGCAATCAGCCAGACCTGGTGTTACTGGACATCATGATGCCCGATATGGACGGTTGGGAGGTTTGCCGCCGCCTCCGCGATATGTCGGACGTGCCGATTATCTTCCTCACCGCGCGCGGCGAACTGCGCGACATGGTCTATGGCCTGGAGATCGGCGCGGATGATTACATCTCCAAGCCGTTTGAGAACGATGAGCTGGTCGCGCGTATCCGGGCGCATTTGCGCCGCGCACCCAAAGCGGTAATGAGCGAAGAGCTGATCTTCAATAACGGCGAATTCCGCGTCAACTTCATGAATCGCGAAGTGCGTGTGCGCAACGAGGTCAAGCATTTGACACCCAAGGAGTTCAGCTTGTTGGGGGTGCTGGTGCGCAACGCCGGCCGCGTCGTGCCGCGCAATGAGCTGGTCACCGAGGCGTGGGGCGAAGAATACGCCGACGCCATCGACAGCCTCAAACTGTACATCCACTATTTGCGCCAGAAGGTCGAACGCGACCCCGAAAACCCGGATTACATCCTCACGTCGCGTGGGGTGGGGTATCGGTTCGCGAATCACTAAACGAGCAAACCTCACCCGTTGAGCGCAGCGCAACGGGTGAGGCGTAATTTACACGTCCAGCAGCACCGCCACATTGAGCACATACGCGCGGTAGAGCGCGAAGAAAAACTGCTTCAATTGCTGAATCGTGTGATCGTCGGCGTCGTCCGGCTGCAACCGGAACGGGAAATCGCGCTCGACCTGCTCGGGTGTCAGCGAACGGTTCATGATCAACACCACCTGATGCGCTTCGAGGTCACGGCGAATGGCTCCAAAGAGCAGCAGCAGCACACCCGCGTGCGATGGCTGGATATGCCCCGTCAGAAACAACATCTGAAAGACCTGATTGCTGTTGAGCAGGAATTCGATCATGTCGCGTCCCGGCAGCTTTGATTCTTCGAAGATCGCCGAATTGGAGCGCAGCGGCGCGACCAACGCGCCATCGTAGCCGAGTTCGATCACGCCCTGTTTGAGCAGCAGCCAGATGATCGGCTCGTCAATCCCCGGCAGGCGATCCAGCAGCCAGCGTTCCGCCGCCAGCGAGATGGGATACTGGATGAAGCTCATGCAGCCGAACGGCGCGCCGATCACATTGGCGGGGCAGCCCGCGCAGTGATGCGCCAGCGGTTCGAGCGCGATCGCTTCGTCGAGCAGCTCCTGTACGACGATCACGCGCGTTTCTTCTTCGCCCGTCGCCGACGTGCGTGTGAATTCGAAACCCATTTCGCTCGGCGGGCGCTGATCGCCATTCTCGCGGAACAGGCGAATCACCTGATTTGCCCGCTCGCGGGACTTCAATCGGTCTAATATGCCGGAGGTGCTGAGTGTCGATTTCGGCACACAGCCATAATCGACCACATAATCAATTGCCATGGAGCCTCTACAGCGCTAAATCCAACGCAGATAGAGGCAGTTTACCGTCATCAAAGAGGGATTCCAATGCTGGAGTAATGGCACGGTTGAATTCGAGGGGGAACGATGGCCGTCTGACCCCACCACCGACCTCTCCCCGAATTCAGGGAGGGGAGCAAGATTCCCCATCTCCCTGCATGCGTGGGCTAGGGGGTGAGGGGGCGTGTGGGGGTAGGTAGTTTCAACACTTCTGAAATCCGCGCATGTCGCGTCCTAATTTTTGGAGAGAAAACAAAGAGGACAAGGCATGCCTTGTCCCTACGAAAGCTTTTCCTTGGGGCGTTTGGGTGATTTTTTACACACCCTTACCCGAGAAACGATCTTTGGTACGGACGCGCAACCGCGCGTCCGCGGGTTCCAAAGCGACTTCACGCTATCCTACCGAGATACTGGCCGGGCCTTGTCCGCTCCAAACGGACAGCGCCGGCGCTGTCCCTACGAACGATCTGGAATAACTTACCGGATCGAGTCCTTAAGTACAGATGAGCCAGTTCTTTTGGGTGTTGAAGCATGTTTAGGAATCGGTCAATTGAGGACAAGGCAGGCCTTGTCCCTACGAAAACGGTTCTTGTAGGGACGAGGCCTGCCTCGTCCTTTGCCTCAAACATCCAAAAAGATTAGTTCATCTGCACTTAAAATAGGTTCTCGAAACAAATCCACGAATGGATGTAGGGGCGCACCTGGGTGTGCGCCCGAAACCGGGTAGACACCTAGGTCTACCCCTCCATTGGGACTTTCGAGAGTCTACTTTAGCCCGCTGCGCCGAACTCCCAGATGCGCAGCGTGCCGTCATAGCTGATGGAGGCGAGACGCGTACCATCCGGGCTGAAGGCGAGACTGTTGACGGCATCGGTGTGACCGCGCAAGGTCGCCATGGTTTCGCCGGAACGCACATCCCAGACACGGATGCTGCTCGTCGCGGCATCCGGCACGGACGGATCACCACCGCTCACGGCGAGTGTTTCCCCATCCGGGGTAAACGCCAGCGCGCGGATCGGCGCGTCGGTGGTCAGCGTTTGCACGGTGGTCAGGTTCTGCGGATCGGTCGCGTCCCACAAGGTGATAGTCGTCCCGCTGCCAACGGCCAACAGCGAACCGTCGTCGCTGTACTCCACCACGGTGATCACAGCGCCAGCGGCTGGCGTGGTTGAGCCAACTTCAGCCGCCGTTTCGCCCGCTTCGGCGTCGACGAGCAGGAGCGTGCCTTCGACCGTGCCCGCGGCCAACTGCGTGTCGACCGGGCTGAAAGCCAGTGAAGTGATCGGCGCGCTGACGGCGATACTGCGGATGTAATCGCCTGTCGCAGCGTCCCATAGATGGATCGCGAAGAGTTCGCTCAGCGCCGGATCGTTAAACGAGGCGTTCGCCGAGGCGATAGTGCTGCCATCCGGGCTGACAGCGACCGCCGTGACCGTGGCGCCAAACTGCTCGAAGTGCATGTTAAAGGGTTCGCCGGTCTGTGGCTCGATGGGGAGGAGCGCCACCTGACCCGCGCCGCCGCCCGTCACCAGCGAAATCCCCGTGCTGGTAGCGACAAATTCCAGCGCCGTCACACCCTGTTCCAGCGGAATCTGGGCGGGCAGGGCTTCGAGATCATCGGGGTTGTAGAGCAGGATCTGCCCCGTCGCTGCGCCGGATGCGTCGACGACGCCCGACACCGCGATGGCGCTGCCGGACGGTGACCACGCCAGATAGGGGTTAAAGCTGCCCGCGACGGCCGTGTATTCCCACGTGCCGCCGATGGCCGGCTCGGGCGTGCTTTCGGCGATGGGCGTCACGCTGCAAAACGTCGCCGCACCGCTGCCCGTGGCCGCGCGGTAGTCGAAGATTTGGTCTTCAATCGTCAGGGTGATGATGAAGCCGCGCGTGACAACCTGCGCGTACAGCATGTCGGGTTGCGGACAGCCGAGACTCGCGTCGTTAAAGATCTGCTCCGCCCACGACCAGTTCGCCAGATCGTCGAGGGTATAGGCTGTGCCCAGGCGGGTGTTCACGTCAGCCAGCGCGGCGTCGATTTCGGGCGGGGGGGCTGACTGTGCGCTCACCGCCATGGGTATGAGCAGTACGAAAATGATCAACAGAATGCGTCGAGACATAGGGGCACTCCTTTGTTTGGTCAAATGCAACATTAAAATTTTACTTGCATTACAACCAAGTTGACAATGACGCGCCTGCGGTGCTTAGTCTGCGCTCAGACAACGCTTGACCGACGCCCTGCAGAGCTTATTCATGAGAATACGCCTAAAGTCCCAGAAAATTGGGCTAATTGACTATAGAATTTAAAGTGTGTTTAACATATACTTCAAACATGCTTAATGATAAGCGAGGACGTTCGGTTGTAGGAAAGGGGAGAGCTTTATGTCATTTGCAGTCTTGGTGTGTATCGCACTGTTACTGACCGTCGGCTATTTCGTCGTTCTCCTCGGCGCCGAAGCCGTCTCCTGGCTGTTGAGTAAAGTAAATATGGTCGTAAATGAACGGCGTGAACGTCTCCCGGAGACGCGGCGCACGCAGCGGCAGCAGATCCGTTCGACTTAACAATTCCCAGCCCCCAGCTTAATAAACGAGCGGTGTCTTTAAAGATCAGTTAATAAAGACGCCGCTTTTGTTATCTCCTCGGTTTGCGTGTCGCTGAACATGACGTAGACCAGCGTATCACGCAGCTCACCCTGCGGGTTACGCGACTGCCAGCGCATCTTCACCTCCAACTGATAACCGACACGCTCCGCGACTTTAGCGCTGCGGAGGTTGTGTGAGTCACAGCGAATTTCCACCCGCTTCGCGCCTAACACACTGAAGGCTAAGGCGCTCAAGGTAGTGACCGCTTCGGTCATGTAGCCGTGGCCGACCATGCTGGTGCGAATCCAGTAGCCAATTTCGAAGCGCGGCACGTCCCACGCAATCGTGTGCAGCCCCAAATTACCGAGATACTCTCCATCACCTTTGCGGAACAAGAGGTAGTTGAGTTCTTCGCGGGTGCGAAAGCGCAGCGCCGATTCACGGGCATACGTCTCGGACTCGGCGATCGTTTGCCCTTCACGCGCCCACGGCATCCACGGGCGCAGCTCGGTGAGCGACTCTTTGACGCCCGCGTTGACCAGCGCGCCGTCGTTGTTGCGCGGCGCGCGCAAGAGCAGCCGCGGCGACTCGATCTGCTCGGGGATGTGCGCCAGATAAACCATGTTTTAGCTTTCACCGATCATCTATCAACGTAGAGACATTCTAACGCGCTTTGCTTCATTTGTTTTCACGGTCTTGGCGTCCCCGGAAGATCGAATCGAAATTGGCGGGCAGCACGTACAACACCGGAATGAGCACATCCATGAAGTCGGCAATGGGGATGCTGATGAACGAGACGAGAATTGAGAGCACGTAGAGCGTCGGAGCGATCAAGATGCGCCGTCGCACCAACCGATCCACTTTGGCGTCCAGCGTGTGACCGAGCAAATGTGCGTCGCGGACCGCATAGGCCCAGTGCAGATACAAGACCGCGCCCACGCAGATCAGGTTGATGTTGTACACGATCAGGCTGAGGCGGTCGCTGCCGTAGCGACTGAGCAGCCCGGCCGAAAACGGTACGAGCGCCACAAACATCAAAAACAGGATGTTGATCCACAGCAGCGTGCGATCAGAGCGGCGGATATAGAAGAACTGGTTGTGATGGCCGACCCAGAACACGCCGAGGATGACGAAGCTGATCACGTACGAGATCATGTTCGGCGTGAGCGTTAACAGGGCTTGGCCTAAGCCAATCGCATCCACCTCTCCCTGCACCGGGACGCGCATGTCAAACACGAGCAGCGTCATGACGATGGCGAAGACGCCATCGGCCAAGGTCTCGATGCGGGCAGTGCTGAGCGTTGGCAGTTTCGGGGGCGCGGACGCATTCGGTTGTTCGGTCATTCTTTTCCCTGTGGCGGCGATTCACTCTCGTTATTGTAGCGGATTTTTCCATCACCCGACTATTCGATCAAAGTGTATGAAAATAACTTGAGTTGTTGCGACATTGTGTACAATAGAGCTATAAGTCGTGAGCGAAAAGAGAAAACAGCATGATCATCGGTATCCCGAAGGAAATCAAGGACAACGAATTTCGTGTCGCGCTCCCACCCGGCGGCGTTCGCGAACTGACGCGACGTGGGCACAAAGTCATTGTGGAAACTAACGCGGGTATAGGCAGCGGTTTCACCGACAATGAATACGTGCAGGCGGGGGCGCAGGTCGCGCACACCGCGGCAGAAGCGTGGAATCGGGCCAATATGGTGCTCAAAGTGAAAGAACCAACGTCTTCGGAATATGGTTATTTACGTGACGATTTGCTGCTGTTTACTTATCTGCATCTGTCGGCGAACGAAGACTTGACCCATGCCATGATGAACAGCGGCGTGACCGGCCTCGCTTATGAGACGGTTGAGAATGAGCATGGTCAGCTCCCGCTATTGCAGCCGATGAGCGAAGTGGCGGGGCGCATGGCAACGCAGATCGCGGCGTTTTACCTGCAAAAGCCGGAAGGTGGCCGCGGCATTCTGATGGGAGGCGTCCCCGGCGTACGCCCCGCGCATGTCGTGATCCTCGGCGGCGGGTCGGTGGGTACGAACGCGGCGCAGGTGGCACTCGGCATGGGGGCCAATGTCACGCTGCTCGACCTGAACAACGAACGCCTCGTGTATCTGGATCAGATTCTGCATGGGCGGCTGACGACGATTTACTCCAACGAAATCAACATCCGGGAGGCGCTGGTCACCGCCGACGCCGTGATCGGCGCGGTGCTGGTGACGGGGGCGCGCGCGCCGCGGCTGGTCACACGCGAAATGCTCTCGATCATGCCGCGCAGCAGCGTGATTGTGGATGTGGCGGTCGATCAGGGGGGCTGCGTGGAGACGACCCGCCCGACCACACACAGCGACCCGACCTATGTGGTCGATGGCGTGCTGCACTACGGCGTGGCCAACATGCCCGGGGCCGTCCCGCGCACGGCGAGCTTCGCGCTGTCGAATGCGACGCTGCGCTATATCCTCAAGTTGGCGGGCGGCGATCTGCGCGAGGTGCTGGAGAGCGAACCCGGTCTGGCGAAGGGGCTGAACCTCTATGCGGGTCAGGTGCTGCATCCGGCCGTCGCCAATACCTTCAATTTGCCGCTCGGCAATTTCGACACGCTGCTGGCCAAGGCACAGTAAAGCGGCGCGTCCGCAGGGTGATCCCGCGTAGGGATGGCCCTCGAAGCGCTTTCGGAATGGGCAGTTTGTCCTAGTACCCAACCACACGAATAGTTATAGCGACCCCTCACCCCCAACCCTCTCCCACGCAAGCGGGGAGAGGGGAGAAAAGCTAAATACCGCTGTGGCGAG
>CALKIA010000196.1 GCA_937988705.1 uncultured Chloroflexota bacterium | reverse complement strand
TGGTTTGGTTTGCACCTCCATTCTACCGAACAGGAATTTTCATATGGCTTCTTAGGTAATTCAACTTATGAATACGGTGGACAGACCCCTCCCCGAATTCAGGGAGGGGAGCCAGCAAAACCCGCATTTCTCCCCTCTCCCCGCTTGCGTGGGAGAGGGGTTGGGGGTAATTCGTGATCTATTCCCGAAGTGCATTAGGCGACGGGTCTCAGGCGTGAGGTTAGTCAATCACGGTGTTCTGGCGGATCTGATGCAGATAGTCGGTGCTGGCGTTCTCGTGCCGTTCGAACACCAACTCGCCGTTGACCTCATCGATCACGATCAGGTCACCGCTGCGCGCTTCACCGCGCAGGAGCTGCGAGCTCAGCGCGTTTTCCAGATAGCGCTGGAGCGCCCGGCGCAGTGGCCGCGCCCCAAACTGCGGATCGTACCCCTTCCGCGCCAGCCACATACGCGCTGGTTCGGTGAGATGCACCGCCAGGCCGCGTTCGCTCAGGCGCTCCGCGATCTCGCGCATTTGTAGGTCGACGATGTGTTCGACGTGTTCAATGCTCAGCGGTTCGAAGATGATCACTTCGTCAATGCGGTTGAGGAATTCCGGCCGGAACGTCTCGCGCATCGCCTTTTCGATCTTCTGGTGATCGGCGATGGCCTGCTCGTCGGTCGCTTGCACGAATCCGAGCGCACCGCCGCGCTTGGCAAATTCTGTGCCGAGATTGCTCGTCATGATGATGACCGTGTTGGCAAAATCGACCACGCGCCCCTGACCATCGGTCAAACGCCCGTCTTCGAGGATTTGCAGCAGCGCGTTCCACACTTCCGGGTGCGCCTTTTCGATTTCGTCGAACAGGATGACGCGGTAGGGACGGCGGCGCACCGCTTCGGTGAGCTGACCGCCTTCTTCGTAGCCGACGTATCCCGGCGGCGCGCCGAACAAGCGGCTCACCGTGTGTTGTTCGCGGTATTCGCTCATGTCGATGCGAACGAGCGCGTCCTCGTCATCGAACAGGAATTCCGCCAGCGTCTTCGCCAGTTCGGTTTTGCCCACGCCGGACGAGCCGAGGAAGATGAATGAACCAATCGGGCGGCGCGGATCTTTCAACCCGCTGCGCGACCGCCGGATCGCATGGGCGATGGCGCTGACCGCGCCTTCCTGCCCGATGATGCGCTTGTGCATGGCTTCTTCCATGCGCAGCAGCTTCTCGCCTTCACTCTCCAGCACCTGATTGACGGGGATGCCCGTCCACTGGGCGACGACTGACGCGATGTCGTCCGCGCTCACGACTTCGTCAATCGTGTTTTCGCGCTGCCACATCATTTTTTCGCGGTCGAATTCGTCCTGCAGCTGCAAACGGCGCATCTTGTATTCGGCGGCTCGTTCGTATTCGCGCGCCATGCCCGCCGCTTCTTCGTCTGCCGTCAGCCGCTGAATCGCCGCCTGCATTTCTTTCAGGCGCGGCGGCATCGAATAGAGCGCAACGCGCAGTTTCGCCGCCGCTTCGTCCAACAGATCAATCGCCTTATCGGGCAAACGCCGATCCGCCACATAGCGATCCGCCAGCCGCGCCGCTGCGATCACGGCATCGTCGCTGATAGTGACTTTGTGGTGCGCTTCGTAGCGGTCACGCAGACCGAACAGCATGTCGATCGTGTCTTCGACGCTCGGCTCTTCGACGTAGACGGGTGCAAATCGCCGATCCAGCGCTGAATCTTTTTCAATGTGCTGACGATACTCGTCCAGCGTCGTCGCGCCCACGCAGCGCAGTTCGCCGCGGGCCAGCGCGGGTTTCATCATATTACCGGCATCCAACGCGCCTTGTGCCGCGCCCGCCCCGACCACCTGATGCAGTTCGTCAATGAAGAGGATGATTTCCCCTTCGGCGCGCTGCACTTCGTCGATGGTCGCTTTCAGACGTTCCTCGAATTCACCGCGAAACCGGCTGCCCGCCAGCATCGCGCTCAGATCGAGGCTGATGACTTTCTTGCCGATCAGCAGTTCCGGCACGTCGGCTTCGGCGATCTTCTGCGCCAAGCCTTCGACGATGGCGGTCTTGCCGACGCCTGCCTCACCGATCAACACCGGGTTGTTCTTGGTGCGGCGGCAGAGAATTTGAATCACGCGCAGGATTTCGGCATCGCGCCCGATCACCGGGTCGAGCTTGCCTTCCATCGCCATGCGAGTGAGATCACGGCTGTACTTTTCCAGCGTGCGATAGCGGCTTTCCGCTTGCGGGTCAGTCACTCGCTGACCGCCGCGCACATCCTTGATCGCGTCGTAGACGCGCTCTTTGCTGACGCCCACATCCGCCAGAATCTTGGCGACCGCCGTGTTGCGTTCGCTGAGAATGGCGAGGAAGATGTGTTCCGTCGAAATGTATTCATCTTTCAGGCGATTGGCTTCTTCGTTGGCCGTATCGATGATCCGCTTGACGCGCGGGGTGATGAACACCTGACCCGTGCCGCCGCCGTAGATCGCGGCTTTGGGGCTGGCGAGCAGAATTTCATCGAGGCGCTGGCGCATGGCGTCCACATCAACCGACAGCCGTTCGAGGAGCTGCGGGATCACGCCGTCGGCCTGTTCGAGCAAAGCCAGCAGGATATGCTCGGTATCGACCTGATTATGTCCGTAACGCTGCAAAATTTCGTAAGCGCGGGCGGCGGCGTCTTGCGCGCGTTCGGTGAATCGTTCAAAACGCATCATGGCGGGTTTACCCATTTCTACAACTGTTCATCCTCATTGTACGAGGATTTACGATCATTTGCCGGGAGTCGGCAGTATCACCTTGAGCCTACAGTATACGGAGCGCGCGTAAAAATCACGTTGGTACGGTGTTAGAAGTTAGGTGGGTTGGCGGAGACATATGGAGAATGGGGCGCAAGGGCAGCGTTGGCCGGTGCGATAACGCTGCCTTTGGGTAAAGCGTTAGGCGTGGACGGTGACACCCGCTTCGAGCATGGCTTTCAGCGTACTCAGGTTGTGGTCGATTTGGCTTTGTAGACGGTTCATCACCAGAGGCGTCGCGAACCGGCCAATCACATTCTCAGTCGGCGTGATCTGCAGATTAACGAGCACCTGCGTCCCATCTGGCACTTCCTCGAAGGTGTAGCGCACGCTGTAAGGCGCTAACGTGAGTTGTTGATCCTCAAAGGCGAATTCACGCGTCGGATTGTAGAGCGTGACGGTGGGATGCACTTCTGCCCTAAACCCCAGAATGCTGTACACATGCCGGTAGCGGGTTCCGACTTGCAGCGGTTCTAGGTCAAGCTGTTCGGTAGAATGCATCCCGGTAAACCAATTGACGCACCCCTTCAGGCAAGTGGTATTTTTGAAAACGACCTCAAGCGGTTTTTTAATGATAATACTGTGTTCAGAAATATACATTTGGGGTTCGCTTTTGATTATGCGTGCGGTAACTGGAGGATAGTATAGAATCCTTAAAATGCAAACGCATGAATGCGGTGGGTGGTCGCTTCATAGCGTCCGCAGCCAGCGCACATGCCCTGGCGCAGCCCTCCCAGCAATTAAGTCGACTCTCGAAAGTCCCAATGTAGGGGTAGACCTCTGTGTCTACCCGGTTTCAGGCGCACACAGGTGCGCCCCTACATCCATTCGTGGATTTGTTTCGAGTCCCCTCTCGTCTAAATGCTCCATCCGGTAAATCGTCGCAACACGATCCGGCGTATGCGCCTATTTTTCTCGTAGGGACGAGGCATGCCTCGTCCTTTGGCTAACATTCGGTTTGTGGCTTAGGCTTGACGGCCGCACGCGTTTAACAAATGTCTGTGTCGCGCCGCCATCGGCTCCAATCCAAAAGCCGATACGACCGCTCCTTTGAGGGGCGAGCGGCGGTTTCCACAGGAGAGGGGATAGCAGGGTGCGGTTAAATTACGACCGTAGAATGCGCGCGCGGCGCAAATCGTCTTCGCTGCGTTCCA
>CALKIA010000195.1 GCA_937988705.1 uncultured Chloroflexota bacterium | reverse complement strand
CTCCCTGAATTCGGGGCGGGGCGGGGGTGGGGTCAGAATAATCACCCTGGCCCGTAGATCCCCCCTCTCCGAGCGGAGAGGGGGGCAGGGGGTGAGGCCGTTACGACGCCGGGGTCGCTTCCGGTTCCGGCGGCAGGACGACGATGTCGCCCGCGATGATGCCCGTGATCAGTTCGTCGATTTGCGCGCTGATCGCGGTGACGGTTTCTTCGTCCAGCCCCGTCGATTCGCTGATGTCAACCGTCAGGCCGCCATTTTCGAGCGTGAGCGTGTACGACTCGCCGCCAAGCACACCTTCTTCGATGTTGGCGATGATGTCATTGAGCACGACTTCCCAGTGATACACCTGGAAGGACACGCCCGCTTCCGCCGCGAGATCCGCTTGGCTCGACTGCGTGCCAAACCACAGCGCTTCATTTTCCTGCGCCACGCCAATTGCGCCGACGACCATCTGCGCCGACCCGGTCAGAACATCCGCGCCGTTCTGGACATGCGCGTTGGCCGCTTCGGTCGCCAGCGGGACATCGCCGAACGAGCCGATATAGGTCACATTGACGGTTGCTTCCGGATCAGTCGCGATCGCGCCCGCCACGAACCCATCGATGTACAGCTTGGCATCGCCCACTTCAATCGGGCCGACTACGCCGAGCACGCCGGATTCGCTCAACGTCGCGGCGACCGCGCCATTGACATAGCCGCCTTCTTCCGCCGCCGCCGTGTAAGCATACACATTGTCGAGACCGAAGGTGTTGTTATCCGTACCCCACGCGAACGAGACTTCGGGGAATTCCGGAGCCAGTTCTTCGAGGATCGAGCCGTACTGCGAGCCGTGCGCGATGATCAGGTCGTACTCGCCCGACGCTGCCCAGTCACGGAGCGCGACCGCCGCATCGTCGACCACGAAGATCCCTTCCGTGAAATCGAACTGGAATGCATCTTCGCCCATCTCGCCCTGTACGCGCAGCAGCGCGTCGTACATGGACTGGCTGAACGCGAGATCGTTGGTGGCGCTCGGCGCGACCACGGCCACGCGGAACACGTCATCTTGTGCCGAAACGCTGAGGACACCCATCATCAGGACGACCATCAGCAGGAGACCGAAACGAACCATGTTCTTCATCTTCTAACTCCCTAGGCTGCAAACGTTCTTTTGCATTGGAACGGGGATACTTCCCCGCTAATCCACCCCATGATACCCACCGTGTTCGTAGGGACGCGATTGATCGCGTCCGTTTCTGCCACCGGTTTTTGCGGACGCCATGCTGCACTGTACACAGAGATCACGTATTTGTAGGGACAAGGCCTGCCTTGTCCGCTGCGAACGGACAGCGCAGGCGCTGTCCCTACTCTTTCGTAGGGGCAGACCTATGTGTCTGCCCATGCTGTCGGGCGGGGACTGCCCCGCCCATGAAGATCCCAACCTCACCCCCAACCCCTCTCCTAAAGGAGAGGGGAGGTTTCTCTAGGACTCCCCGCGCTCGAACGGCTTGGTGAGCGCGTCGGGCTTTTCCGTCTGCCGGGAAGCGAACACCAGCGCGATGATCGTGATCACGTACGGTGCCATGACCGCGAATTCGGTCGGGATTTCGATGCCAATGGCGCTGACCTGCAATTGCAGGGCGTTGACGAAGCTGAACAGCAGCGCACCTACCAGCACGCCGTACGGTTTCCAGCGTCCGAAGTACACCAACGCCACGGCGATGAAACCGAGGCCGCCCGTGATATTTTGCTGGAACACGTCCAGCAGCGCAATCGACAGGGACGCGCCCGCCATGCTCGCCAGCACCCCGCCGATCATGACGGTGGTATAGCGCACGCGGTTCACGTTGACGCCCATGGCATCGGCGGCTTGCGGGTTCTGCCCGACAGCGCGGATCGACAGGCCGAATGCGGTTTTGTTCAGCACATAGGCGGAGATCGGCACGAGCGCGAAGGCCACATACACCAGCAGATTGTGATTGAAGAAGATTTGCCCGATGACCGGGATATCTGTCAGGAGGGGGAAATAAATGCGCGGGAAACCGGACACCGACTGCGGCGTGCCGACCCACTTCTGGAACAGTAGTTCGCTCATACCGAGGCCAAAGAGGTACAAACCGATCCCGCTGATGCCCTGTTCGGCTTTGAGCGTCACGCTCACGAAGGCCATCGCCAGCCCGAGCACCAGCCCGACGATGATCGCGACGACCACCCCGGCGAGCAGACTGCCCGTGGTCAGCACGGCATAGAACGAGAAGAACGCGCCCATCAGCATGATGCCGTCCACGCCCAGATTCAGCACGCCGCTGCGCTGCCCGAACATTTCGCCAATCGAGGCGAACAGGTACGGGGTCGCGAGGCGGATCATCGAGGCGAAGACCCCGGCGGTGAGAATGTCGCTGATCATGGCTGAGTCTCCAATTGCGCGACGGGCGGCGCAGCGACGGCGACGGTGGCGCTGAGCGCGCGCCGTTTGCTGCGCCACGTCACAAAGATTTGACTGCTGACGACGAACACGACGATCAAACCGTTGATCGCGGTGATCATCGAGGCGGGGATGCCGAGATCGCGCTGCATTTTCTGCGCGCCGACCAGCAAGCCGCCGAAGAAGACCGAGGCCGGGATCGCGCCGAGCGGGTTCAATCCGCCGAACAACGCCACGACGATCCCGTTGAAGCCCGCGCCCGCCGTGAAGCCGGATGCCGAGCCATCCGTTTGTAAGCGATATTGCAACCCCAGCACCTGCACGACGCCCGCTAGTCCGGCGCAGCCGCCCGCCAGCAGCATCGCCAGCACGACCTGACGTTTGTCGCTGATACCCGCATACCGTGCGGCGCGCTCATTCGCGCCGACCGCCCGAATCCGGTAGCCGATGGTCGTCCGCCACAGCAGCACATAGATCAGCACGGCGAGGATGAGCGCGAGGAGCAAACCCCAGTGCAAGCGCGTGCGCCCGAACAGTTCGACGCCGTCGCTTAACGTGAACGACAGACGGGGTAGTTCCGCCCATTCGACGATGCGCGCGGTTTTGGGGATATGGTTCGAGCCCGCTTCGCTCGGGTCGAGCAGCACGCCGTTCAGCAGATAGTTCATCAACTGCACGGCGATCTGGTTGAGCATAATGGTGCTGAGAATTTCGTTGACGTTGAAATAGGCTTTGAGCACTCCGGCGATTCCGGCGTAGACGGCCCCGGCCACGAACCCGGAGAGCAGCGCCAACGTGATGATCACCCAGCCCGCCGCGTTCGCATTACCGAGCGCCAACGCCGCCGCCACGCCGACCACCGCGCCCGCGATCATCTGGCCTTCGCCGCCGATATTGACCACGCCCCCGCGGAACGCCACACAGATACCGATGGCGACAAACAGCATCGGAATCGCTTTGACGAGCGTTTCGGCCGCCGCATTTTCGCTGCCAAACGCGCCGTTCCACAGCGATTGGTACGCATCCAGCGGATTAGCATTAAGCGCGATCAAGAGGAGGGACGCGACCAGCAGCCCGGCAATGAGGGCGATAAGAGGGGGGAACACGTCAAGTGTTCGACTAAGGAAACGCCTAAATACCATACTGTATTCCGAACGTTAATGTCCGTTTAATTATGCGGCGGATTGTAACGCGAAATACGTCGATAAGCACCACAAGTGTAACTATTCTTTTGTGAGATTTAACCCATGTATAGCATTTAGAGGGTCGATTATTTTGTAAGATTTAACCCATCTGCGCGATTTCACTATGGCGAAAACACTCAATCGTGTGATCATTGACCAAACCCACCGCCTGCATCATGGCGTAGCAGATGGTTGAACCAACGAACTTGAAGCCGCGTTTCTGCAAATCCTTGCTGATACGCTTCGAAAGTTCAGTTTCGGGCGGAAGCTCAGAGAGCGAGCGCCACCGGTTCTGGATCGGCTTCCCGTCGACGTAGCCCCACAAATAATCGGAGAATGAGCCGAATTCGCGCTGTACGTCGAGAAACTTCTGCGCATTGTTGATCGTTGAGGCGATCTTCAGGCGGTTGCGCACAATCCCCGCGTTCGCCAGCAGCTCCGCGACCTTCGCCTCGTCATAGCCCGCGACCACCGCCGGATCGAAGCCATCGAAGGCGACGCGGTAGTTCTCACGTTTGCGCAAAATCGTGATCCAGCTCAAACCGGCCTGCGCGCCTTCCAGACAGATGCGCTCGAACAGTGCGCTGTCATCGCCTTTGAGCGGCACGCCCCATTCTTCATCGTGATACTTGATGTACAACGGGTCAGTTGCGCCCCAGGCACAGCGATTCAAAGTGGTCATTATATTTCCTTAGGTGTAGTGACTGTCGGCGCTATTCATCGGCGTTCAACATCGTCCGGACAGCTTGGACGATTTTGGAAATACCCGGCAGTTCTGCCTGCCACAAGGTCGGCACATGGATGCGGAGGCCAGTCAGCGTGTGCGCTTGGTAGTTCCCGTCCGCGTCTTCGCTGATGCGCAGATAGCGTCCCTCATCGTCAAGGCGATAGAAACGGCATTGTTTGCGCAGCGGATCGATCACCCAGTATTCCGGCACACGCCCGGTTTGATACTCGTAAAACTTATCCCCATGATCACGGGCGACGCTGTCTTCAGACACGATCTCGATACACAGATCGGGCGGGCCGTCCATATACGTGTCTTTCAGTTCGTTCGGATTCGATTTGAGGACGACGAACAAATCCGGCTCACGGCGGCGGCGGGGGAACTCTGGCAGTCGAATCACGAACGGTTGCACTACAAGCGTCCCGACTGGCTTGATTTCTAGGTAAGCGTTGATCAGCATCACGAAATACTGGATCAGCCGGACATGTTCGAGCTTTGACGGTGACACCTTGATCACGACTCCTTCGACCCATTCGCAGTGCTGTGCCGCGTAGACATCCATGTATTCTTCGAGGGAGACATCCAGCGCGATCACGCCCACCTCTGCGCCTTCAATTTCGTCTCGTTCCACCATCGCCTTGATCCTCATCTACCTGCTGCCATTATATGATCGTTGGGCGCGTTTGTGTTACGACTGTTCCCGTTCCAGCAAAACGCGCTTGCGCTCGACGCCCCACTTGTAGCCCGTGAGTTTGCCATCCTTGCCGATCACGCGGTGGCACGGAATGAGAATCGCCGCGTGGTTGCTGCCACACGCCGCCGCGACCGCGCGCACCGCCTTCGGGTTGCCCATCGCCGTGGCAATCTCCGAATAGGTGCGCGTTTCGCCGCGTGGAATGCGCCGCAGTTCGTCCCACACCCGCCACTGAAACGCCGTCGCCTGAATATCGAGCGGCAGATCCGGCGCGGGGCGCGTGCCGTCCACCGAGTCGAGGATCGCCCGCACCGTATCGTTGAGCGCATCAGGCTCGCGCAGCAGGTGAGCAGCGGGGAATTCGCCTGCCAGCGCCGCCTCTGCCGCGCGCTCGTCGTCGTAGATGCCAATGGCACACACGCCGCGTTCGGTCAGGCCGACCAGCAGCGCGCCAAGATAGCAGGTCGCCACCGTATAGCGAATCGTTTCGCCCGATGCGCCAGCGCGATACGCGCCCGGGGTCATGCCGATCACGCCCTCGCTGTACACGCGGCTCGGCGAACCGAACCCCGCCTCATAGATCGCATCCGTAATCGTCGGGCCGGTCTTCAGACTGGTTTTCAAGTGCTCCATCCTTCCCATATGCGCGTACTGGTGCGGGGTGACCCCGAGCGTCGCCTTGAAGACTTCGCCGAGATGTCCCGCTTCATAGCCGAATTGTTCGCCGAGCGCCCTGAGCGTGAATGCCTCCGGCTGATTGATGTGCGCGCGGATGTGGTCGCACACTGCCTGTACCAGACTCAAGCGCGGGTCAGCGATCTGCGCCGCGCGCGGGTGGCAGCGTTTACACGGACGAAACCCGGCATCCTCGGCCTGCGCGGGCAGCGTGAAAAAGACCACGTTCTCGCGTTTGGGCATCCGTGACTTGCATGACGGACGGCAGTACACGCCCGTCGTCGCCACCGCGTACACGAATTCCCCATCGGCAGTGTGATCGCGGCTCGCCAGTTGTTCCCACATCGCTTCGGTGTGCATATATCTCTCCTATCCGCGCCCGCGCTGTGCGACCCGGCGCTGCGAACGCCGTTGTCGCCCCTCCCTGAATTCGGGGAGGGGATGGGGGTGGGATCAGCTTTTCAAGATACCCTTATGGTACAGGATTCGCGCAGCACGCTCTATCTGTTTTCGGGGATGCAATTCCGCTCCATCCGGAAAGTAGGGGCAGATCTGTGTGTCTGCCCGCTGTGGGCGCACACGGAGGTGCGCCCCTACACAAAACTATTCTGCTTGCCGCGAGCTGCTGGCTCCCTGAATTCGGGGAGGGGCTGGGGGTGGGGTGGGCAATGACCATTTTCAACACGCTTATGCCTCGTCCTCAATCAACTGAATGCGAAACACGCTCCAACACCCAAAATAACTTGCTCGTTTGTACTTAATACGGCAGCGATCGGCGCAGACGGGCCGGTGTTGAGCTCATGAAGTACGCGGCGCGCTGCATCGCCTCATGCTTGGTGCGCGTGGTGCGCAGCATATCGCGCAGCAGATTGCGCGCGATCACGGTGCGGGCGTCGAAGAACCAGTACTGGAGCATGAGCGGGGACACGAGGATCGGCGTGGGGAACTTGTGCTTATACATCTGGAAGTTGCCAAATTCGCCATGGACCGCCGGGATCACGCGCGTGGTGATGTGGCTCGACGTGTGTTTGGGCTGTTCCCACACGTAGCGACACGCCGCCTCGAACTGCTGGAATGCGTCCATTTGTTTGACCAGCGCGCACGAGCCGTAAAACGCATCCGCCTTGATGAGCCCGGCCATGTTTTCGAGCGCGCTGTAATGGCAAACCGCTTCTTCGACTTCGGTGCCAAAGCCGATGCACGCCAGCAGCTTAACCGGCACATCCAGCGGCTCGATGGCGATCAGCGAGAGCGTGTCCTCGACAATCGTGCCCGCGCCCGCTTCGTCGCCGCGCATAATCGAATCGACGCCGCCGTCCACCAGCACAATGGCATCAATAGCGAGGTGTTCGACCAGCGTCTGGTAGGCATCTGTCAGCGGCACTGCGCCTGTGTTGGCGAACATCCACACCGTGACCGCTTCGCTGCGCACCTCGTGAAACCACTGCGCCAGATACGCTTCCGGGCAGTAGGGCAGCGGTATCTCCACGCTGCCCTGAGCTCCGATCAGCAGGTCGGGGATGATTTTCTCCGTTTTGCTCACATAAGCCGTAATTTCGAGATCGGTGAAACTGAAATTCGCCAGATGGACCGTTTTGCCCATGTCGCGCAGTGTGAAGTAGATCGGCAGCCCGGCGAAGACATCAAAGCCGCCGCCCGCGCCGGCAATGAGGATGTTCTTGGCATTTTCGAGGTGGTCGAGGATCGGGAGGTTTAAGCGCATGGGGAGTCTCCTGTGTATGACTATATTGTAACCTCAGTTATGGATAAGCCTCGTTCGCGCCTACCCGCTCCCACAGCATTCGCTGTTTAGTCCTTGTCGGGAAGTGCGCCCCGATAATGCTGCTGCATCCAGTCGCTGGCGAAGGTTTTCAGGGCATCGGCGGGAAACAGATAGGACTGCGCTTCGCCCACTTTGCCCGTATGGGCCTCCGTCGTCGCGGCGAAAGCGCGTCCGATTTCGAGGAAATAGTCTTCTACGCCAAAATCGGCGATGCCGCTGGTCGTGTCGAATTCTTCTACCTCCACCCAGATTTTGCTGCCATCGCGCAAAATCGGCATTTGATAGCGGTCGATGCGCTTGGTGGGGAGATCGACTAACTGCTCTGCGTGGTGCAGGAGCGTCAAGGTGGAAAGCGGCGCGCCCAATGATAATTCGTATCCTCCAGCCGCACACAGACGCCCCAGTGGAGAATCGACGCCGAAGCCATAACGAGCGGGCTGGACTTCGGTCAGCCAAGCCGCCTGACGACCGACCGCGACAAACGAGGCTAACGGATGTGTGCTGCGATGTGCGCCGCGCCATGTTCTCAGGTATTCGGCAAGAATGCTCAGGTCGCGGTGATCGGCGGGCGTAGTCTCCGGATTGAAGGGGGGACAGTCTTCACGCCAGCGCTTCTGGTCGTCCTCCGACCAATCATCGAGTTCATAGGGGTTGCCCTCCCAACTGGCGAGCATCATCAGCGTGCCTTCTGGCGTAAGCACGTCGAATAATGCCTCCAGAACGCTGCGCGGACCACCGACCATCCAACCAATCGCCTTCACCGACACATGCAGCAGTACCGTGTCGCCCGCGCGGAGTCCAAGCTGCCGCAAATCGGCTGCAAGCTGACTGCGGGTGACGAGGACCGTCGATTCATTATCGTTCATCAATCATCTCCAGAATCCTGATACGCTGTCGGTTTGATTATAGGGGAATTCGGGCTTGCCCCTGACGTAACGGCAGCCTGTACACTTGTGACCTGAGTTTATCTGGGGGAGATCATGCAGCGGACAACCTATCATGTCGGTGAATTTGCGGATCTGGCGGGTGTGACC
>CALKIA010000194.1 GCA_937988705.1 uncultured Chloroflexota bacterium | reverse complement strand
CCAGCCGATTAAGAAGCGATCGATCAAGGTGAACGACTGCCGGATGAACAGCACGACGATCCCGGCCAGCGCCAGTACCCACCAGAACGGCTCATAGAACAGGCTGACGTACAGTGCGAACGGCTGCACCGCCCCGGCAGGCGCTTGACTGAAACCCCGCGCGAACCCGGCGAACACTTCGCCGACCACGTTCAAGCCCGCGGGGTTAAGCAGCGTTCCGGTCGCGACTAAGATCACGAAGGCCGCCGCGACCATCAGCGGTATGCCCCACGCGCCCAAGTCAATCGCGGTACGCGGCGTAACTTCCAGCTCGTGATCCTCATCGGCCTCATTAAAGTCAAACGGACTCGTCCGCCGCTCCCACAACCACGCGATCACGCCCGCGCCGAGCAGAATCAGCGCGAGGACGAGGCCGCCCGCTTCGCTGAGGAAGATCAGGCCGGCGCCGCTCACCGCCACGGCAATTTTGATCCACAGGTCGTCGTCGCCACCGCGCAGTCGCCACACTGACCATACCAGCACCACCGCGAAGATCAGCGACCAGAGCGCCGGCGCGCTGAAGCGTGCCGCGACCAGTTCGACCGGAGAGAACACGAGCAGCACCGTAAACACGAATGTCCGCGTCGCGCCGAATTCGCGCCGGAAGAGCAGCGGACTGAGCACAAGCAGTGCACCGCCCAGAGCCGTGAACAACCGCGCGCTCAATTCCGAACCGCCAAACACGGCGAAGGCCAGCGTTTGCAGGGCGAACAACAACGGGCTAGCGGATGTCAGCGCCGCACCGGGAGCATCCGGTACGACCACGCGGAAGGCGGCTAAGGCGTTGTGCGCTTCACTTTCCGCGATCGGGGCGGTGCCTAAACTGGCGAGGCGCAGTACCAGCGCCACCGCGATCAAGGCGAGGTAGGCGACCGTTTCCAACCGAATCGCCAGCACCGGACGTTCAATGACAGGGGCCGTCACGACATTCTGCATACAGATTCCCTACTGGCTGAACAAGACCGTGTCCGGCGTGACACGATAGATGCGACTGCTGCCGGACTCACAGATAACTTCCAGATTATCGAGAAATTTGATTTCATTTTCCGCGCCAAACGTCGAACGCTCAATCGTGCCGAAGACCACATAATCGATACCGTAGCGGCCGATCATGATGGCTGAGTCGCGCCACGTGGGCGAGGTATACAGTGTCTGAAGGTCAGCATCGCGCGTACCACTCAACTGCGCATAGCCTTCCACGCCGCGCCACTGCTGCTGATGTCCCACCCAGTTGAGCAGAACGGGCAGTCCTGTCAGCGTAGCGACCGTACCAAATTCGCCGTGATACTGCCCGCCGACCGCCTGCGCGACGGTCACGTCGTTGCCTTCAACCAGCGTTCCCAAGCACATGGCCACCTGATAATCATCGGCCCACGTGAACGATGGACCACCGTCCAGCGTGATGGGTATTTCGCCAAAAGTGCGCCCCGCCTCGACAACCGCGCGGTGATACACCCCGGCGACCGGGAACATCAGGCCGAGCGTCATGACTACCGCCAGCCCGCCGACAAAAGCGGCGCGCAGTGCCAGCGCCGGACGCTTGAGCTGATGATCAGAGACGATGGTATAAACAGCGTACGCGGCGGCAACACTCCACACCAGCCATGCGCCATAGTAGAACTTAAAGACCGTGTTCATGCGCGTACTGAAGTTATCGCGCAGGTACACGAATTCCGGCGTGAGTGTCAACATCAGGCCGATGCCGACCAGCAGCAGCGCGAAACCCGTCGCCGGGGGATACATCGGTGCGGTCGACGTTTCCGGCTCAGCGAAGCTCGAACGCCGCGCCCGTGGGAACAGCCGCGCCAGCACCAGAATCACACCGAGTGTCAACACAAGCGCCGTCAGCGAATGCGTCAGCCGTTTGCTCAGCGCAAGGCTGAGCACGCGTTCCAGACCGCCATTGCTTTCGATAAAGCCGCCGACCTGATCGCGCAGCGCCGGAATCACGTAACCGACGAATGAGAACAACACCAGTACCAGCATCAGCGCGCCGAGCACGATCAGCCCGGTCTGAATGGCAAAGCGCCAGTTGAGCGTTCCGCGTCCGCGCCACAGTTCCACTGCGAGGAAGGGCGCGAGGATCAGCAGCAGCGGCCCAAAATTGACGAAAAACTGGCGAAACAGCGTCGGGTAGACAAGGTTCGGCACGATGCCCGCCGCCTGCGACCGGAACGGGATAATGAACGGCAGGTAGGCGACCAGCGCCACTACCAGCAGCAGCGCCCCCAAACCAAACAGACCAAGCAGGTCATCTACCGTCAAGCGACCATGCCGAATCAGGCGACGCACGGCATCTGCGCCAATAATCGCCGCCGCGTAAATCGGGCCGTCCCATGTATTGAGAAAAATCAGTCCACCGATCACCAGCCCGTAGAGCACCGTTTCACTCCAGTTCGGCTTGCGTCGGCCCAGCACAACGTTGAGCGCCAGTCCGAGCGCCAGCACTGCGAACGGCAGCGACAGCACGTGCGGATGATTATCCGACAGGAGGAAACTGAACTGCGGGAATTCGTCGATCACTTCTTCGCGTGAGCCATCGAAGTTACGGTCGTTGAGCACGCGCGCGCTGCGGAACCACCACCAGTTGTCCCACTCGTTGAGGTCAGCGCTGCCCTGCCCGCCAATCTGATTCTGGCGTTCGTTCATATCCCAGAACGCAAGATATTCCTGCGAGGCGGCGTTGGTCTGGTACGGCACTTCAACCAGCGCTAACTGGAAGTTACCCAACAGCACGACGAAGACCATGCCGATAATCCCCGTCCAGATGGCTGCGCTCTGTTTCGGTTCACCTGCCCCGTTCGCCCGCGACCGCACGAGGTTGTAGACCACGCCGAACGCGCCGATCCCGGTCAGCGCGAACAACAGCGCGGAGGTCATATTGAAGCCGACCGTGCTGCTGATACCGCTCAACAGCGAAAGCATCCCGGCGATCACATAGCCGAAATAGTAATAGCTGATCGCATAGCCCGACAACCACGGATCAGCGGGTGGAAACACCTCGGAGCGCATCACCGACGACAGGAACGCGAGTTCCATCGGCTTCTCGGTGAAAGTGATCGCGTTCTGATGCGCGCGGAAAATCGCCCACGTGAACAACAGGACGAAGAACAGCACTTCGCCAACGAGCACAACGCGGCGGTTCTCGCGCCACCACGCCCGCAGATCGATGGGCTCGCGCAGATAGAGCACTAAGCCCGCCACCAGCACGATCACCCACGCGAGGATCATGGAGCCGGGTGTGTTGCGAATGAAGCCAAACGACGCCAGCAGCCAGAAGACAAAACCTGTCAGCAGTAAACCGAGCGCGCGTGCCAGCGTGTAACCGCGATCTGGCAGGCAGCGCAGTACGCGAAAACTGAGCGGCATTACGCCGATCCCGGCCGCGGTCACCAGCGCCCACCAACTGAGGACGATACCCCCTTCGCGGGGAAGCCAATCGAACACGTTCACCGGTTACCCTTCCCCGTCAGCCCTGCTCCAATAAGCGAGCATCTTTGTTTACTTCATACAGGGTTGTGTTGCCCTGTTCATAGACCACTGTCAGCAACCCCGCCTCGACCATGTCCTCGAACTTCGCCAGCCGATCAGGTCGAAAGTACGCCCGCTCAATATTGCCCACGACGATATAGCTCACATCGTAGTAGTGCAGGAACTGCCACGCATAATCGACACTCGGCGAATTGTAGAACGCGACCACATTCGCATAACGTTTGTCGACAAACTGGCGTGTCCATTCCATTGTGCGCTGCTGCCACTGATGGAAATGCCAACCGAGCACGGCGGGCAAGCCGGTATAAATCGAAATGCGCCCGTTCCAACGGTACTGCGTGCTGTCGCTCAGACCTTCGACAATCGTCGGCGAGCCTTGAATATTCTCCTGCATCCAGCGGATGAGCTGGTAGTCGTTGTTCAGGTCAAACGGTGTCACCGTGGGGTCAACGGCCGTCACCAGATCGTCCGCTTCCCACTGCGTGGAATATTTCATGAACTCCGCGCCGTCCAGCGTGAACGGCTGCTCCTGATCGAAGCGGAAAACCGATTTCCCCTGTGACGCCATAATAGGGAACATGGCCGCAATCGTCACCAGCACGGCGAAGGCCACCGACCACGTGTTGCGCAGCACCGGACGCCAACTATCGAGACTCGCGAACATCCACGCCGCGACCGCGCCGCCCATCACGCTAAACATCAGCCACACCTGCATGTAGAACTTGAAGATCGTGTTCTGGCGGCCAATATCGCCGTCCAGTACGACATATTCCACGCCGAGCGTCAACCCAAGCGCCAGCGCGGAGATCAACAGCAGGAACTGCATCGGACGGCTTTGACCGGAACGTAGGAGCAGTGCCGCCGTCCACAACAGGAGCGGCACGACGATAATCGTCACCTGATATTCACGCATCGAGAGGTAGAGCGCCACCAGCAGCACGGTCAGCACCAGCACGATCCCGCCGAGCAGATATGGCCGCGTCCCGCGCAGCGCCTTGACCCGCACGCTGCGGAACCAGCGCCCCGTATCCCATACCAGCAGTGTGATCAACAGGAACAGGAACAGACCGTGAACGTCGAAAAACGCCCAGATCGGCGTTTTGCCGTCGTTCCACGGCAAAATACGGCTGTACACGCTCGAATACCACGTGGTGAAAGGCAGCACGGCGATGAAACTGGTGGCCAGAAAGCCGCCGATCCGCCAGCCTGCATCAATCAACGAGTGGCGACCGATGCGTTTCCACGCCAGCCACCACGCCAACCCGACCCCGACCGTACCGAGGATCATGTAGGTGATCCAGTCCCACGTATTCGTCGCGCGCAGCATCCCGGCCAGCGCGCCGATCAGCAGAATCGCCAGCGTACGCGCCCAGCGTGAGCGCGTATCCGACCCCGCGATCAGGATTTCGTTAAGCAGCAAGCCGAGGATGATCAACTGCATGGGCATGGAGATCATATGCGCATGCAGATCGCCGTAGACGAACGTGAACATGGGCATTTCGGTGATCGCCTGCCCTTCCACGCCGGGAGTCTCGCCCAAGACGCGGCTTGGCCCCCAGAACCAGCGTTCAGCCCCAACCGAGAGCGGCTGCCCGCTGAATAGTTTGCCAAATCCATTGCCGATGGCGACCGCGAGATCGAGCGCGATATCGACTTCGTAACGCACCCGGTCAAGTACGTTGCCGGACTGGACCCGGTCAGCGATATCCTGAAACCCGGTGGCATCCGGCGGCACGCCATTTGTCTCGGTGTAGTCCTGAATCAGCCACTGTTCGATGCCCGTTGGGCGCGTGTAGCCGCCCATCTGCGCCACGCCCGTCAAGAATACCCGCGGCGTGTCGAGGTTGCCGAAGAGGACGCACATCATCAGCGCGGCGACGCCCGCAAAATAGGGGTTCGCGCGCTTCCAGTTCAGGCGGCTCACCACATTGAAGGCCGCCGAAAACGCGGCGATCCCAGCGGTGGCAAACAGTGTCGGCAAAATGAGGTTGTAGGCAATCGACGGGATGATGCCGAGCAGCAGCACGGGCGCGCCAACGATCACATAGCCAAAATAGTAGTAATTGATGTAGCCGCCCGCCTGCCACGGGTCGATGGGCGGGAAAACCGTACTGCGCAGCACGCCGTTGAAGTAGGCGAAATCCATCGGCTTTTCGCCGCCGAAGCTCGGATGCCACAGATCCGGGTTGGTCAGGCGAATGAACAGGAACAACCCGAACGCGGCCAGCGTCACGAGCTCGATGACGAGCAGTCGCCGCCAGTGCGCACGCAGATACTCGACAAATTCCCCGCGGCGCTGCCACAGCACCGCCAGACCGATCGCCGCTACGAGGATCAACGCCGCGAGTACGCCGATCTGCGACCAGACCGGCACGCGCAGACTAGCGGCGAACCATGTCGCCCACGCGACGATGAACATGCCGACGAATTTACCGAGCGCAAACCCGCGATCTGCTAGCCCCGGCAGCAGCGTGAACAGGAGCGGGAAAGTCAGCCACCCGAACAGCACGACCGTTAGCCACCACATGATGATGCCGACGACCGGGCTGGTATTGATGATGCTAGCGGAGTCAAAGCGCTCGGACCAGGTGCCGCCAGCGGCCTGCGTTTCGCGCAGTTCCGCGGTGAACTGATAATCGGTCGGCGCGCGGTCAATTTCATCTGACGAGATGGTTGAGATATTGGCAATGGTCGTATCGCAATAGCCCCAGTCGAGATCCGGCAGGCAGTTCTGGTTGAAACCGGAAACGCGCACCACGGGCACGCTGAAGAGCAAATCCGCGACCGCCTGCCGATCATAATCAGCCCGCTTCTGGAAGATCATGACCACCGGATGATCGTAAACGTGGAAGGCTTCTTCCGCCTCAAACTCATTCAGCCATTCCGGCGAGTCGTAGAACGGTAGATGCTGGTCGCTGACGCGCAGCGGCCCCCATTCATAGGTTTCTTGAAAAACTGCGGCGAGGTTATAGCCCAGTTCACCCGCAAACAGCTGGTCATAGTAGAAATTCGTCCACGGCCAGCGCGCGGGATTCCGCGACAGTGTATCGTAGAAGCGGTTGCTGCTGATGACGATGTAATCGCTGTTGTCGAGCGTCCGCAGCACATTGACGCGCTTGAATTCCTCGTCCTCGTAGACCATATCCTGCTGGTAGCCGCTCACCAGCCCCCAACCGGGATCCATACGACGGCAGTCGCGCGCATCCATGACCAGACCGGGCGGCGGACTATCCGCCAGCGTCACGCCGAACGGCAGTTCGCACGTGTTGATCGGGAACGGATCGTCCCACGCGCCTTCCCACGTCAGAATCGAACCGCCGCTGATGATTTCCTCACCGAGCGGCACGCTGACGTTGAAGACGTATTCCTCGCCTTCCACCACGGTCAGAGGGGCATCGAGCGGAATTTCATAGCTGTCTCCAACGATGCTGTTATCCCGCGTCAGGTTCTGTTCGAGCCGAGCGGTCGTGAGGACCGTCCCATCCGGTTCGGTGATGGTGAACGAGATCACTTCGAGATCCGGTTCATCCTGCGGATCGCCGAGGTGCGGCGCGTAAATCGTCGTCACGATCCCCGAAGCATCTGGTTTGAAAGTATACGAAGAGCTCGGATAACCGGGGTGATAGCGGGTGACATGCTGCGCGAGATCATCGCCGGTGGTTGTGCCATACATCGAGTTGGTCACCGGGATGTTAATGAGCGGTGCGGATGTGCCGTCCGCTGTTTCGATATTCATGGAAAAGTCGCCGGAAGCGTTTTCCCACACCCAGTAGCTGGCCTGCACGCGGGTGAGCATATTCCGGTAGATATTGGTGAACATCAACGCCCAGACGACGGTAAATACCGCCGTCACGCCGATCAACACCCCCGCCACCGTCCGCCGATAACCCCGCGCGGAGCGGTATATGCTCATCAACCCCCACGCTGCCAACAGCACGAGCGCCGGGTAGATCGGGATGAAGTAGCGCATGGTCGTCACCCAGTTGCGCCCCA
>CALKIA010000193.1 GCA_937988705.1 uncultured Chloroflexota bacterium | reverse complement strand
GCTTAACGCGCTGCGGCAGGGCTACATTCTGCTTGACGAATTGCAGTCGCTGTAGCGGGTTGCACTCCGCTGCCTTTCTGCGCTAAGTTGAGGATCGGCCACTTTTAACACACGGACGTCTGTCGGGACGCCATTCATGGCGTCCGTTGTCCCCAAATCGACTGCACGCGGTTCTACGCCCTGCCGCGGCAGGCCGCGCCCTTACGACGGTTCGCCGAGCGTTTCCGCATAGTTCCCAAAATCCAGCAGCTGAAACAACGCGATGCGCGTCTTGTCCCAGAGGTCGCCGTTGGGGGCAACGGTCGTCATGCTGGGGTGCGGTCGCGGGATGGTTTCCAGCGCCTGAAACAAATCGGTGAGGTAGCTTTCATGGCGGGTGTGCATCCGCGCAAAGGCGGTGAGCGCGCGCTCGATCGCCTGGTCGGTCTGCACCATGCGTTTGGAATCGGGGTGTTCATAGAAATAGGTATAACGCCAGCCGCGATGCTCCTCTTTGAGGGCATCCAAATGCGCCAGCGTGTACTGCAAGGCAGCGTCTAGCCGTTCATCACCCCCGGCGCGTTCCTCCACCAATTGTTCCAGTAAGGCGAAGTACGTGTGGGCTTTCGCGAGGCGATTCGAGTATTCCTGATTTAGCCGCCACAGGGTATCGGCGGAGACAATCATGCTTTGCTCCGGCGCTCACAGCAATCTTCAATCTGTAGCATTCTATCATGATCCCGATGGCTGCTGCACGGGCGCGTAACCCCCGGCGATCTTCAGCCGAGAGTGGCCCATTTGTCCCGCCTTTACAGAACTTTTGTGCTAAACTAATGCGAAAAATACAAAAACTGTGCTATCCTATCGGTGATGCAACTTTGCAGAGAGTCACGCGTACTCCCATAGGGAGTGTTTTCCGTCCTCTTAAGTGATGTGGGTAGAGCATATGACTAAGTACGAAGAAGACTACGATCCCGAGGACGACGACTACGAAGACGAACAAGACGATGACGGCGAGATTCGCCGATCAACGAATAACCCATTTTCCAGCAGCGGCGCCAGTGTGCGCGGCGCGGGACTGCCCGCGCGTCCTAATCCCGCTTCGCCGACGAGCGGCAGCGGTGCTCCCGGCGGTGGATCGGGCAGCGGGATCACCACTCCTAGCCCGGTTCGTTCTCCCAATGCTATGGGTGGATCGGGCGGCGGGCAAGGTGGCAGCAGCAATTTCCCCCGTCCCAATCAGCCCGGTGGCGGATCATCCGGCGGGGCTGGTGGTTCTGGCAGCGGACAAGGCGGCAGCGGTGTTCAGCCTTATCGTCCCAGCGGCGGATCGCTGCTGGGCGGGAGCGGTGGCACACCGCCCCCCGGCGGCGTAGCGCGTCCCGGTACGACTCCCCCCGCCCGAACTGGCCCGTTCACAGATAACAGCCCCGCGAAGAAAGAGGATCCGCTCAGCCGCGTGGGGAATGCGCTCGGTGGTCTGGCGAACAAGCAGGACGATAAGAAAGAGGAGAAGCCCGCGGGTGCGTTTGGTAATCTCGGCAACCTCGGCAACCGCTTCGGCGGTGACAAGAAAGACGAGAAGCCGGACGCCAAAAAAGATGAAAAGTCTGGTGGCGGGTTCGGCGGGTTGGGCAATCGCTTTGGCGGCGGTGACAAGAAAGACGAGAAGCCTGCTCCGAAGCCGGGTGATAAATCGAGCGCGGGCCTCGGTGGCGCGCTCGGTGGATTAGGTAATCGCTTCGGCGGGGGCGGCGACAAAAAAGACGACAAGCCCGCTCCGAAGAAGGACGACAAGCCGGGCGGCGGGATCGGCGGGGCGCTCGGCGGCCTCGGCAGTCGCCTGCCCTTCGGTGGTGGTGACAAGAAAGACGATAGGCCTGCGGCGAAGAAGGATGATAACAAGCCCGGCGGCATGCTGGGCGGGTTGGGCAATCGCTTTGGCGGTGGCGACAAGAAAGATGACAAACCGGCCGACGCCAAGTCGTCGCCGTTCACGAGCGGCGGAGTTCCGCGACCCGGCACGCCAACCAGTTCGAGCGCCAGTTCGACCAGCAATGGCGGCGGCATCCTCGGCGGCAAGCTGCCGTTTGGATCAGGCGGCGGGGCGAAACCCGGCACACCCCCGGCGGCTCCTGGCAGAACCCCACCGGCGAAAGCGGGCGCCAAAGGCGCTCCGCTCACCTTGGCTGAGCGGCTGCGCGCGCTGAATCCGTTCAAAGCGGACAACGACGCGAAGAAGTCCCGCGCCAGTAAAGCGCCCAAAGTCGATGCGACCGGCCTCACGCTTGATAACAAACTCGATATTCTCGGCGTGTCGATGGTGCTCGGTGCGCTGATTTTGCTGTTGAGCAGCTTGTCTCCCGTCAAGGGTGCGCTCACCTCAGAAGTCAACCGCGTGCTCTCCGAAGGCTTCGGCTGGGGCGCGATCGGTGTCGTGATCGTAATCTTCGCGATCGGCGTGGTGTTGATCCTGCGTCATTTCGGCGATGATGCGCCCGTCATCCCGCGGATGCGGCTGGTCGGCGCGGCGCTGCTGTTCGTCGGGATGCTGGTCGCCATGCAGTTTGTCCACTCCATGCGCTATGAAGTTGGCGTGGGGCAGGACTACTTATGGACAGTCAAGAACGTCTTTCTGGCGATTGCGTGGCAGTTGGGTCAAGGCGGCGGCCGCATCGGTGGGGAGATCTATTTCCTGCTCATCAGCAACCTGTCCGAGATCGGCGGCTTCCTCGCGCTCGTCCTGTGGTTGACCATCGGCTTGATGCTCACCCTGAATATGAGCGCGTCGGATCTGGCGATCATCGTGATCAGCCTATTCCGCAGCTTTGGCGACTCGCTGCGCCGCCGTTCGCAGCGCGCCGCGGCGATCCGGGCAGAAAAAGCCGCGGCCACTGCCGCCGCTGCGGCCGCTTTGCCGCAGATCAGCGTGAGCCGACCGGATACAGGGCAGGAAGCCCTGCCTGCGGGGGCGACCGCGGCCTTACCCGCGCCGATTCCCGCGCCGGCAGTGCCAGTCACCTTGCCTGTGCCGGAACCGGAACGCAGCATTCCGATTACGATGGGCGGCCGCACATTCACTGCGCCCATGCGGGGCGGTGACGCTGTGCCGATGGAAACGACTAAACCGGCCAATCGACCCAGCCCCGGCGAATTGATCGCCGCCTCGCTGGCGGGTGCGGCCGCGGCGGTGGTAACGCCCGCCACCCCTGATCCCGAAAATACGCCCAAACCCGTAACCGCGACTCCGGTCGCGGAGGCAGCCAAGCCGGATGCCGAAAAAGGTGGGTTTGGTAGTCGCTTAGGCGGGCTGGGCAGTCGGTTACCGTTCGGCGCGAAGCCGGATGATGCCAAAAAAGATGATAAAACGACTGTGATTGAGCAGCCCGCCGCCTCACTGGCGACCGATCAGCCGACGACGGCGGGAATGGCCAAGCCCGACGCCGAGAAGAGCGGACGTTTCGGTGGTCTGGGCAGTCGGTTGCCGTTCGGCGCGAAGCCGGATGAGGCCAAGAAAGATGATAAAGCGGCGACCGTTGAGAAGTCCGCCGCCGCGCTGATGTCGGATCAACCGACCACGGCGACTCCCGGCGCGGGGGTGGCTAAACCCGATGCTGAGAAGAGCGGACGTTTCGGTGGTCTGAGCAGTCGTCTGCCGTTCGGTGCGAAACCGGATGACGCCAAGAAAGACGATAAGAGCGCGCCGGGCGAAAAACCCGCAGTCACCGCCGATCGGGGCGATCTCGCGCGCACTTTCGGCGCGGGAACCAATGCGCCGCCCGCAGCACCGACTGCGGCGCGATCTGCTTCTGGTACGGGCGGCGCTGCCCCGCCGCTCTCCCGCCGTGAGCAATTGATCGCGCAGTACAGCCAGCAGGACGCCGCGGCCAAATCCGCTGAACCGCCTCCGACGGCTCAGACCGCCGCGCCAACCCCGCCGCCGGCCGCAAAACCGACGGAGTCGCCCGTCAAACCAGCAACGCCGCTGGCCGCTGCTAAACCGGAGGCGACGAGTCCGTTCGCCCGACCCGCAGCTTCCACGGAGGCGCCGGTCAAGCCCGCTGTCCCGAAACCCGCCGAACCGCTCAAACCAGCGGCTGGTTCGTTGGGTGCCGAGGAAGAAGATGATGATGCGCCGCCCGCGCGTCTGGGCGATCTGCTCAAGCCGCGTCCATTTGAGCGTAAGCCGCTCGGACTCGGCGAAACGCCGATTGCGGATGAGGCGCAGGCCGCAGCGTTCAAGCCCGCCGATCCGCTTAAAACAGATGAGCGGTCGCTCGAAGTACGCAAGCCCGTTAGTGGCTTGATCCTCGATGACGACGAGGAAGACGAGACGGGCAAATGGGCGAGTCTGCCTCCTGCCAAGCCGAAAACGGCGACGACGGAGACGCCCAAGACGGAGATCCCCGATCTGCAAACGCGCCTGAATGCGCTGCGCGCCCGCGGTGAGGAGAGCGATAAACCCGAACCCGCCGCGAAGCCGACTGAACTCACCCCCGCCGCGTCGCTGACACCGGAACGCCGTTCGCCGTTTGGCAGGCCGGATGAGGTCAAGCGCGACGATCCGCCCTTCAAGGTGGATAAGCCGCTGATGCCGGAACGCCGCGAAGCCTTCGGCCGGTCAGAGGAGGTCAAGCGCGACGATCCGCCGTTTAAGGTGGACAAGCCCGCCGCACCGCTCGCCCCAGCGGCGTCGATTGCACCGCCGGAAAAGGCGCACATCTACGCCAAGCCAGAGGACAATGCGCCGCTCAAGGCGGATAAGCCGGTTGAAAAAGCCTCGTCGGCATTCGGCAAACCTGACGACGATCTGCCGTTCATCGCGACCGGTCGCCCGACCGCGCCGCCGCCCTCCGCGCGTGGCCTCCTCGGCGGCGTGAACGAAGCTGGCGAGCTGGAAGGCAAGATCGTCCGTTCCAAGCCGCCGAAAAACTGGAAGATGCCGAGCTACGACGATTTGATCATCTCCGGTCAGGATCAGGAGATCGACCATAATCTGCTGCTGGAACGCGCCCGCACCATTCAGGAGACGCTCGAAAGTTTTGGCGCGCCCGGTCGGGTGGTGGAAGTCCGCACCGGCCCGGTGATCACGCAGTTCGGCGTCGAGCCGGATTATGTTCCCGTGCGCGGCGGTAAAAAGATGCGCGTGAAGGTCAGTTCGATTGCGGCGCTCGACAAGGATATTCAACTGGCCTTAGGCGCACGCTCCATCCGTGTGGAAGCGCCTGTCCCCGGTAAAGGCTACGTCGGCATCGAAGTGCCCAACGACAAATCGGCCATCGTGCGCCTGCGCGATGTGCTGGAGTCGAAAGAGTTCAAGAAGATCAATTCGCCGCTGGCCATTGCGCTCGGTCAAGGCGTAGACGGGACGCCCGTCGCCGCCGACCTCGCGTCGATGCCCCACTTGCTCATCGCCGGGACGACCGGTTCGGGTAAGTCGGTGTGCGTCAACGCGATCATCGCCAGTTTGCTCCTCAAGAACCAGCCGTCGACGGTCAAGTTCATCATGGTTGACCCCAAGCGCGTCGAACTGACGGGTTACAACGGCATTCCGCATCTGGTTGCGCCGGTCGTGACCGAACTGGAACGCATCGTCAGCGTATTGAAGTGGGTGACGCGTGAGATGGATGAACGCTACCGCCGCTTCAGCACCGCGGGCGCGCGCAATATCGAAGACTACAATAAGCATCTGCCGCAAGGCACCGATCCGCTGCCGTACATCGTCGTAATCATCGACGAATTGGCGGATTTGATGATGCTCGCGCCGGACGAAACCGAGCGCGTGATCACCCGCATCGCGGCGCTCGCCCGCGCGACCGGCATCCACCTCGTGATCGCCACGCAGCGCCCGTCGGTTGATGTCGTCACGGGCTTGATTAAGGCGAACTTCCCGGCGCGTATCGCGTTCGCGGTGGCGTCCGGGACGGACAGCCGCGTCATCCTCGACCAACCTGGCGCGGATCGACTGCTCGGTCGTGGTGACATGCTCTACATGAGCGGCGACTCGCCCGCGCCCGTGCGTATGCAGGGCGTGTACGTTTCCGATGCTGAACTCGGCAATATCACGAGCTTCTGGCGCGGCCAGATGTCGCAGGAGGATATCATCGCCGCCTCGAAGCCGCTCATCAGCGCGATCCTTGATGAGGAAGGCAAAAGCCCGATCCCGCTCAAGTCGGACGGCAAGCGCATGCAGCAGAACATGTTCTCGCGGCAAGAGCCAGATGACGATTACGGCAGCGACGACGACGATGATGGCGATGTGGACGACGCGCTGTATAACCAGTCCGTTGATCTCGTGCGGCGGCAGAACCGTGCTTCCGTGTCGCTGCTTCAGCGCAAGCTGCGTATCGGCTACACTCGCGCCGCCCGCTTGATCGACCTGATGGAAGAACGCGGCATCGTTGGGCCAGCGGTCGAAGGGGCGAAACCGCGCGAGGTGCTGCTCCCGCCGCCGAAGTAATTAACCTAACTTTAGTTATGGATAAGCCTCTTCGCGTGTTCCCCTCACCCCCAACCCCTCTCCCACGCAAGCGGGGAGAGGGGAGATAAACAGTGCTTTTGCTGTCTACCCTCCCTGAATTCGGCGAGGGGCGCCAGCAGTCCTCGCCAAGAGGAGATGGTCTTCGTAGGGACGCGATTTATCGCGTCCGCTGTTCCCAAATCGATTTCACGCTGTTCTACTGAGCTACCGGTCGCGTTGGCGTTGACTGCCAACTCCCTACCGCTTCTCAAAGCCCGCGATGCACTCAATGTGATAGGTGTGCGGGAACATGTCGATCGGCTGCACGTGCTTCAAGGTGTAGCCCGCGTTCACGAGCAGCCGCGCATCCCGCGCCAGCGTCGACGGATCGCACGACACATACGCGATGCGTCGTGGGCTCAGGGCGATCAGCGCCTCGGTCGCCTTCGCGTGCATCCCCGCGCGCGGCGGGTCGATCACGGCGGCGTCGAACTTGCCCTTGATCCGCGGCAGCATGACCTCGGTCGCGCCCTCGTAGATGTCCACGTTCGTGAGGTGCGCGAGATTCAGCCGCGCATCGCTGACCGCGCTCGGCGCTAGCTCGATCGCCATGACGTGTTTTGCCCCCTGCGCCAGAAACGCCGTGAACAAGCCGACGCCTGCATACAGATCGAGCACCAGCTCGCGCCCGCTCAAATCGAGTTGATCGACCACCAACCCCACGACCCGCGCCGCCTGCGCCAAATTCACCTGAAAGAAGCTGCCCGCGCTCACGCGGAACGTGGCACCGTGCATCGTGAAGGTCACCTTGTCCGCCGAGGGCGGCGCAATCGTCTCATCGTCGGCGTTGTCGGCGGCGAGTGGGGAAGCATCATCGCTCAGACTGACGACCTGTTCGCTGCCATCAGACCCGACCATGCAGCGCACCCGCCCCGCGGTCGCGTGGATCGCACTGCGCATGGCGAGCAGTTCCGGACGGATAATGTAGCATTCCTCAATCGGAGTGATCGTGTGATCATCCGGCGCGATGAAGCCGAGTTCACCCGCCGAACTGCTGTGATAGGTGACATGCGTCCGGTAGAACCACGCTTCCGGGCTGGCGATCATCGGGAGGACGGGCGCATCCTCGAATTTCCCAATCCGGCGGAATTGCGCTTTAACGATATTCGTCTTATAAAGGAGTTGCTGATCATATTCAATATGCTGCCATTGGCAGCCGCCACAGGTACGCGCCCGAAAGTAAGGGCAGCGCGGTGTAAGCCGGTGGGGCGATGGGGTCAGTATTTCGTCTACAACTGCAAACGCATACCGTCCGCGATCTTGCGTAATAGTGGCCAGCACCCGTTCAGCGGGCAGGCCGCCTGTCACGAAGATCGCCCGCCCATCATCCTTCGCCAGCGCGTTTCCGCCGTAGACCATCTCGGTGAGTTCAAGTTCAATCTGTTTCATCATGCCCACATGTTAACATTTATTTATGGATTGAACAGTACAATAGTTATGAGAATATGCTCTATCTAAGGCTAGATTTGAGGTAGCGCTCTTGAGTCGGATCATCAATCGGCGGTATGTAATCGGCGAATCCCTCGGCAAAGGTGCGATGGGTGAGGTTTTCCGCGCTTACGACCGGCTGACTGGCAACACCGTCGCCCTGAAACGCGTCCACGCCTCCCTCGATCTGGGCGATGAGCGGATCAAACCGGAAGAGTTACGCCTCACGCTCGCTCGGGAATTCGAAGCGTTGGCCTCGCTGCGCCATCCGAACATCATCAGCGTGTCGGACTACGGTTTCGACACCGAACGCCGTCCGTACTTCACGATGGAGTATCTCGACAACGCCAAAACCATCTGCGAGGCGGGCGCGGGCCAGCCCCTCGCCATGCAAATCGATTTGCTGGCGCAGATGCTGCGCGCGCTCGCCTATATTCATCGCCGCGGCATGCTCCACCGTGACCTCAAACCGGGCAATGTGCTGGTGATCGAACGCGGCGGCCAAGCGGTCGTCAAAGTGCTGGATTTCGGCCTCGCCAGCGGTCTCAACCACGTCCAGACCTTGGGCGGCACGATCAGCTATGCCGCGCCTGAAGTTATCGGCGGGAAAGCACCGATCACCTACGCCGCCGATCTCTATTCGGTCGGCGTGATCGCCTACGAAATGTTCACCGGACACGCGCCCTTTGGCGATAAGCCGCTGCATGCGCTCATGCAGCATGTCCTGAATACCCCCGTCGATTTGAATGTCGTGCCGCTGGATATGCGCATGATCGTCGGCTGGCTGCTCACCAAAAGCCCGGAAGATCGCTATGCCAGCGCCGAAGCGACCATCAGCGCTTTGAGCGATGTCATCGGGACGAAGATCCCGGTGGATACGGTTGTCACCCGCGAAAGCTACTTGCAGGCCTCGCGCTTTGTCGGGCGGGAAACGGAACTCGCCACGCTTGTCGACGCGCTCAAGCAGAGCCGAGCGGGTGTGGGCGGCGCGTGGCTGATCGCCGGGGAAAGCGGTGTCGGCAAATCGCGGTTGGTCGATGAACTCTCCACGCGCGCACTCGTCGATGGGGCGCTTGTGCTGCGCAGTTACCTGTCCGAAACCGGCGGCAAGCCCTACGAGGCGTGGCGATCACCGCTGCGGCATCTCGTGCTGGGCATGCAGCTCGCACCGCTCGAGGTCGAAGTCCTCAAAGTGATTGTGCCCGACATCGAAACGCTGATCGCCAAAACCCGTGAGGCCGATGCCGACCCAGTCATCACCGAATTGACGGGCGAAGCCGCGAGCCAACGGCTCTTTGCGATGATCATCGACCTCTTCCGCCGCCAAACAGAGCAGCTGGTGCTCATCATTGAGGATTTGCACTGGGGCAGCGAGAGTCTGGATCTGCTCAAGCAGTTGATCGACGTGCGGCTGCCGATGCTGATCATTGGCACTTATCGCGATGATGAATTGCCCGCGCTGCCGGAACGCCTCCCGTCGGCCAAGGTGCTGCCGCTCAAACGCCTGACGACCCACGAGATCGCCGAACTGACCGAATCGATGCTCGGGCATCAGCGGCGCGACATCGTCGAAATGCTCGAACGCGAAACGGAAGGCAACGTCTTCTTTCTGGTGGAAACGGTGCGCGCGCTGGCCGAAGAAGCGGGCAACCTCGACAGCGTCGGGCCGACGACGATCCCGCATGCCATGCTCTCTGGCGGTGTGCAGGCGATCCTCCGGCGGCGGCTGTCACATGTGCCGCCGTGGGCCCGGCCGCTGCTCAAACTGGCCGCTGTCAAAGGCCGGCAAATCGAGCTAGACGTGCTCAGTTGGTTGGCCAACTCGCAGGGCGTGGACGATGTCGAAGCCTGGGTGATCGACACGGCGAATGCCGCGGTCGGCGAAGTCCAGGGCGAATTGTGGCGCTTTGCCCACGACAAACTGCGGCAGACCACCCTCGCCGATCTCGCTTTAGGTGAACGGCAGCAGCTGCACCAGCATGTCGCCGTTTCGATTGAAACCTTCTACTCGAACCCGGTGCTGCACGCCGAAGAACTGCTCTATCACTGGCACGAGGCAGGCGACGCCAGCCGCGAGGTCAAATACCTGATCATGGCCGCCGAGCGCGCCGTCAAAGTGACCGCGCTGTTCGATTTGGCGCTGGATTTGCTGCGGCGGGCACTTGAGATTCTCGAAACCAAACCCGATGATCCGCGCCGGGGTAACGTGTTTAATCTGATGGGGCGTACCTATTTCTTCCTCGGCCAGACGGACGAAGCCCGCGCCTATCTGAAAAAAGCGCTGGAGCTCGGCTATCCCGAAATTGAAGCCGCCGCCCGTATCGCCTTGGCCGAAGTCGAAATCCGCGCCAGCCATCTGGATCGCGCCAACAGCAATGCCCGGTTGGGGCTGGCCTACTTCCGCAAAACGGATAACAAAAGCGGCGTCGCCGACGCGCTGCAAATCATGGCGCAAACCGCGCTCGAAACGGGAGCCTATGCGAAAGCTGGAATTTACCTGATCGAGGCGCTCGTCCTGCGCACCGCGACGAACGATCAGCAGGGATTGGGAATGTGTCACAACCTGCTGGGTACGGTCAACCTGCATCAGGGTATGTACGAGGAAGCGCGACTGCATTATGACGCCAGCCTGCGCATTCGCCGCGCGCTCGGCGATATCCGCGGCATGAGCTCCACCTTCAACGATCTGGCGCTGCTCGCGCAAGGCATGGCGGATTATGAGGCTGCGTGGCGCTATCAGGAGCAGAGTCTCGCGCTGCGGCGGCGCATCCATGACCGCCACGGCATCGAAGTCAGCCTCGGCAATCTGAGTCATCTGGCGCAGCTGCGCGGGGATCTCGACTTAACCGAACAACTCTGTGAGGAAGCGCTGCTGCTCCAGCGAGAAATCGGGGACAAGCGCGGCATGGGCAAAGCCTTCGCCGATCTCGCGGTCGTCGCCATGAACAAAAATCAGGACAAGCTCGCGCAGTCTTATTTTGAACAGAGCCAGAACATCAAGCTGGAAATCGCTGATCGTCCGGGCGAAGCGATCTACTGCCTGAACTATGGTGTGTATCAGCTCGTGCACGGTGAAACGTGCGCCGCCGCCGCGCTGTTCGCCCAGGCGCAGCAGATCGCGCGCGAACTGGGCGAACCGTATCTGGAAGGCTGCGCCTTGTTCCACGCGGGCGAGGCTGCCGAAGTGGATGGCTGCCTCGACGACGCGCTCGGTCTGCTGCTGCGGGCGCGCACGGTTTTCGTCACCAAAAAGCTCCCGCGCGAAATTGCCAACACCCAGATCGCGCTGGCCCGCGTATGGGCGGCGCAGTCCAACTTTGACGCCGTGTTCGATCCGCTGCACGAAGCCACCGCCATCGTCACCCAGCTCAACGTGCCGAGCGCAAAACTCCGTCTGCTCATGGCCGCCGCCTATGTCGATGGCTGCCTGGGGAAGATCAGCGCGGCCAGTTCCTGTCTGGCGCTGATCGCCAAAGAGAAGATTACCGAACGCATCGACCAGTTCTACTTCGACCGTATCCGCGCGGAAATCGACCCTACTTTCACGGGAATGCGCCTCCAACCGGAAACCGGCCCGTCCAGCACGATCGACGCGGAGATCGCGCGCATACAGGCGGACGCCGCCCTCACCGACAATCTGCGCGACCGCACCGCCAGCTAACGCAGCGGCGTTTTCGGGCGTTCCTCGTCCGGGTGCAGCGACCACTCGTCGATCACGCGGCGGCTGACCTGCGATGACAGCACCAGCGAGGTGCGCATATCGCCGTAATCCTTCAGTTCCAGCAGAAAATGTTCGAGGTGCGGCACCGAGGTACACGCCACCTTGAGAATATACGACTCGATCCCCGTCACACAGTGACATTCGATCACTTCGGGCATATCGTGCACGGCCTTGCGAAACGCGACCGACTGCGGGCTGTTTGACACCAGATGCACGAACGCCATGATCGGCAGACCCGCTTTGGGTAAGTCGATTTCCGCGTGATACCCTCTAATTACGCCCGCGTCTTCCAGCCGCCGGGCTCGTTCCGCCACGGCCGGCGCCGTCAGCCCAATCGCCTCGCCGATCTGCCGGAATGACTGCCGCGCGTCCTCTTGCAGCAGCTTGAGCAGCCGCCACATCGTACCATCCATTTGTAAGCTCATTTCGCTAAATTGCTTTCGATACTAAGGCTATTTTAGCATAATGGTTTCAATAGGTGCTGTCAATCGCAGTCGAATGCTCATAGAATCAGAAGGTTCACGAAGGAGCAATGATAGATGTCCAGCACGCCAATCAGTGCCGCCCGGAGCGCCAAGGGGGGGCTTACCTTCAGCCGCCGCGCCTTGATCATTATCGCGCTGCTCACGGTGTACATCATCTGGAGCACGACGTATCTTGCTATCCGCTTCACTTTTGAAAGCTTCCCGCCCTATCTGATGATGGGCATTCGCTTCACGATTGCCGGAGGGCTGCTGTTTGGCTTCCTACTGCTGCGCGGAGCCAAACTGCCCACCCGCCGCCAGTGGTTGAGTGCGAGTATCGTCGGCTTTTTGCTGCTGGTCATGGGGATGGGCAACACCGCCTATGCCGAAACCATGATCTCGTCCGGCCTCGCCGCGAGTCTGGTGGCCGCCTCGCCGCTGCTGACGCTGGGCTTCAGCCTGATCTGGGGTAACCGCCCGAAGCGCGGCGAATGGATCGGTGTGGGGATCGGTCTGCTCGGTGTAGCGCTGTTGACGCTGGAAGGGAATTTGCAGGCAAATCCGCGCGGTTTGGTGTACATGTTCGCGGCGATCACCTGCTGGTCGTTCGGGTCGCTGCTCATCAAGCGCTTGGATATGCCCGCCGGGGCGATGGGCAACGCGGCGGAAATGCTGATTGGCGGCGCGATCCTCGTGATTGGCGCGCTGGCGGGCGGCGAACGCCTCACCAGCATGCCGACGCCGAGCGCGCTCGCGGCACTCGTCTACCTCATCGTCGCCGGGTCGCTGGCGACCATGACCGCGTACATGTATCTGCTCAAGAATGTCTCGCCCGCTCTGGCGACGAGTTATGCGTTGGTCAACCCCGGCCTCGCGGTGATCCTCGGCGTGATCATTGGCGGCGAGGTGATCACCGGGAGCGCGCTCGTCGCCCTGCCGCTGATCGTGCTCGGCGTGGCCTTCGTCTTTGGCTTCTTCGAACGCAAAAAAGCCCTCAGCCCGTCTTCGTAGGGACGCGATTTATCGCGTCCGCTGGGTGAGATTCCTAAACGGCGACGATCAAGGCGCTGTGACCGCCTCTGTCTCCCCTCCCTGAATTCGGGGAGGGGCAAGGGGGTGGGGTAAAGCGCTTACCGCCGCGCGGGTTCAAACTTGAGCAGAATTTCCCCGGTCTTCGTGTTGAGCAGCGCCGTGAACGCCCGTCCGTTCTCCGCCCACTGGACGCTGTGCATCTCCGCGTTGAGCGTCGTCAGGATGTTCTTGGTCTTCGCGTCGTTGACCAACCGCGTGAGCGTCGAGCCGGTCGCCGTGCTTTTAGCCTGACCTGTGCCCGGTGTCGCCACGCCGTTGTTGAGAATCGGGGATTGTTCCGCCGCGGCGAGCAGATCGCGCACGACCTGGAAGTTGAGCAAGCTCATGGGTGTCTATTCCTCTCTCTGTTCTGTCACTGGCTTAGTTATCGCGGTTGATTTCGTGCCGCTCCAAATAGAGCAAATCGCCGACTTCGCAGCCGAAGTATTCACACATGCGGACTACCACGGACGCATCAAATTTCTTCACATCGTTGCGCATCCAGCGAATGATCGTGTGCAGATCAACACCAACCGCGTTGGCGACTTCGCTTTGCGTGATGCGCCGACTCTCTTGGCGCTCTTTTTCACTCAGCAAATGAAAGAAGCGATTCTTAAGCATCGTAGTCATAGAAAAACTGCCATCTTGACTCGAATGGGATACCAATATACTATTTGCGTATTCATAGATACGTTTGAGGTTCTATTATGTCCTATTCGCAACCTTTGTTCCCCGATAATAATGCACTGCAACTAAGACCTGAAAAGATCCGCAAAGCTTGGCATGACGGTGAATGGTATTTCAGCGTCATCGATATTATCGCTGAACTCCTCACGATTGACTACAAACGGGCGCAAACTTATTGGTCTACTCTCAAAGATCGTATTGCAAAGGAAGAGGGTAATCAAACTGTCACAAATTGTGCGAAGTTGAAAATGACTGCGTTGGATGGAAAACAGCGTGCAACCGATGTCATCAACATAGAGCAGACGTTGCGCCTCGTTCAGTCTATCCCTTCTCCAAAGGTTGAACCTCTCAAGGAATGGCTGGCACAAGTCGGCGCACAACAGCTTGAAACGGGCGGCGATCCCGAAGAAGAACTCAAGGCCGCGCTGGATCGCGTTGGCGGTAAGTATCGGCGGCAGGGCAAAACCGACACCTGGATCGAAGCGCGCATTCAGGGCATCATCACCCGTAAGCTGTTCGTCGAAGCCCTAAAAGCCGCCGTGATTGCCGCGCCGCCGACCCTCTACGCCCAAGCGACCGATAATCTCTACCGGGGCTTATGGGAGCGCACCACCGACGAACTGCGCAACCAACTCAACCTGACGCCGCGCCAAAATCCGCGCGATTCATTTGGCGAGTATGCACTGATCTACACACGCCTCGCCGAAATGGTCGCCACCAACAAGCTCGACAATTTTGAAATCGTCACCTTGTCGATGGCGATGGATATTGTCTGGGAAGTGGCGCGCCTCATTCACACGCAAGCTCAAGCCACCGCCCACGCGCTCGGCATGGATCTGGTGACGGAGAAGAAGTTATTGCCGGGGTAATGCTCATCCCGACGGGACGACCTGCTGCTGCGTAATCTGATGTAAAATACTGTCAGCGTGATACTCAGTTGGACAGGATAGCTCCATGTTACCGGATACCCTGATTCGCGATTTGCGTAAGCTCAACCGCGCCGACAAATTACGAGCGCTGCAGTTGTTGATCAGCGAACTTGCCTCCGAAGAGCAGATCGACTTGATTGCGGATGCGTCCTACGAATTGCTAACGCCCTACGGCAACGAAATCGCTGCCCATACCCTCTACGCGGTGCTGAAAGCCGCCGAGGAAGCTAATTCATAGTGCCATCATTTCCCTACACCGCCACCGATCAACTGCCAACCAGCCTCATGCCACGTTTATCGCTGCTGCTCAGCCTCAATCAGCGTCAGGTTGAAGTCATCGGGTTGCTCGACACAGGCGCGGCGGTCAATGTGCTCCCATATCAGGTAGGCTTGGCTTTAGGAGCAGTATGGGAAGATCAAATTACGCCCGTTTCTCTCGTCGGCAGTCTGGGACAATTCGATGCGCGGGCGCTCGTCGTGCGGCAGCACATCCGCAAATCACAGCCGACCAAGCGGTGCGGTTGGTGTTCGCGTGGACCCGTTCCAATTCTGTCCCGGTAATCTTCGGTCAGATGAACTTCTTCCTTGAATTCGACGTATGCTTTTATCGCTCCCGGAATCAGTTTGCGGTTAACCTAAAGTCGCCCTAATCACCCCACCGGCACGACCAGCCCCGCGCGATACCACGCCATGACCTGCTCGCGCTCCGCGTCCGCGAACGTGAACCCGTCCGGGTGCGCGTCGATCAGTGTTTCGAGCGCCGCATCGTGCGTGTAATCGGCGCGGTAGTCGTGGTAAATCCCGCGCGCGCCTCGATAGCACCACACCGGCAGCAGGAAGCGCGTCCGCTCGCTGATCGGCGTGTAGACGTAGCGCGGCGGCTCGACCACCTGCGCGTTGAGAATCGTGTTGGCGTAGGTCGCCAGCTGCGTATCGATGCGATAGTGCGTATGCAGGTAGCTCATCGTCGCCTCGGAGGTGCGCCGCCCGGTGCGGAGGATCTCGGCGGCAATCCGCGCCGCGCTCTCCGTGTCACCATAATCGACCTTATCGACCAATGCTTCGGGCAGCAGGTCGCGCTGTGAGGATACCCGCGCGATGATCGCGGGCGTGCCGCAGCCCAGCGACTCATAGGCCGTGTTGC
>CALKIA010000192.1 GCA_937988705.1 uncultured Chloroflexota bacterium | reverse complement strand
GGCGTGTTCCTCAATGCGGTCATCAACTTCCTGATCGTGGCGTTCGTGCTGTTCATGATCATTCGGTCGGTCAACCGCCTCAAGTCCGGTCTGGACAAGCCCAAGGCCGCGGCTGCGGACGCTCCGCCGACGACCAAGGAATGCCCGTACTGCTACTCGACGGTGGCCATCAAGGCGACGCGCTGCCCGAACTGCACCTCTGAACTGAAGTAGTTCGTTAACCCTCACGCTTGCTCGTCTGCTCTGCTCCCCCAATTAGCAAGGGGAACAGAGCAGCGCGCGTCTATCCCTGCATCGATTTTCATCACCTTTTCGTGTTCTGGCCTATAATGGACGGCATACAGGTGAGACGCGCCGGAGACAAGCCATGGATTTACTAAAACGATTGTTCGGCGGAAATACCAAGTCCGCCTCCTCTGCGGCCAGGTTGGAGACTTTCACGATTCAGTATCCAAATGGCAAAACTCCGGTCGCGCTGCGCGTTAAGCCCAGCACCCCAGCCGACCTCATTGTCGAGGCCTTGGATCTCCCGCATCCTGTCCCGACGATCTTCATCAGCGGCGGCGCAGGCAACATGGACATCAGTTCGATGAGCCTGACGCGCACGACAATCGAAGATGGGCTGGCGCGCTTCTTACAGGAGCGCGGTATCAGCCTGATCGATGGCGGCACCTCGACGGGTGTGATGGCGCTCATCGGGCTGGCACGGCAGCGGCGCAATTACAACTTCCCGCTGATCGGCATCGCGCCGGAAGCGGTTGTATATTACCCCGGTCATGAACCTACCAAACGCCTCTCCGATCTCGATGCCTTTCACTCGCACTTCATCCTCACCGAAGGGGATGACTTTGGCGCAGAATCCGATACGATTGTGCAGGTTGCACTGGCGCTGTCCGGGCGCGGAGCCAAACGCGCGCTCGGGTTCGTCATCAATGGCGGCGAAATCGTGCGGAATGAGGTGTATCGTGTGACCACCCAGCACCCGGAGATTCCACTGCTGGTGCTGGAAGGCAGCGGCCGCTTTGCCGATGAACTGGTCGCTGCGAAAAAAGCCGGCACCAGCGCCGACCCGAAAATCAACGAGATTTTGCGCGAGGGTAATCTGCATTTCATTTCGATGAAGGCGGGCGCGGATATGCTTCGCCGCTGGTTAGAGAATTTCTTTGGCTACTAAGTAGGAGCGTGAACCCATGCGCTTGATCGCCGCGCTTATCGTCTGTTTGCTCATCGCCAGTGCTGTCTCCGCACAAGAAACCACGCCGACGCCCGTGCCTTCGGCGCGCGTCACGCTGTCCCCTGATGAATTGCTCGCCGATGAAATTGCCCAGAATGCCGCCGACGCCCGCCGTTCGATGGAAGAATCCGCGCGCTATGCGGAAGACGCCAGCCGCTTCCTCGGCATTTTTGAGGCGATCAGTGTGGCGATTGCCATCGCCGGTGGTTCGCTCGGCGTGATCGGGGTGACCCGGTTGTTCTCGGCGCAGAGTGAACTCGCCAAAGCCCGCCAGCGCGTCGATGCGGAACTCACCGAACTGCGCACGCGCTTCCAGACCGAACTTACGGAAAAGGAAGAAGCGCTGCAAAAGATGAGTTCGACGCTCCTGCAAAGCCTCGAACGGCAGCGCAAAGCGACCGAGCAAGCGACGCTCGCGCTCTCGCTGCTGCCGTTGGGCGAACGCCAGTATCGCGCTCAAGACTTGCAGGGTGCGGCGGATACCTACCTGCGTGCGCTCAAGCTGGACGAAGATAACCCCCTCATCCACTACCGCCTTGGCTATGTGTATGTGCAAAGCGGTCAACTGCCAGACGCGGAACGTCATTTGCAGCAAGCGCTCACTATTGATCCCGAATTCCATCTGGCGATGGCGGCGCTGGGCTACGTCTACCGGCGCATCGGCGACAAACTGCCTCAAGGGCTGGATCGCGACGAAATGCTCAACAAAGCCGAGTCGTATCTGCTCAAGGCGCTGCGCCTCTCGCCCAAACTGGTAGACGATGACAGTGAGTCGTGGTGGGGGTCACTCGGCGGCCTGTATCGCCGCCGTGGCCAGATCGATCAGGCGATCTACGCGTACGAACAGGCGGCGAAAGTCACCCCGCATTCCTCGTATCCCTTCAGCAACCTCGCCATGCTCTACATGGGTAAGCACAATCGCGAACAGATGCTGACCACTTTCCGCCGCGTCGAACGGCTGGCGCGGGGCGAAGTTCAGGCGGAAGTGGATAACTACTGGGCGTATGCCGACCTGCTGACCTCGCGCTTGGCACTCGGCAAAGTCGACGACGCGGAGGACGCGCTCATCTCGGTGTTCGATCTGGCGTCGGCCTCGTCCCCGTATGCGCTCGAGGCGTTGGTCGACACGCTCACGCGTCTGATGGAAGCGCTCGGTGGGCCGGAGGCCGCGCCGCACATTCCGCCGTATATTCAGCGGATTCAGGAACGTATCGGTCAGATCACCACGCTGAAGGTGAAGTCGTCGTAAACGATTTCTTATAATTCTAATCCACCCCTATTCAGACAAATACCTCTCACGGTACACTGTGAACACGTGTTATGTAGGGATAGGAACGAATGGACCAAGAGGCTGTAATCGAAAAGCCGCCCTTAGATCATGAAACCCTCCGGGATGTCATTGATCTGTCGTTGTGGGCGGGACAGATGCTTCTACAGCATGGCGCGGATACAGATCGCGTCGAAAGCGTTGTCCACCTGATCGGCACGTCGCTCGGGGCGGCGTGGCTCGACATTCTGGTTTCGCCCAATGCGCTGATCGTGACAACGATCAGCGGGGATGAATTTCGCACCAAAGTGCGGCGCGTGGTGACGCTCGGCGTCAACCTCAGTATCGTCTGTGCCATCAATGACCTCGCCTACCGCATCAGTTGGGGCGAAGTTGACCGCGTTGAAGCGCGCGCGGAACTGCTGCGAATCAGCGCTGTCCGGTCGAACTACAATCGGTGGGTGGTCGTTGGTATGGTGGGGCTGGCCTGTGCCAGTCTCAGTCGTTTGTTCGGCGCGGACTTAGGCGTGTTTGCGGTCACGTTTCTCTCGTCGGCCGCCGCGATGTTCGTGCGGCAGGAGATGAGCCGCCGCCATATCAATGCCTTCATGATTGTCGTGGTGACCGCCTTCGTGGCGGGCGCGGGTGCCAGCACCGCCACCCTTTTCCAGCTCAGCCCCAACCCGCAGATCGCGCTGGCGGCCTCGGTGCTGCTGCTCGTCCCCGGCGTCCACTTGATCAATTCGCTGCGTGACATGATCAACGGCCACATGGTCACCGGTTTGGTGCGCGGTTTCACCGGCGCGGTGATCTCCATGTGTATTGCGCTCGGTTTGCTGCTCGCCATGCAACTGTTGGGGGTCAGCGGACTATGAACTGGCTCAATATTCTGCAAGATTTGTTCTGGTCGGGCGTGGTCGCAGTCGGCTTTGCCGTGCTGTTCAATGTGCCACGCAAAACCTTGATCGCCTGCTTTATTTGTGGGGCGTTGGGGCACGCGCTGCGCACGCTGCTGATGCAGCTCGGCGTGACGATTGCGCCCGCGACGCTGGCAGGGGCGGCGCTCGTCGGCTTGCTGAGCGATTACTTCGCGCGGCGTCTCGAAACGCCCTCGCTGGTGTTTGGCATTTGCGGCGCGATTGCGATGGTACCGGGTTCGTTCGCCTACCGCGCGATGCTCGGCTTGATTCGCATTGCGACCTCTGCTCCCGCCACCACCGAACCAATTCTCATGGAAACGGCCGTCAACTTCATCAACACGGGGTTGATCCTGGCGGCGATTGCGCTGGGCATCACCATGCCCATGCTGCTCTTCCGCCGTCGTAAGCCGGTGGTGTAAGCCGCCTCTACACTAGGGGTGCAAATTCGGATCATCGGTGCGCAGACCTTCGGCGATCGCCGCGGCCAGCAGCCGATGATCCGCGCAGACAAAGATCGGCTG
>CALKIA010000191.1 GCA_937988705.1 uncultured Chloroflexota bacterium | reverse complement strand
GGTCGGTGCGATAGGTCACGCCTTCGCCTTCCGCCGCGCTGCTGATGATGCCGTAATCCAGCGCGATCTGCGCGGTGATGTCAAACGCCGCCGCGTCCATCAAACCGATGCCGCTGTCCGACGGCCACACCAGCTTGTTGACTTCGTTCATCTGCCAGAGTTGGTGACCTTCACCGAGCGTCGGGCCAGCTTCCAGCACATAACCGACACAGGCTTCGGCATCGTCACGGCAGGCGATCCAACCACGGAAGGACGCGCGCAGGAACTTGATCGCGATTTCTTCGTTGCCTTCTTCGGCGAGCCATTCAGCGCGGGCGAAAATACCATCTTCGAGCATCGCCGTGCCATATTCGTTGAAGTCGAGCACATTCAGGTCGGCCAGGGTGTAGACCGGGAAGGCGTCGCCGTCGCCGACGAATTCCAGCACCTGCGCCAGTTCGTTGTAGGTCATGGCGGAGGCGGCGTCGATTTCGCGGTTCAGGAAGGCATTCATATCAAACGCCTGCTGCGCGACCACGACATCATCGGGGTTTTCGGGATCAAAGCCGGCCTTGGTCAGCGCGGCGAAGGTGGGGAACTGGTTACCGCAGCACCACACGCCGACAGTGCGCCCGCCGAGGTCTTCGAACGAGGTTAGGTCGCTGTCCACCCACGTGATCTGGCGCATGCCGGAGCGCTGGTAAATCTGCGCGATGTTGACGACATCCTGACCGGTTTCACGGGTCGCCAGCAGGTTGCCCATCCAGTCGATACCGAATTCGACATCGCCGGAAGCGACCAACTGCTGCGGGTTGATATCCACGCCCGCCGCGATGATTTCCACGTCGAGGCCTTCTTCTTCATAATAGCCGAGAGCTTCGGCGGCATAGTAGCCGGCGAACTGGGCCTGTGGTACCCACTTCAAGACCAAGCTGACCGGGATCAGGTCCTGGGCGGCAACGGCGGGGACGATCGCGAGTACGAATAGAGCAAATACCGCTAGAAACAGTTTACGCATCTTCTATAGCTCCTTGAACAACTGACCGCGCTTGTACACCTCTCCGTGCCTCCTTACGGCACGGTTGGATACCGAAGATTTAACTCACCCCCAGCCCCTGCCCGAATTCAGGGAGGGGCGACAACTCCGTCGATCCGCCCCGCTCCCCGCTTGCGTGGGAGAGGGGTTGGGGTGAGGGGTTTATGCTACCTGCACACGTTATCAGGCGGACGCCATGAATCGCGTCCCTACGAACCGTGTAACCCATCCCTGTTCCCCCGCTCCTCTTTTCGGAGAGGGCGCTAGGGGGTGAGGTTACTAAATCATTCCCGGAACGACACGTGCCAGGCCATCAGCGAACGCTCGACAATCGACACGACCATATAGAACAGAATGCCGAACAGCGCGGCGATCATGATGGCCGACCACGCTTCGGGGTACTTGAACAACCCGGCGTCGTCGCGAATGCGGAAGCCGAGCCCGGTCGTCGCGCCGCCGAAATACTCGCTGACAATCGCGCCGATCATCGCGAGCGTCGTGCCGACCTTGAGTGCCGAGAAAATGTACGGCAGCGCGGTCGGCAGCCGCAGCTTGCGGAAAATGTGCCACTGCGACGCAGCGTAGGATTTCATCAGTTCTAGCGACAGCACATCGACCGAGGTCAAGCCGCGCACGGTGCTGATCATCGCCGGGAAGTAGGTCAGCATGGCGACGATGGCGACCTTCGACGCGGGATTGAGCGCGCCAAACCAGTTGTTGAAGATCGGCGCGAGCGCGATGATCGGGATGGCATTCACGCCGATGGCGACGGGCAGCAGCGCCTTGCTGAACGACGTGAAGCGCGCCGCGAAAATCCCCGTAATGATGCCCGCGCCGCAGCCCACGACGAACCCCCAGAACGCATTCTGGAACGTATTCCAGCCCGCCGACACCAACCTTGGATAGACTTCTGCGAACGCGCCGGCAATCACGGACGGACGCGGGAGCAGGAATTCCTGAATCTTGAACACGTTGATCGCGAGTTCCCACGCACCGACGACGATCACGGCGACGACGAGCGCCGCGCCCTGCTTGCGCACGGCTTTGCGATACACATCGAAGCGCGTCCACGGCTGCCACAGCACGAGCGCCGCGACCAACGCGAGCACTTCAAAGATCAGCGTGAGTGAAGCCGCCGCTTCCAACAGCACCGTGGGCGCGGTATCGTCGAGGCGCACCACGAAGATCGCCTGCTCGATGCCGTAAAGGGAGCCGCTCAGATTGAAGTCGAGCAGAATCGCTGACCCTATGTACAGCGTATACAGAATCAGGATCGCTGCTGCCCCTAGTTTGAGGGGGTTGCCGCGCAGCTTCCGCGGCGCGCCGATCAAGGCGGCGGTGACGATGATCAACCCGATGGCCATAACAGGCTGAAGCGTCGCGTTGCGGAAAGCTGACCCGAACTGCGAATTGAACAGCAGCAGCGGATTTTGAATGTGATAGGTGACGGTGATCAGGAAGAGAGCAATGAGCGCGATGATATCGCGATCCAGCGTGCGCGGCTCGAACATGTCCGCCGCTTCCGCATAGATCGTCTCCGAAGCTGCTTCAACATCGCTGGCCTGATGCGGGTTCAGCTTGAGCGTATCGCTCATTCTCCAATCCCCATCGCGGTCACGCCGACACCGTGACGCAGCGCATGGCGCACCTTGTTCGTCAGGTGAAAGAAATCATCGTGATCGCGGGTCTGCGGGCCACGCGGACGCGGCAGATGAATATCGATTAATTCGGAGATACGTCCCGGTCGCGGCGACATGACCACCACCCGCGACGAGAGATACACGGCTTCGCTGATGCTGTGCGTGACGAAGATCACCGTCATGCCCGTCAGCTTGCGCCAGATGCTGAGGAGTTCGTTGTTCATGCGTTCGCGCGTCATTTCGTCCAGCGCGCCGAACGGCTCATCCATCAGCAGAATCCCCGGCTCAAAGGCCAGCGCGCGGGCGATGCTCACGCGCTGCTGCATCCCGCCAGAGAGCTGCCACGGAAATTTGCTCTCGAAGTCGCTTAACTCCACCAGCTTGAGCATTTCGCGGGCGCGTTCATCCCGCTTCTCCTTCGAGTACTTCATGATTTCCAGCGGAAGCTGTACATTCTTGAGCACGGTGCGCCACTCGTAGAGGGTCGGACTCTGGAAAACAAAGCCGTAGTCGCGATCTTTGCGCGCTTGCTGCGGCGATTTGCCGTTCACCATGATCGAACCAGAGGACGACTGCACCAGATCGGCGATGATGCGCAGGAGTGTCGATTTGCCGCAGCCGGATGGCCCGATCAGCGAGACAAATTCCCCCTGCTGCACTTCGAGGTTGATGCCTTCCAGCGCGTGGACGTTGACGCCATCTGCGCCCCGAAAGGTTTTCGAGAGATTGTTGATGCTGATAATCGGTGCCATAGGGCCTCAAGTTCACAATTTACAGTACCCGGCCAAAAAATCTATTTCGCTTTAACCTTGACCGCATTACTCGCGACTCTAAAAATCCGTTCGCCGGTTTCATAAGCGAACGATTCATCATGATTCAACCAGATTAACCCGGACGATTCACAGTCAACGACTCCGCAAATCACCCCGGTTTTCGGATAACCAATCGGTTCAACCGAACGAACGTACTCGTTGGTTTTGCCCTTGGGCGTGCCATGTTCAGAGCAGCGTACCAGTGCCACGTTTGATCCCTAACCGTCCACGGTAAACTGTCTACTGTGAACTATTCACTCACTTCGGCTTTCCAGCGTACGACGAGCCGTTCGACTACCGCGATGACCGTGAAGAACAGTATCCCGAGCAAGCCCGCCGCCAGGATGGTCGCCCACAGACGGGGCGGCGATTGGTTGTAGTAACGCGCAAAATTGAGGATGGCGATCCCCAAACCGCTTTGAATGCCGGACGGCAGTTCACCGATGATCGCGCCAACCACACTGGCCGTCGCGGAAATCTTGAGGGCGGTAAAAATCTGCGGGAGCGCACTGGGGAGGCGCAGCTTGAAAAGAATTTCGCGGCGGCTGGCCGCATAAGTTTGCATGAGTTCGAGCGCTGTTGCGGGGACCGACGTTAAACCGCGCAGCGTGTAGATCGTGACCGGGAAGAAGGTCAGGTACGCGGCGATCATCGGCACCGACCATTCGGTCGCGCCCATGCGCCCCATCCAGATAACGACCATCGGCGCGACCGCGAGGATCGGTACAGTCTGCGAGGCGATCACGTAAGGCAGCAGCCCGCGCTGGAGCAGCATGGAATGCGCGAATAGAATCGCCAGCGCAAAACCGATCACCCCGCCCATCAAAAAGCCACGGAAGGCCGCCCACAGCGTGTACAGGCCGGATTCGATCAGCATCTGGTAGAGCGGTGCGCCGTTGCGCTGTGCCGGTTCACCAAACGAGCCAAAAATGTCGCCGAGATGCGGGAGCTGCGTATCGTTGAAGATTGTCAGGTCGATGGGCGTGCCGCCGACGTCCAAACTGTAGCCGACCGACGACCCGAACGCCTTCGCCCCTTCCCAGACGAGCGCCAACAGCACCACCAGCAGGAGGGAAACGAACAGCGTGCGATACCGACCGGAGTCGGCTGGCGGATTTTCTGCTCGGCGCGCAGCGCGCATCTCTTGAGTTGCCATATGGCTATTTTTACCAAAGGATCGCTTGGTCACAGATTTTGACTATTGTATAGAGAAACTACTCCCTCTGCCAATGGGTTGCAATTGACAAATCCAAGCCCCTGATCTTGGTCACTTGACTCTCTAGCGGCGGGAGAGTGTGTAATATAAACAATGTTACTCCGCCTACCCCTCCCTATTTTGGGTGTAGGGACGAGGTATGAACGTGTCGAAAAAGGTTGCTTTCCGACCCCACCCCCGACCCCTCCCCGAATTCAGGGAGGGGAGCCAACCATCCGCGCCACGTCGCCCCGCTGGCGTTGGAGAGGGGTTGAGGGTGAGGGGTAATCCGTGGTCTTTTCTCAAATTGTATTACCTCGTCCCTACAAAGGAGGCATGCATCTCATGATCAAGCTCGATCTCAAGCAGCAGTACGCCGACTACCTGAAACCTTCCGCTAAAGCGCCGCAAATCGTTGACCTGCCGCCGCTCCCCTACCTGATGATCGACGGACGCGGCAACCCGAACACGGCGCCAGCCTACAAAGAGGCGGTCGAAGCGCTGTACAGCGTCGCGTATACGCTCAAATTCCAGTTCAAGAAAGCGCACGGCCTCGATTATCCGGTGATGCCGCTGGAAGGCCTGTGGTGGGCGGAGGATATGGACGCTTTTCTGCAAGCCGACAAAGACGCGTACATCTGGACGATGATGATTTTGCAACCGGAGGTGGTCACGCCGGAGGTCTTCACGGCGATTAAGCCGGAGGTGGCGAAGAAGAAGGCGCTGCCCGCGCTGGAGTTGCTGCGCTTGGAGACGTATCACGAAGGGCTGTGCGCGCAGATTTTGCACCTCGGTACGTATGACAGCGAAGGCCCGACGATCCAGAAGCTGCACGACTTCATCAGTGCGCAGGGACGGGAACGCACAGGCAAGCATCACGAACTCTACCTGAGCGACCCGCGGAAAGGCGACCCGGCCAAGACGAAAACTATCATCCGCCAGCCGATGCGTTGAAGGGGCGCACGTTTGGGGTGCGCCGCGTCATAGAGCTGTGAAAGACGCAACCGAAGGGAGCAACCTCTTGACTATCACATTTGCAAAAGCGACTTTCGCCGACGTTCCCGCCCTCACCGCGGTCCAAACCCGCACCTTTGACGACGACACGCGCCAGCATGGACGCGGCGAACAAGGTGGCCCGCCCGGATATAACTCGGATGACTGGCAAATCAGGCTGATTCAGCAGGGCGACTACTACAAGATTGTCGCCGCTGACAAGATCGTTGGCGGTTTCATCGTTTATCCGTTGGGCGGCGATCATTGGGAGCTGGGGCGCGTGTACATCGACCCGGCGCAGCAGAATCGGGGTATCGGCGCGCAGGTGCTGGCGTTCATCGAACGTGAGTATCCGCAGGCGCGGCGCTGGACGCTGGACACGCCGACCTGGGCGCGGCGCAACCAGCATTTCTACGAGAAGCACGGCTATGTGAAAATCGGCGAAATGTCGATTGAGGACGGGGCGACGACGCTTGTCTTATACGAGAAGCGGATGGTGCTGCCGGAGGCTTAAAGCCTCCGGTGTTATCACCATAATACGGTGGAATTCTGGTGACATACCAGCTCATCGAACACGTGCAGACTGCAAATGATCTTGGAAAAACTAGAGTTATAACCACCGTTTCGACAAGCTTATGCCGCAGTAGTCTCCTCGTGCCTCATCCTCCGACTTGGAATGTGCCGATCTCGACTTCGTTCCCCGCGCACGAGCCCTCCGGATTCAGCACGCAGAAGGGTGCGATTTCCGGGTAGGTGTACCAGCCGACGAACACACGATATTCGCCCTCCGGCAGCGGCGTCTCAAAGTTGATCGGCACTTCTTCCGCCCACGCCGAACGCGCGGGCTGCACGCCGAGCGTGTTGTCCTGCTGGCCGACCAGCGTTCCGCTCGCGTCCAGCACATGCACATAGCGGATCTCATTCTCGTTGCGCGCCTGTGCCAGCGTCCATTCCAGCCACACGGGCAGCGGATCACCGCTGGCCAGCGTTGGCGGCACGTACCAGTTGCTGAGCGTGAGGCCGCGGTCAAAGGCGTACGCATACGGGATTTCGAGCGTCGGCGGCGCGTCGATGAACTCGATTGCTGGAGCGCTCAAGGTCACCGTGTGGCAGATCAACGCCGGGTCGGTGTTGATCGGGCACGGCGGATCGAGCGCCAGCCGCACGGTGCTGTAGCCAAAGACGGGCAGCGGTAAACGGATGTTCGTTGCGCCGTCGACCTGCCAGCGGTGCACGGCGATATTGTCCTGCAGCAGCGTGACGCTGCGGGCTTCCCCGGTCAGCGTGGCTGTGAATACAATCCAGTCGACCTCGTGGAACGAGCAGCCGGGACAGCCCCGTTCCGGCGAATGCAGGAATGTATCTGCCGTATTGGCGATCTCCCCTGCGGGCGGCAAGATCACTCTCAGCGCCGAGGCTTCTTCCGCGTCGGGCGTCCGGAACAGCGAGACGCGCTCATCTTCGTAGAATGGAGTGCCCAGCCGCGCCCGCGCCGCGCGTTCCAGCGAACCATCGTCAAAGTCGCGGTGGATCAGCACCACATCCGCGCCCGCCGCATGCAGCAGCGCCGGGTCGAACGTTTCCAGCAGGTTGAGTTTGGCGGGGCTGACGGGCGTTTGCCGCGTTACCTGTCCGGCGATCAGCGCGTGCTGATGCGCCGTCTGCCAGTAGAGATCGGTTTTGGCGGCGACAAGATTATTCCACGGGGCGCTGAAGATCGCCCGCACGTCAGTGCGTTCGGCCAGCGCGGCGACCCCAGCGGGGATGGCGGCCGTCGTGGTGGGCAGCGGGAAGAAGGTCTGATACTCGAACACAATGGCCGCGCCGAGCAGCAGCACGATCCCCACACGTAGGGCTGGCCGCTTGATCCACGTCCAGAGCACCGTGATGCCGTACCCGGCCAGCAGCGCGACTGCCGCCGCCAGCAAGAAGCCAAAGCGTCCCGGCGTGCGCGCGAGGTTGAAGATCGGCAGGTCGGCGACGAGTGCGAACGGCAGCGGGATATAGCTGCGGTACGCATCCGCGCTCAGGCTGAGAGGCTGATCGAAGAGTTTGAGCAGTACGCCGAGCGAGAGTATCCACGCCACCAGCGCGACCCAGCCCCATACCCGCACCCGCGGCACGCGGATCAGCGCGAGGACGGCCAGCAGCGCCGCGATCCCGCCGATGTAGAGCGTACCCTCATCCAGATTGATGCCGAGGACCGTATGCGTATAGGTTAGCTGCCCGAACAGGGGGTGATTGAAGGACGGCGTGATGATCGCCAGCAGATCGGCGCTGTAACGCACGGTGTCGCCCGTCTCTTCATAGGCAGCGGTGCTCACCGCCGCCATCGCGCTTGGCAGCGCGAAGATCAGCGCCAGTGCGCCGCCAACCACGCCCGCCGCGATCAGCCGCAGCAGCGCGTTGAACTGCCGCCGGAGCAGCAGCCACAGCGCGAACACGGCCAGCAGCGGCAGCACGACATAGATCAACTGCAAAATGTGCCCGCCGACGCTCAACAGGATAGCAAGCGCCGCGAAAATCACGTAGCGCCAGCCGTCGCGCAGGCGGTAGAGCGCGTAGATCAGCAGCGGCACGCCCCACTGCACCATCAGCCCCGCGTGCCCCGCGCCCAAGTGCCCCTGCATCGTCGGGTACAGCATGAAGATCAAGCCGGCGAGAAAGGCAGGGATAACCTCACCCCCCAACCCCCTCTCCCAGGGGAGAGGGGGAGCCGAGCGCCGCCCGTGGGAGTGAGGCTGATTATGCTCTGCGCTCTCCGCGTTCTCTGCGGTTAAACTTTTTTTCTCTTCGTAGTCTCTGGTCAGGTACTTCAGCAACCAGAACATACTTGTGCCGTTGAGCGCGACCGTGAGCAGCAGCGTCACGTTGGCGGCGACTGGAAGCGGCAGCGCGAAGGCCAGCAGCCACGCCGGGAAGAATTGCAGCGGGTGTGACCACAGCGTCACGCCGTTGATGCCATCCGGGTAGGCGAGATTGGCCGCGAAGAACGGATTTTGCCCCGTTTGCAGCGCATGTTTGATCCACCAGATGTGATGTGCCATTTCGTAAGCGTCGCCGTGCACATAGCCGACCAGCGCCGACGAGAGGTTGAGGATCAACGGATAGGTGATGAGCACAGCGATCAGCAGATACAGGCCGAACGCGATCAAGGTGGGGGATAGTTTTCTCATGCTCATGGCTGCCTGAGTGGGCGATAGTCGCGAAGTTCAAGGTGCTGGACGTGCAAGGAACGACACACCAGCGTTACAGCATTGGCTGGTGGGCAGGCCGGATCAACGGTCAGCGTCAGGGTGTGAAAGCCCGCCGTGGGCAACTCAATCGGCAGATTCCAGCCCTGTTCACCGTTCACCGTCCAGGTTACCAGCGTCACACCATTCAGCGCCAGCGCAGCGCGGCGGGCGTCTCCGGCGAGGCGTCCGGTGAGCGTCACCGTGCCGGGTTCGGGCGCGTACAGGTAGACAGCCGCCGAGTCGCTGACTTCGGCGCTTACCTGGCTCACCCAGGTGAACGCGGGCGGAGCCCCGGAGTACGGCTCCGCTTCGAAGACCGCGAAGCGCTCATCTTCGTAGATCGGCGCGCCGAAGCGCGCATAGATCTGCGCTTCAAAGTCAGGATCAGCCCATTCGCGGTGCAAAATGACAATATCCGCCCCGGCCGCGTCCAGCAGCGCCGGGTCGAAAGTTTGCAGCAGCCACCCGACCGCCGGGTCGAGCGGCGTTTGGCGCGTGATGTGCCCCGCGATCATAGGATGTTCGTGGCCGGTTTGCAGATACAGCCCGGCTTTATCGACCAACGGATGCTGAAACGGCACGTTGAAGACGGCGCGGATGTCGTCCCGTCCGGCCAGCGCGCGGATCGCGGCGGGGATCACGGCGTCGGTCGTCGGCACGGGAAAGAAAAACTGATACTCAAACGCGATCAACACGGCAAGGCTGAGCCAGGCCGCAGCCCGCACTGCTGGCGCCTTAATCCAGCGCGCGAGCGTCGCCGCGCCGCAGCCCGTCAGCAGCGCGACCACGAACCCGACCGCGAAATTGAAGCGTCCCGGCGTCCGCGCGATATTCAGCACGGGGATATACGGCAGCAGCGCGGCGGGCAGCGGGATCGCCGTCGCGTAGCCGCCGATGGGCACGATGAGCGGCGCATCCGTCAGCTTGAGCAGCGAGCCGAGCGACAGCACCCAGGCCAGCAGCGCCACGATTAACCACCAGCGCGCCGCGCGCCGTTGGCTCAACCCAATGGCGCTGAGGGTCGCCGCGATCACGCCAACGTAAGCGGATCCCTCGAACGGCTCAAGGCCGAGCACCCGGTGCGGATAGTCCAGCCCACTGAATAACGGATGATTGAAGGAGGGGGAGACGACGCCCAACAACGCTGCACTGTAGCGCACGGCACCCGGTTCAGACGCGTCAGCCGCCGCTGCGCGCAGCGTGGGCAGCAGAAACGGTAAGGCGATGAGCCCGCCGAGCAGCAGCGTGAAGAGGGTGCGCCGCAGCAGCAGCCAATCCCGTTGTAGGAGCAGTCTCAGCGCGTAGACGCCGACGATGGGCGCGATCAGATAGACCAGCAGCAGCAGATTGCCCCACAGCGACACAGCGAACAACGCCGCGCCGATCAGCATGAAGCGCCGCCCCACCCGCAGATGCAGCAGCGCCAGCATGAGCAGCGGCACGCCCCACAACACCAGCAAGCCCGTGTGGGCTGCGCCGAGATGTCCCTGAAACGTCGGGTAGAGCATAAAGGTCAACCCGGCGAGGAACGCACCGGCCGCAACCCCCAACTCCTTCTCCTGTGGGAGAGGGGGAGACGAGCGCGACGAGTGGGGGTGAGACCCATCGATCTCCGCGCGCTCTGAGTTTTTCTCTGGGTTCTCGCTGATGAGATAGCTGGCCAACCGGAACATCGACCAACCGTTGAGCGCCAGTGTGAGCAGCGCGGAGAGGTTGAAGGCGGCCGGAACCGACAGCACGAAGGCGAACAGCCACGCGGGGAAGCTTTGCAGCGGCGCGCTCCACAACCACGCGGCCGCGAGTCCGTCTGGATAGAGCAGCAGCGGCTGGAAAAACGGATTTTGCCCCGTTTGCAGGGCGTGCTTAATCCACCAGACATGCGCGGCGTACTCGGGCGCATCGCCGAAGGGATGCCCGATCAGCCGCGTGTCCAGGATGGTCACCAGCGGATAGGTGATGACACACGCCACCCCGAAATACACGGCGAACACCGCGAAATCGGGGCCGAACCGTTTCAACGCTTGCGCGCCGTAATGGCGATGATATCGAGCGGATTGATGTAAAGAGACCATTCCGACAACCGGAAAGTGCGTTCCAGGGATTGCAGGACTTTAGCCAGCGGCGGCAGGTACATGCCCAGACGATCGAGGAACAGGCGCAGCGTGACGTATTTACCGACGTGGTAAACATCAACCACCTCGAAGCCCGCTTCAGTGAGCATGCGCCCCAACGTCTTGGGCGAGAAGTAGTAGAGATGTTCTTCCGACAGCTTATAGCCGACCCACCGCTTACCCGTGATGTGGGCGGGGGCGCTGTCGACATCGGGCGTCGCCAGCGCGATTGTGCCGCCGGACTTGAGCAGCTCCGCCGCCCGCTGAATATAGGCTTGGGGGTCGGGCACATGTTCGATCACATCCCACAGCGTGATCAGGTCGTAGCCGCCGCGTTCGAAATCCAGATCGGTGAAACTGCCCTGCACTGCCGGAAAACCGAAGCGGTCGCGAGTATAGTTCACGGCAAACGTGGACACGTCTAAGCCTTCGACCTGCCAGCCGCTCGCCTGCGCTTCTGCGAGGAAGAAACCCGCCGCGCAGCCGACATCCAGCAGCTTGCCTTTCCGTGTGATGAACTTTTCGAGGCGGCTCAGGCGGCGGCGAAACGTCTTCCGAATGTTGGTCTCGTCACGTACGTAATTGGTGTAACCCACCGTGCCGGAATCGCTGTTTTGAAAATAGGTTTCGCCGTATAAAGCGTAAAGTTCATGGGCCTCGGGCCGAGGACTCACAAAAACCAGTCCGCAGTTCTGACACTCAACCAAGCCGCGTTCGTTCTCGGGGCAAAAAGGGATGAGAGTTCCACCCCCACACAGATTGCAGGGAATGTGCTTCTTTTCGACCTCCGCACGAACACGCGGGGACTGATTCTCTGTGGGCTGCGCCATAAGCTAACTCGCCTTAAACTCAAACTCGAACGTACGAAACACTGTCAGTCAGTATACAAGGGAGTATAACGATGAACAACGGGGCAATTATGCCCGCTAGGACGATTGTCCACCGCCGTTATTCTGATCCTTGAAGGGATTACGCGGGCGGGTTGGTTCTTCGTTGTACAAGTCACGCGGAATGGGCAGCGGATTGACCGGGCGATTGTTCGCGCCCATCATCTTCTGGATCGCCTGCATTTCCAGGGTGGTCAGCGCACCCATCACGCCGAATTCGTTGTCGTGATGGGCCTTGCCGAACGCCTTGTGGAAGGCGATCCGCTGAAACTGAATGTTCGCCATATCATGCACGAGCAGCGCGTTTGGGTTGATGCCGCGCGGCGACATATCCGTCGAGCGGATGAGCAGCATACTCACGCCGAGCAAACACACGCCGATCACCTGCACGGGCGAGAGCCGATCCCCGAGGATGAAATAGGCCAGCGAGAGGGCCACACCGATCTCGCCGATGGCGATGATCACCGTCCGCAAACTGCCAAACACGCGGATGCTCGAAAACATGGCGAGGCGCGACAGCGCCGTCGTCACGCCGAGCACGACAATCGGCGGGAGTGCCGCCTCAAAGACTTCCAGCGTCAGCGGTGTGCCGACCGCCGCCCACGCCATCAGCACGACGACGCCCATCGTCGTGAGAATGTAGAGCGTGGCCGTCGTCGGTGGAATCTCGTAGAGCAGATACTGGCTGAACATCATCGTCCCGGCGAACATGAGGGCGCTGCCGAGCATCATACCCACGCCCAGCCAGTCGAGCGGCTTGTTGCCGAAGCCCGTCAGCATGATGAGGGCGACCACCGACACGCCGATGCGAATTGCGAGGCTGCGGCTGATCTTTTCGCCGCCCAGATGCGACAGAATCACCGCGAACACAATGTACATGCCGTTGAGGAGCTGCGCGACCGAGGCATCCAGCAGACCCAAGCCGCCGTAGAAGAATAGGGAGCCAATCCCATTGATCACACCGATGATCATGCAGCCCAGCAGCCCCGCCGGGTAAATGAAAATGTATTTGCGGTACGCAGCGATATAGAATACCCAGAGGAGCGTCACCGCGACGAGTGTGCGCCACGCTGCCACCGAAAACGGATCCGCGCCCGCGCGAATGGCCAGCTTGCCGAAGATCGGCGCGACACCGAGGAAGATCGGCGTGAGCATGGCGGCGGCGACCGCGGTCGCATGCGGCGAGGGTTTGGAGAAACGCATGCTTTACGACTCTCTCGATTTCCGCGTGATGTGTGCGACGAGCGGCAGTACGACGATGAACTCGCTGCCGGGCAGGCGTTCCGGGTCGTACCCCCGACTTTCCATCACAATGCGTCCGCCATGTGCCTCGACAATGCCTTTACAGATGGCCAACCCCAGACCAATCCCGCCGCCGCGAAAGGCCGTCTTGCTGGTCGTGTGCAGCGAGAGATCGGTGGTGGTGTGGAAGCGCTCGAAAATCGTTTTTTGCTCGTCGGGCGCAATGCCGATGCCTGTATCGCGCACGCTCAAGCGGAGGCTTTCACCGTCTGAGCGGCCGGTGATGGTGATCGTGCCACCGTCCGGCGTGTATTTGATGGCATTGCTGAGCAGGTTGCGCACCGTCAGTTCCATCAATTCCCAGTCGGCGGTCATGCGCTCGCTGAACTGTGCCCGGTTGAAGTGGATGTTGAGCTGGCGCTCTTCAATCACCTGAGCGTAGCCATGCAGCACCCGGTGGATGATATTGCCGAGATCCGTCGGGCCGAGCGTGAGATCGATGTTGTTGGTCATGATGCGGCTGATCGTCAGAATTTCGTTGATGATCGACTGCATGCGCTCGATCGATCCGGACAGACCATCCAACAGCATGCGCATGCTGGGGTCATAGTTCGCAATCGACTTCACGTCGGCATTCTCTTCGAGCAGGCGACTGTAGCCGTAGACTAACGTGAGCGGGGTGCGCAGCTCGTGCGCGGTTAGCTGGATGAATGTATCTTTCATCTTGTCGAGGCGGCGCAGCGACTGGTTGATCGCTTCGAGGTCACGCACGCGGGTTTCCAACCGCCCGACGACCTGCTGCGTGTAGCGCGTTTGCGCCGCCGTCAGAATCCCCTGATCGATTTTGTCCTGGCCGCCGTTGAGATAATAATCAACCTGCTGCAAGAGCTGATCGATATCGATCGGCTTGGTGATATAGCCCGTGATCCCGGCGGCGAACGTCAGTTCGCGCTGATCCTTGAGCGTTTGCGCGGTCAGCGCGACGATGGGCGTGTGGACGAAGCGGTCGTCGCTGCGCAGCATGGTCGTGATCTCGCGCCCGTTCATGTCCGGCAGATTGATATCCGTCAGGATGAGATCGAACGTCTCATGCCGCGCCATATCAATGCCTTCCAGACCACACGCGGCGACGGCGATGTTATATCCCCCATAGCGCAGTGTCCGTTCAACCAGAGAGCGGCTGGCGGGATCATCTTCAATATACAGGATCGATTTCGTCATTCCTGCCTCAGTTGAGCTTGTCCACGAGATTCTCGATCACATCTTCATCGATGGTAGAACCTTTTTGCAGCAGCAAATCGACCTGCGAATTCAGACGCGCCCGTTCTTTCGCCGTCAGCTCTTTGGCTGTGATGACGACGACGGGAATATGCTGGAGTTCCGGGTCAGCTTTGAGCGTGTCGATCACCTGAAAGCCGTCCACATTGGGCATCATCAAATCGGTAATCACCAGATCGGGGCGCATCTGCCGCACGATCTCTAAGCCTGTCGCGCCGTCATGCGCGAGATGGACTTCGGCGCCTCTGGCTTGCAGCACGCGGCGGATCAAGCGGGCGGCGTCCGGCGTATCTTCAATCACTACCACGCGCCGCACCTGCGCGTCGATCTGTTCGATAGCCGAAGCCAGACCGTCCTGCGGCGGCATCGCCGTGTGGGTACGCGACGACAAGTCAACGGATCGCTGCCACTGTTCGCCGAGAATCTGCGTTTCGACGGGCATGGTATGGCCGGAGCAGTTGACCACAACCACGTCATCCGGCTTGATCACGCCTTCGCGAACCATCTTGAACAACCCGGCGAAGGCGACCGCCGTTGCGGGTTCAACCGACAGACCATCATTCCGCGCGACGAGCCGCGTCGCGTGGAAGGCTTCTTCATCGCTGGCGGACGTGAAGTGCCCGCCGTACTTGTGGACATAGTCGTAGAGCAGTTCGTAGGCGCGACCGGGGTTGCCCGTCGCGAGGGTCGAGATGATCGTCTGCGGGTCTTCGACCGGGGTGGCGATGCGCTGACCGCGCTTGAACGCCTCAACCATCGGCGCGCAGCCGGTCGACTGCACCATGCCCATCGCGGGCATTTTGTCCACGAGGCCGAAATCCATCATCTCGCGGAAGCCCTTACCCACACCGATCGGCCCCATGCCGCCGCTCACACCCTGAATAAACCAGTCGGGCGAACGCCAGCGCTGGCCGCCTTCCAACTGTTCGCCGAGCTGTTCAGCAATTTCGTAGGACATGGTCTTCATGGCTTCAATCGCCGCAACGCTCTTGATCCCGCGATCCAGAAACAGGCCCTGGCGCTTGGCATAACGCGCCGCGATCTCTTTGGTCTGGTCATACGTCCCGGTGATCTTGATCACTTCGGCACCGTAGACCGCCGCTTCACGCATCTTCTCAGCCGGGGCGAGGCTCGGGAAGAACGCCCACAACTTGATCCCGGCGCGCGCGCCATAGGCCGCGTACGCGATGGCGACGTTGCCCGTACTGGCGACCACGACCGAGTCAACACCGATCTCTTTCATGGCGGAGATGGCGACGGTCGCCTGCCGATCTTTGAAGCTGGCGGTCGGGCCCTGCCGTTCATCCTTGATGAACAGATTGCGCAAGCCGAGCATGGAGGCCAGCGCCCGGGATTTGATGAGCGGCGTCCCGCCTTCGCCCAGGCTGACAATGTTGTTGGGATCATACAGCGGCAGGACTTCGAAATACCGCCACAAACCACGCCCGCGCTGCTTGATGGCTTTCAGCCATTCCTGCACATTGATCAGGCTGAGATCGTACCGCGCTTCAAGGATGTTTTCACCACACTGAGGACATCCCGCGACCGACTTGGTCAGCGGGATGCGCGTGTGACAATTGATGCATTCCAGTTCAATGCGATTGGTGACTTTATGGGTGAGCAAGTTGCTATTTCGCTTTCCAAGTTAACGTAGGGGCGCCCGATTCAGCGACCGTGGATCGCGCTGTTGACGGGGACGCGCTGGAGCGCGTCCCTACGGCGACTCGATACCCTATCGGTCAATTCTTGCTATCAAGGTAGGCTTTGACGCCTTCCAGGAACATCCGGTAGCTATCCGTGCTGATTTCTGACTTGTACAGCACATTGAGGTTGGTGAGGCGTTCCCGCTCCTGAGGATTCAGGCTCTCTCCGGTGACGATCAAGATCGGAATGGTAGCCGTCTCCGGGTTATTCCGCAACTCCTTCAGCACGTCGAACCCGTCCATCTCCGGCATGCGCAGGTCGAGGATGACGAGGTCGGGGCGGCGGCGGGCGACGAGCGAAATGCCATCCATGCCGCTGTTCGCGCTGAATACGCGATACTTGCCGTTTTGATCCAGCAGTTGTTCCAGCAGGCGCACGGCTTCGGGTTGGTCGTCGATGATCAGAATGCGGTTGATGCGGCTTTCCTGTTCGGCGGCGCGCACGGCTTCGACCAGATCTTCCGGCATGAACGGCCGGCTGACGAAGCGGAACACGCCCATCTGCATCGCCCGTTCGACTTCCTGACTCAGCGACACGACGACCACCGGAATATCCGACATATCGTCGCGGCTCTTGAGCCTTTCGAGGATATTCCAGCCCTGCCCATTGGCGAAGTTGACATCCATCACGATCAGCGTGGGGTGCAGGCCGCCCGCCATCGCTTCGGCTTCCAGCGGCAGCGACGCGGAGAAGATGTCGAAGCCTTCGCGTCCCAACGCCCGCCGGATTTGATCGACCATATCCGGGTTGTCTTCGACGATCAGGATCTGCCGCTTAATGTGCATCGGCGGCCGCGCCATGTATTCGCCATCCGATTCCGGCAGCGAGAGGAGGCCCGTCACGCGCGGTTGGGTTGGCATTTCGTCGCTGCTCGGTTCAGACGCGCCATTGCCGTTCAGGTTGTCGGTCGATTTCTTTTTCTCTTCCGATTCCAGAACTTCGACGGGGATGAAGATGCTGAAGGTCGAACCGTAGTTCACCCGCGACTGCACTTCCATGCGCCCGCCTTGCATTTCGCACAGCGACTTAGCAATGGGCAGACCGAGGCCTGTACCGCCCGCCGTGCGCGTCAGCGACGAGTCGACCTGACGGAAGGCTTCGAACAGCAGCGGGATGTCGGCTTCGGCAATGCCGATACCGGTATCGCTGACATCCGTCCGCACCATTTGCCGCCCGCTTTCCTGATCGAAGACCGGGTAGACATGGATCGTGATCGCCCCTTCGCGCGTGAATTTCGACGCGTTCGAGACGAGGTTGAGCAGAATCTGACGGGTGCGGAACTCGTCTCCGTAGACCTGTGGCAGGCCGGAGGCGATATCCACGACGATATCAATCGGCTTGTCCTTGACCAGACCGATACCGATTGAGCGCACGCCGTCGATCACGGGTTTCATCTCAAAGTAGTCGAGCTGCAAGTCCATCTTGCCCGCCGCGATCTTCGCCTGATCGAGAATGTCGTTGATCAGGTTGAGCAGGTGCAGACCGGAATTGTAGATCGTGCTCAGGT
>CALKIA010000190.1 GCA_937988705.1 uncultured Chloroflexota bacterium | reverse complement strand
TGATCGTCCCGGTGGTGATCGCCTTACTTCAAACGCAAATGGTTCGCAGCTTGATGGAAAAATGATGGGACAATTACAGGTCAACAATTTAAACAAAACGCTCGGCAACCGCCTGATTATCGACAATGTGAGTTTCAGCGTCGATGACGGTGAATTTTTCGTACTGCTCGGCCCCTCGGGCTGTGGCAAAAGCACACTGCTGCGCCTGATCTGTGGGCTGGAGCAGCCCGACAGCGGCACCATTAACCTGAATGGGTCGAACATCACGCAGCTCCCCCCGCGTGAACGCAATCTCGGCATGGTCTTTCAGGATTACGGGCTGTACCCCAACATGGATGTGTACGGCAACATCGCTTATGGGCTGGAAGCGCGCGGAGTTAACAAAGCGGAAATCGAGCGCCGCATCAAACCCGCCGCCGAAAAACTCGGTTTGACTGCCCTACTCGAACGCAACATCGGCGATATCTCCGGCGGCGAACAGCAGCGCGTCGCGCTGGCGCGGGCGATGGTCAAAGACGCCGACTCGTATTTGTACGACGAACCACTCTCCAACCTTGATCCCAAGCTGCGCCACAAAGCCCGCACCGACATCATGGCCGTGCATCGCGCCAAAGGCAAACCGAGCGTGTACGTCACGCACGATCAGAGCGAAGCCTTTGCGATGGCGAACCGCATCTGCGTGCTTTCCGGCGGGCGCGTGCAGCAGATCGGCACGGCGGACGAACTGCTCACGGCTCCGGCGAACACCTTTGTCGCGGGCTTCATCGGCGCGCCGGCGACCAATCTGCTCAATGGCGAAATTACGCGGCGCGATGGGCATCTGGCGTTCCGATCAGGCAGTCTGGTCATCCCCCTGCCCGCCAAATGGGAACCCATCCTTGCGCAGTCCAGTAAAGTGGCGGTGATCGGCGGCATTCGTCCGAGCGCGATTCAGGTCACGCAAGATCCGTTGGCTCCGCGCGCCCGCGTCAACTTCATCGAACTGCTGCTCGGCGAGCAAATCCTCGGTTTGACTTTCGGCGAGGGCCGCAACCTGACCGCACAAGTGTCGGACAGTGAGGTGATCGAAGAAGGTGCGATGATCTCGATTGCCATCGATCCGGAACAGGTCAGCCTGTTCGACCCGGATACGACGCAGGCGCTGGCATGAAGCAGGTGATCTTCCAGCCGCAATCTGGCATTGCGCGCGGATTCACACAGATGGCGGCGCTCATGGCAGCGACGCTCGGCCCGCAGCGCGGCGTGATCTGGAATGCGGTTGGCACGGGCAAGCCCGAAGCGCTGACCGATTCCGGCATCATCGCGCGGCGGGTGACCGAACTTAGCGGCGCTGCCGAAAACGTCGGCGCGATGATTTTGCGCGGTGCGGCGACCGAAATGCACGCCCGGTATCTCGATGGCGCGGCGCTCACGGCGGCACTGGCGGTCGCCTTGCTGGAAGACGCATATCGCCTGCTGGCCGCTGGCGTCAATCCGATGAGTCTGCGCGGCGGCATCGAAGCCGGGATTGCGGCGGCGGTGGGAACGATCACGGCCGCGGCGCAATCCGTCAAGGGGCAAGAGCGGCTGGCACACATCGTGCTGACTGCGACGGATGATGCGGAACTCGCGGAGATCCTCGGCGAAATGTTCGATCTGCTGGGCAAACACGGCGCGTATGTTGTCGACGAATACGCCGCGCCGATCCTCGACCGCGAGTATGTGGATGGCGGTCGGTGGAGCGCCCGTCCCGCCGCCCGCGAACTCATGCCGCCCGCAGGCGCAGACCTCGTGCTCGAACACCCGCTGATCTTCGTGTGCGACGACAAACTCGAACGGTTTGATCAGGTGCAGAGTGCGCTGCAAAGCGTCTTTCAAGCGCCAGACAAAACGCCGCTGTTGATCATCGCGCGGGAGATCACGGGCGAAGCGCTGCAAGCCCTCACGCTGAATCATGTGCGCGGACGCCTCACCGGAGCGGCGGCGCTGCTGCTCGGTTCCGGTGACCTGCTGCGCGCCGATCTCGAAGACATCAGCCGGCTGGTCGGCGGACAGGTGGCCGCGTCCGAACGCGGAACTGCGCCCCAACACTTTCGCGCTGACTGGTTTGGTCGGGCGCGGCAAGTCATTGTGAAGCGCGACTCGCTCACCATCATCGGCGGCGCGGGCGACAAACGCCAGATGCAGCGGCGTGCCAGCGATCTACGCGCGCAGCTCAAGCAGATCAAAACGCCCGATGAACCATGGGAGCGTCTGCGTTTACGCATTGCGCGGTTGTCCGGCGGGATGGGCGTGCTTAAGATCGGCGCACTTACGTTTGCCGAACGCGACGAACGCAAGGACCGCGCCAAGAAAGCAGTGCGTATCCTCGAAGCCGCGCTGGAAAGCGGCGTCGTTCCCGGCGGCGGTATCGCCTACCTAAACGCAATTCCGGCGGCAGGCTTGGCTAAATGCGGCGATGCCGACCATGATGCGGGCGTAGATCTGGTCGTGCGGGCGCTGCGGGCGCCATTTGTGCAGATCGTCGCTAACACGGGGCATGACGCGCCGCAGGTTGCGCTGGCTGAAGTGCTGCGGCTAGGCAGCGACGTCGGATTCGACGCGCGCAGTGGCGCTTTCGTCTCCATGTGGAACGCGGGCATCCTCGATAGTACGGCAATTTTAACTACGGCATTGCAAACGGCGGGAAGTGCGGCGATCATGGCGCTTACAACCGATGTAGTGATTGTTGAGAAATGACTATGCAGACACAACTTAAAGCCCTGCCGCCGTTACATGTCCCATCGCCTGTCTCGGCGTTGGCCGTCGACAGCAGCGGATTCTGGGCGGGTGGCTTGGGCGGGATCGCCTATTTTGACGGATCTGAGTGGGAAACGCGCGTCGCAGGACTAACCTTATCGAGCATCACCACGCTCATCCGCGTCGGACGCTGGTTGATCGCCGGAGGCACGGACGGCATCGCGCGCTCGGAAGACGGCGGCGTGACGTGGCAGCCCTGCCCGATCAAAGGCGGCGAACCGACGATCACAGCGCTGGTCGTCTCTCCAAAATATGAGAAGGACAAAACGCTGATCGCCGCATCGCTCAACATGGGGACGCTGCGCAGCAGTGACGAAGGCCAAACGTGGGAAGTCTCCGCCTTTGCGCTGGAGTCCTACGAAGTGCTGGCCCTGCTCTGGACCGGGGACGGCGCGCTCATCGCCGGGACGACCAACGGCCTGTACCGCTCGCCCAATGCCGGGCGCGCCTGGCGCCTCTCGCACGACTGCGACCCCGTCACCGCGCTGACGCAGCTTCCTGACGGCGGGCTGCTGGCGGCGCTGGAAACGGGCGAACTGCTCATCAGCACAGACAAGGGCGATTCGTGGGAGGCGCACGAGAACGATCTGCCACCAGAGGCCGAGATCACGATGCTGGCTGGAACGCTGCTCGGCACCAGCGACGGTCTGTATGCAGGCAGCGCCGATGGTTCGACCTGGTCACGCGTACTCGAAGGCACAGTCTTCTCACTCACGCTCGACCCGAACGGGAAGGCCTATGCGGGCGTAGATGGCAGTGTGGCCGCACAAACCGCCGCTGGCTGGACAGAACTGCCCGCCCCGCCGATCCACGATGTGCGACAGGTGATCGCGTGGGGCGACGATGTACTGGTCGCGGGGCGACTAAGCGCCATGCTCAAGTACCATGCCGGGGCATGGCAACCACTGAGCGGTGTACCGCTCCCGCTCTCGCTGGTGCTGCGCCAGAAAGATCTACTCTACGCCTCCGGGATCGACGGTCTATTTGTCTCCAGCGATCAAGGCGCGACCTGGATCAAATTGTGGGCGGAAGGGTATCTCTCACATCTCGCCTTTCAGCCGAACGGCACGGGCTATGGCAGCCGCGCCGATGGATCGCAGTTGGTACGCACGCCCGACGCGGGTGTCTCGTGGCAGACGACTCCGTCGCCCTTCGGCGTGCTGCCTGTCGTCGCCCTAGCTGCCACTGCCGACATGATCTTCGCGGGCGTATTTGATCCGCGACGCCGCGTGATCGCCCTCTGGCGATCGACCGATGGCGGTCAGCGTTGGGTGCCCGGCGCCGAAGTGCCTGCCCAGTGGGGCATCGCGGCGGCTTTCGCCAATCCGCCCATGCTGGCCCTGCCGAATGCGCTGCTGGTCGGCGGAGCCACTCCTAATGATGCCTGGACCAGCGCCTTGTTCGACCGGCCGGGCGTACAGATTCGCACAATCACCGGGGATAGTACGGTGCAGTATGCGCTCTCGCTGACTCAGGGCGTCTTCGAGAGTCGGGATGGCGGACAGCAGTGGCGGCACGTTCCCCTCGACCTCCCCGAAGATCAGATCATGCACATCAGCTATGATGCGGGGCATCTGGTGCTGCTGCTGGTGGGCGGGCGGGTTTTCACGACCTAAAGAGAAAATGATGCTGCAGGAGCAGTCCATGACACGTATGGTAGCCACATCGCGCGATCTCAAACGCAGCAACCGTTCGCACCTGCTGAATTTGCTCTATTTCAACGAACCGACAACTCGGCTCGACCTCAGCCAGATGTCCGGCTTAAGTCCGGCTACGGTGACGAAGATCGTCAGCGAATTGATCAGCGAAGACATTGTCATCGAAACCGGTGTCGAAGACTCGCAGGGCGGACGTCCACGTACGACCCTGAAAATTGACCCGCGTTACGGTTATTTCATCGGCGTGGATGTGGGCGAAACTCACATCTACGTCGAACTGTTCGACATCAAGCTCAACAGCATCGGCGACATCCGCTACGCGCTCACATCCAGTGAAATCATGCCGCAGGACATCGTGCACATGATCGTCGAGGGGGTCAAGACGCTGCAAAGCGGTTCGCGCATCCCCGACGACAAAGTTCTGGGGGTCGGCATCGGCGTGCCGGGGATTGTGGATCGTGCGGGCGGCGTATCGATCTTCGCGCCCAACTGGGGCTGGCGTAACATTTCCCTGCTCGATCTGGTGCAGACACAGCTGCATTTGCCCATTCTGCTCGACAATGGCGCGCAGGCGATGGCGCTGGCGGAGATGTGGTTCGGCGCGGGCAAAGGCCTCCATAATCTCGTCGTGCTGCTGGTCGGCACGGGTATAGGTTCAGGCGTGATCACCGACGGCAAGCTGTACCGGGGCGTTTCGAACAGCGCGGGCGAATGGGGGCACACTTGCATCGCCATGAATGGTCGGGCGTGCCGCTGTGGCAGCTACGGTTGCATCGAAGCGTATGCCGGCGCGCCCGCGATCATCGATCAGATTCGCGAACGTGACCCGCACAGCCCGCTGCTCGATCACGGCCGACAGGTTGAAATTTTGCGCGCTTTGTGTCTGGCGGCGCGCGCGGGCGATCCGCTGGCCGTGGCCTTGATGGACGACATCGGGACAACACTGGGCACGGGCATCGGCAACCTGATCAACCTCTTCAATCCCCAGATGATCGTACTCGGCGGCTGGTTAGGGACGCTGCTCGGCGATGATCTGCTGCTGAAGATCCAAACCGTCGTTGGCCGGGTGGCTTTGGCCCAGCCACTTGCCAATGCGAGCATCAAAGTCAGCCGCCTCGGCTGGGATGCGGTCAGCCTCGGCGCGGCGACGCTGGCGCTGCAAGCGTTTCTCATCGGCGAAGACATCACGATGCACAAAAAGCCTCGACAGACGTAACGATCAGCATTGAAAGGTGCTTGTTCCATGGCTCGGCTAAAAATCGCTTATATAGGTGGGGGCAGCACCCGCGGCCCCGGCACTGTTGCCTCCTTCATCCATCAAGGCGAAAACTT
>CALKIA010000189.1 GCA_937988705.1 uncultured Chloroflexota bacterium | reverse complement strand
TCCGGCGGACGCCCCGTTGGGCGTCCCTACAATTCTCTCGATTGTTAAAAGTGTCTTGTCCTCAACCGAATTCGGTGAGGGGTCGGAGTGGGGTGAGAGCAGGATGATCTATAACTGACGTTATCCAGATCGGCTTGCGTAGGGGCGCAGCGTGCTGCGCCCCGCAAACATAAGCGGCAGACAATCGCGGTTATTTCGGCAGCTTGCCAAACGCGCCAAGCGCCATGCCCATGAAGCGATGGAAACCATCCGACGGTTTGCCGAACATCAACGGGCACGCCCCGGCGATGACCGTCATGTTGTGCTGCTCGCAGTAATCGACCGCGCTCTTGGACACACTCGTCCCCATGCTGTGAATGCCGTTGTGCATCCAGACGCGGTTCACGCCGACTTCAGCACAGTCGCGCACCACCTGTTCCGCCGCAGCTTCCGGCGTGGCGATGACGATGCCGCCGATCTTGTCCGCTATATCTTTCACGCTGTGATAGCAGCGATCCCCTTCCACCTGATCAGCGTTGGGGTTGATGGCGTATACGTGATAGCCCGACTCACGCAGGCGTTTGTAGATCGCATTCGCGGCGCCCGGCGACTTCTCATTGCGCGACACACCGGCCACCGCAATGTTTTCCTGAGCCAGAAAATCGGCGACTTTTTCTTTTAGATTAGCGGCCACAGTCTATCTCCCTTTTGTGAAACCGTTCTCAATCAATCTAGGATCATATACGGTCAAAGGGCAGTATGAGTTGTAACCGGATCACGCTGACTTGAGCTGGAGACGCCTGTCAGTCGCTGGGCTGAGCCTCACACATTCTGAAACGCCTGGCGCAGCGCACCGATGGACGTCTGCACGACGCCCACTTTACGACGGCGTTCCAATTTGAGGTCATTGCCAAACACCCCGCGCGAGGGAATCGCGGCGTAGAGGCTGCCCGCCATCGTCATCAATTGGTCGAAATCAGTCGCCTGTGCGTCGAGGGTTTTCTTTTTGTCGAATTCGCGCATCATGGCCAGCATCAGCGACCGCAGCAGACCCACCCGGTTGGTCTGCGACCGCGTGATGAACGCCTGCCGAAAGTGTGTGCTGTCGCGTCCCTCGATATTGTGTTTCTTGATGATTTGAAAAGCCAGATCACGCTGCTCGGTGAGCTTCTGATTGGCGTCCGCCACATCCACGTAGGTCGGGGCAAAAACAGGCAGTTGATTGACGATGGCATCGTACAGGGTTTGCAGGTCGTCGGTGCCCGCGTTCACACCGGTCATAATGGTGTTCATCGCCTGAGTGTCGTCTTTGCCCTGTCGCTCGTTGAGATACTTGCCGCGCATCTCCATCGCATTCTGGTTGAAGAGGCGATCTTTGCCGTACGTGCCTTCGTACTGCGTGTTGGTCTGCTGAAAGCGCTGCCGCATCGTGCCATCACCGAGCATTTTCAGGATTTTCTTGCGGGTGTCATCTGCGCCCGTGATCATCGCCTGTTCCATCGTCGCCTGCACGTTTGTAAACGCCGGGCTGGTGAAGATGTAGCCCAGCAGTTTATCGCCGCTGAAGCGGCCGACAAAGTTTTGAAACTGCTTGCCGATAGCGGCCGTGATATCGCCAGCAATGAGCTTGACATTCGCGGCAAACCGCTCCTGAATATTTTCGTCGGGAACTTCGGAATAGTCGTACATCATGCCGCCGCCGATGACCTTCTCCGTATACTTCTGCGGCGTAAGCTGTTTCTGTGTCTGCTTCCCGTGCTGTGTGACGGTGTACTGATCGACATATTGCTGCAAAATCGCATCATTGTCCAGCGCAACCAGTTCGCCCGCCGGGTTGATAAAGACATTTTGCAGCTTGAAGGTTTCGAGGCGGTCTTCGTTGCCGAGGAATTGATCAACCACGAAGATCCGGCCTAAAGAGTTCCACAACTGAGCCTTGGTAAACAGTTTTTCATAATACTGATCGTCTTGGTCTGCGCCGAGTTTCTGATTGGCCTTGTCGGTGCCCAGTTCGCTGAAACTCACCACGGTGACCGATTCCATGACCATGATCGCCTTCGCCGTGCGCATCATCGCCAGCCCGCCCTCCATCTGCTGCACCTGCGGACGCAGTCGCTGGATCTGATCGAGCAAGTCCTGCTTTCCCTGTTTCGTTTGGGCTTGATCGTGCGCCAATTGGAGTTGATCGACCTGCTGCCGCATCGGGACGAGCACATTGACAATTTGGGGAAAGAGCTGCTGGGTCGCTTCTAGCGACCGCGGATCCAAGATGCGGGTGTCCGCGGTGTTCACTTCGGCCACATCCTCCATCAACCCCTGCGCGAACATCGCCCGCTGCGGCGCTTCGTTCAACGCTTTGAGGACGACCGTCTGCCCGGTGCCGTTCGAGAGGAAGAACACCGGATTCGCGCTGGCCGCAATCGAGGCCTGCGTAACGCTGGCCCAATCGCCATCATCATAGGTCAGGCGCTGAATCGTGTTTTTCGGCACGCTCTGGCGCTGGACGATCTGGCGCTGGGTGGCGCGATTCCCCACGGTTCGCTGGAGCTGGAGCACATCCGCCGCGCTGTAGACGCCACGATTGAGACTCTCGGCGGACTCGGTGACAGAGTCCGGCGCGTTGAGGTTGCTGTCAGGTTGGGTAGTTGGCTGAGTTCGTTTCGTCTCAGACGTAGACGCACGCTTCGGCTTGGCAGGCTGCGCAGGGCTGGTCACAATAATTTCCCTTAGTTTCGTTGAATTATTTCCTATTGTAGCATTAGTTTGCGTTCCGGCTCATGTATTGACGTCTGGGGAACGAACGAGCTTCGGGGTGAAACTGCCTCCCGCCCGTAAGCCGAAGCGGGAGGCCAATCGACTAGACTTTACGCGCC
>CALKIA010000188.1 GCA_937988705.1 uncultured Chloroflexota bacterium | reverse complement strand
GCGAGCGTCATGCTGATCGTGGCGCTGGTCTACCTCACGCTGATCGTGATCGCCGTGGTTACTATGCGCTTACGCGCAGCTTCCGGGGAGATTTTGCCGCGCTCAGAGAATCTGCGGCAGGTCGAGCGAAAGCAGGGGGACGACTGATCTGCACTTGCACCGATTCAACCTGCTGTTGCGAACACATGGCGCAGGTTGAAGCGAGCATAGGCGAGATGATGATCATCTTTGCGGTGAAAACGAATAAGCGGCGCGCGAAACTTGTCCAGCCCAGCGAAACGGCGTTCACTGGTGAAGCGCGCCTTATAGATCAATAGTTTGAAGCAATTCTATGAAAATCCAGATAGTCTGCACCGCCGCACCGCAAACATCCGTATAGCCCATAACGCACACTTTCCCTTCATCGATTCGGCCCTAACCGGACAACATCGCCGTCCGAAGTGAGGGGAACTAGCCGCACGAGGCATTTTCATGAAAAAACTGCTGCTCATTCTGATTCTGCTCACTGGCTTTACGACCGCCCACGCTCAAACCGCTGAACCGCGCCCGTTTCGGATGGGCTTCACGCCGTTCCCCTATGATGTAACTGTCGAAGCAATCATGTACACCTATGAGCGACTCGCTGAAGATGCCGATCTCACCGTGCAGCACTTCGACAATGGCGTGCCGTGGACGGAAGCCCTCGCCAACCAGCCGTACAACCAGCAGCTTATGGAGGATTGGTCATGGCGGCGGACGCTAACACCAGCGGATCAACCGCTGCTCGTGACGGTCACGCCGCTCGCTTTTCTGCGCGATGGTCTGGCCGCGTATCACGGCGCAACGGATAACATGCCCGTGCCCGCACCATTCGACACGTATCCCCTCGATCACCCGGATGTGATCACCGCGTACATTCAATACTGCGACACGATCATCGAATATTTTCAACCGGACTACTTCATGTTCGGGATCGAAGTGAATTTGCTGATGAAGACTGCACCGCAGCTCTGGGATACCTATATGGTGCTGCATCGCGCCGTCTACACCCATCTCAAGGAGCGCTACCCCGACCTGCCCGCGTTTGTCTCGCTGACCGGGATCGATGTGGCCGAGGGTTACACCGACGCCAATCACGCCGATCAACTGCGAGTGCTGAACGATCTGCACGACTACACCGATCTGATCGGCTGGTCGATTTATCCCTACTTCACCAACTACCTGACAACCGCCCTCCCGCTCGATCTGTTTGATGATCTGGCGGCGCTGACCGATAAGCCGATGGCCGTGACCGAAACCGGGTATCCCGCGCAGGATTTCGCCATCAACTTCGCCGGAATCCGGCTGGAATTTGACACTAACCCGACGAAACAGGCCTTGTGGATGCAATATCTGCTCGCCTCCGCGCAGGAACATGAGCTGGAATTCGTCGTCAATTTTGTGCTGCGCGATTATGACGCTGTCTGGCGCTGGCTGGGGAGTCGCGAAGAACTGGAGATCGCGTGGCGCGATACCGGGCTGTACGATGAGGACGGCGGTGAACGGCCCGCGCTCGCGATCTGGCGCGAGTGGTTCGCGCGACCGTTCGCGCCTGCGTCGTGAAGGGTTCAGTGCTCTGTCCGGTAAATGATTGCCGTTGTAGGGCCAGCCTTCTGGCTGTCCGTCACCGCGGACGCGCCGTTGCCCGTCCCTACACAAGATCATTTTTTCGTAGGGACGCGATTTATCGCGTCCGCCGCCCTCATTGAGCCACCGGCAGGCCGCGTCCGTACCTGAGCGCCCCTCTGTCTCCCCTCCCTGAATTCGGGGAGGGGCTGGGGGTGGGGTCGGAATCAGCGGACGCGCCGTTGCCCGTCCCTGCCAACAAAAACCTACTCCTTTCAGAGTGATCTGCTTTCCCCTAGCGGCTGATGCGCGCCCACGTGAGGATGCGCGTCGTCGTGCCCGTTTCCGCCCGCAAGATCAGCCGGTCGCCATCCCACTCATAGTGGCGCACCTGTTCGGTATCGATCCAGCCGGGGAAGGAGCAGCCTTCCACCTGATGGATGACCGTTTTGGTCGCCTCATTGACCGTGTACTTGCCGTAGTAACCGAGATACTCGTTGAGCGCCGTTTCCAGACTGTTGAAGCTGCCCGCTACGGCCCGATCACTGCGCAGCAAATGCACAGAGATGCGGCCATCCGCTGTGTAGATCAGCCGACCCATGGGATTTTCCCCGCGCGGGTGATCGGTTCGCCCGCTGGGGTAAATGCTGATTTGGTCAATCAACCGGTAGACCCCGACGATGTTCTGCATGTCATCTCCTCCTAAAACAGCATTCCGCGCCGCGACTCCAGCGCGTCGATCACCTGACGATCTGCCTTGCCGAACGAATAGAGGCTGAGTTCAGCGGGCGTCACCCATTTCCAGGCGCGCACGCCGAGCGCCTGCGGTTCACCGCTCACGTAGCGGCAGGTGAACGCGAACAGCGTGATGCGAAAGTGCGTGAAGGCGTGGTCTATGCGGGTGAACAGCTCACCGACCTCGACTTCAATCGCCAATTCTTCGCGCAGTTCGCGCTGCAAACATTCCGGGAGTGTTTCACCATCTTCCTGTTTGCCGCCGGGAAATTCCCACAACCCGCCGAGTAAGCCCTCGAGCGGGCGCTGGGCGATGAGCAATTCGCCGCGCTCATTCCAGATCATCCCGGCGGTGACATCGTAGTGCGGGGTGGGCGCTTTCGCCTTTTTAACCGGACGCTCGTCCTGCGTGCCCTGCTGATAGGCACGACAGTGGGCGCGAATCGGGCATTGGGCGCAGAGCGGTTTTTTCGGCCTACAGACCAGCCGTCCTAAGTCCATGAGTGCCTGATTGTAGTCGCCTGCGCGGTCGGCAGGCAGCCACGCTTCAGCTTGCGTCCACAGCCGCGCTTGGGTCGCCGTCTGGGTGACATCGTCGGGCAGGTCGAGCAGGCGAGCATAGACGCGGATCACGTTGCCGTCGAGCACGGGCGCGCGCACACCATAGGCGATGCTGGCGATCGCGCCCGCCGTGTACCGTCCGATCCCCGGCAGCAGCAGCAGTTCGTCGACCGTGCGCGGGAATTCGCCGCCCTGCGCGGCGACCACCTGCGCGGCGCGGTGCAGGTTGCGGGCGCGGCTGTAATAGCCCAGCCCTTCCCACAACTTGAGCACATCGTCCAGCGGCGCGGCGGCGAGATCGTTCACAGTGGGATAGGCGGCGAGGAAGCGCGCATAGTACGGCTTGACGGTTTCGACCTGCGTTTGCTGAAGCATGATCTCCGACAACCATACGCTGTACGCCGTGTGCGCTGCACGCCACGGCAGGTCGGCAGCGGTTCGCGCGTACCAGTCCAGAAGTATGTCTACGAATCGATTAGTCGAATCCATAAATTCCGCTAAACTTGTGAAATCCGTATATGACGGTTTTGTAATGCCGTTTCCAAAGACTACCAGAGGGGGTAACTATGATCAAGGAATTTCGTGAGTTTATTATGCGGGGCAATGTGCTCGACCTTGCCGTCGGTATCATCATCGGCGCAGCCTTCACGGCCATCGTGGGTTCGCTCGTGGCTGATCTCATCACGCCAATCATCGGGTTGATCACGGGTGGCGTGAACTTCACCGACATCTTCATCGTTCTGAAGGATAGCACAACGGTGGCCGGGCCGTATGCGACGCTGGAAGCGGCGAAGACGGCGGGCGCGGTCACATTGAATGTGGGCGTGTTCCTCAATGCGGTCATCAACTTCCTGATCGTGGCGTTCGTGCTGTTCA
>CALKIA010000187.1 GCA_937988705.1 uncultured Chloroflexota bacterium | reverse complement strand
TAGAAGGCACGGTTTCCGCCAACTTCAACAATCTCACCACTGATCGTAAAGCTGCCGTGCAGTCGGATATCCTGCGAAGATGAACCGATCAGTACATCCATTGCGCCCGGTTCGACCACCCAGTGCATCTTGGCGTTGAGAAAAGCAAGTTGGCTGATCGGTACGGTGAAGCGCACTTGAAGGCTTTGACCCGCTTCAAGCCGGATTCGCCGAAAGCCGACCAGCTCTTTCACTGGGCGGACAACCGAGGCTAAATTGTCGACGAAATAGACTTGCACCACCTCATCACCAGTTCGGTATCCCAGGTTGGTAACGACGCAGGAAACCTCAACTGAGCCATTCGCTTGATTTTCAACGTCGCCAACTTTCAAATCCGAATAGCTGAACTGTGTGTACGACAACCCATGTCCAAAAGCGTAGAGTGGCCGATCAGTGCCATCGATGTAGCCGTTCGGTGCTGACCAGGGCCAGTAGGAGCGTCCCTCGTAGCCCGAGCCACGTTGATGCGCGTAATAGACAGGCAGCTGTCCGGTGCCCCGCGCTGCGCTCATGGGGAGTTTCCCGCCTGGGTTATAGTCCCCGAACAATACATCCGCAATCGCCTTACCTGCATTTTGTCCCAAATGCCCTGCGTGCACGATGGCAGGGATGTGCTCGGCGATCCAAGGGCTGCTCAAGGGGCGGGGACTGACATTCACGAGCACGATGGGTTTACCTGTTGCCCAAACCGCTCGCACCAAGTCTTCCTGCACACCCGGTAACCCGATGCTGCTGCAATCCATGCCTTCACCGATAGTACAAGTTTCGTTATGCCAACCGTCTTGGTCACCCACGATGAGGATCACGATTTCCGCTTGTTCAGCCAAACTTACTGCTTCCTCAAAGCCGCTCTGATCAGTGCCATTTAAGGTACATCCCTGAGCATAGATGATCGGGGTTTGCGGAAGCTTCGCGGCGATGGCGTTGCGCACCGTTAGGGCGTTCGGGTACAGGGTAGCAAGCTTGGTTTCAAGCGCCGCCTGATCCCGGTAGTATTTCGCTGTAGATTCAACTGCCGCATCTGGGTCGATATCCACGGTTTGGGGACCTGTACCGACACCGGAGCTGACTTCGAGGGCGGCAGGATACGAGTAACCTCCGAACAAAGTGCGCAGTACATCGGCACAGGGGCCGATCACTGCGATACTATGGACTGCTTTTGAGAGCGGCAGCAGTTCCTCCTGGTTGTCCAACAGGACAATGGCTTCTTGCGCCAGACGGTAGGAAAGTGCATCATCCACAGGTTGAGCGAATACCTGCGCAATTGCATCGTGATCGGGATAGGGATGCTCGAACAGACCTAGCCTGAACTTGAGTTCCAGCACATGCCGAACTGCGCGGTCGAGGACGTCAATCGGCAGTCGCCCGGTCTCCACTGCCTCTAGCAGCCCCTTTCCATACGCCGCGACCTCTGGTGCCTCTACGTCCATACCCGCTTGCAGCGCCTGAATCCCAGCCTCTGTGTAGTCGGACGCGATGTAGAAGGGGACGACAAGTTTGTTGATCGAACTGTAATCAGAGATCGTCATGCCGCCGAAGCCGAGCTCACCGCGCAGTAGATCGGTCAGCAGTTCTGGTGATGCCGTAATCGGAATACCGTCTAGGCTGCTATAGGAATTCATGACCGCAGCCAGTTTAGCGTTCCGAATCGCGGCCGCGAACGGTTTGGCGTAGACTTCACGAAGCTCTCGTGGCGTGATGCGTTCGGAGGTCGTATTCAAGGCCCCTTCGGTCATGGCATAACCTAGGAAATGCTTGCCCGTCGCCGCTACGCCATCGGCAAGATCCTCACCCTGTACGCCTTGCACGAAGGCAACGCTCATGCGCGCCACCAGGGTCGCATCTTCGCCGTACGTCTCACCGATTCGTCCCCAACGTGGGTCGCGGGCTACGTCCATGACTGGGGAGAGCACATGGCGGATGCCCAGCGCAACGAGCTGTTTGGCGGTGACACGTCCCATAGCTTGAACACGTTCCGGGTTCCAAGTTGCGCCAAGCGCGATCGCTCCCGGAAAATTCGTTGCCCCGACGAGCATTGCTCCCGACAACGCCTCGGTATGGATAAGCGCCGGAATTCCTAACTCGGTCTGCTCTATTAGGAAATGCTGAGCTTCTTCGACAAGGGCAAGGTTCACTTCCATTGATTGGCCGGAGGACACCGACAGCGCCAAGTGCCCCATTCCCTGGCCCATCGTCGCAGCTCTGCGCTCATCCGGCATGAAGGTCAAGGGGCTACAATTGAGCTGAGCGAGCTTCTGCGCTGGTGACATGCGGGCTAGGAGATCATTCACCCGCTCAGCAATCGGCAGGTGGGGGTTTTTGTATACCGGATCGGACACTGCATTGGTCATGTTGTCGCCTTATTCATATTCTTCAACTCGCCATTCGTCGTGCCAATCGAGGTACGCCATGTCACCGTCAAAGCGAACTGGTAGCCAAACATAATCTGCCAGTGAAGTATCGGGATAATCCCAGACTTGATTGATTTCATGAGTATCTGCTGTCGGTTTATCACCAAACATCGTGTCGAACCACTTCATCACGTCCGGACCACCTAGAGGATTGTTGGGCAACCAGCGATCCGCCAGCGCAATGTACAAGTCCTGCTTGTGGGGGTGTTTGAACACCGAGCTAATTTGCGAGCGGAACGAGGTGAGGGTTGGATCGCTAGGATGGGGATTACCCAGGCCTGTCCACGGACCATGATAGCTCTTGGCACACGCAACTTCAGACGGATTCGGGAAGTACCACGTCGTGCCTGAAGTGAAAAGATAGTGCAGCCCTTTTCGGTAGAAATAGGCGGGTGCCTCGCGGACGTGCGGCGGGTGTCCGTTGGGAAAATGCGTCGAGTAATATCCAGTTACGTCCGTGTAATCTGCCGTCAGGTCGGCGCAGATCAGTTCGCTGTGAACGCGCTCAAAGTAGTAGTAGGCTTTGCCCTCTGACGGCGAAACAACCAGATCAAAATCGCCAGCATTCATCCCTAAGGGGCGCAGTCCGGTTCGAACCATGCGGTAAGGTCCGAGAATGTTGTCAGCAACCAGAACTGTGGATTCTTGGACGTTCCCAGTTCCCATAATTTTGAGCCAGCAAACGTACTGTTGATTCGACTGGTTGTAAATAATGTGCGGTCGATCCATCGATTTTGACGGATGCAGCGGGGAGTTGATGTTCTCTACGTCTGGCGGGATGATCAATCCCAGATCTTCCCAGTTATATAAGTCTTTGGATCTGTAGCAGCGCACCCCCCAATGCCAGACGTTGCTGTTCTCCGTAGAATGCTCTTTGTTCTCTCCATACCAGTAGAAGGTGTCATCCACGGTCAGAATAGAACCGCCGTGCGCGTGAACTCGTTTTCCTTCTGTATCCAACCAGATTTGACCGGGTTTGACTGATGAATAGCTCATGGTTAAGCCTGACACTGACTTCAAGGCGCGATAAAACAGCTACATCTTCGCAAAAAGTGTAGGTGGCTAGCTGATACTCTTGTCATTTCCGATCCAGAACTGCTCATGACGACCGTGATGAGCAGTTTCTCGGACTTCGTGGTCAATTACGTTGAAGGCGGATGGCCATGAATTTTCTGCCTGGCAGTGGCACTTGTGTTGCTCCAACAGCCGCTGTGGCTACTGTTTCGATGGTCATATTCCACGTATCAATGACATCGATTTGGTAGCTGCTGCCCGCAGGAAAATCGAACTGACGCGAGGCAGGTTGATGCGCGTCCAGATATGTCAAGTAGTAGCCCTTGTCGGTGTTATAGACACACGGTCCGCCCCACGCGAGCGCCGCCGCAATCACATCCTCGTCAGCATTCCGCTTCCCCATTAGTCGCGCGCGCATTTCCGGGTCAAACAGGTTGATATTTTGGCGTTCGATCACACCCGTAGGCGTGAGAGATGGCGCTTGTTCGAAGATTTGGCGAAGGAAGGCAATGCGCGGCACGCTTTGCCCGTGCAGTTGGCCGCCTTTCGACCACCACAGTATTTCGGCATCATTTACGTAAGTTTCACCGTGACCGACGTAGCCCCCCTGAGTAAACCCGCGCCAGAAACGTGCCACCAGTTCTTCGGGAGATAAATCTCCCCATGAGTATTGAATATTGCCCTCGTACCCACACTCGTCGAAGATGACGGGTTTTTGGTAGCGTATTAGCCATTGCGCGGTTTTCTCGGTACTCTCGTCCTGAATGCTGCAATGAGTGACCCAGGGTTTGCTATGGTCGTAGAACTCGCCAAGGTTATGGATTGAGCGCAAGTGATTATAGGGATCGGCTGTCTGAACGAGCTGCATATAGTGATCCCAGTCGCCCATCGCCCGATCAAACAGCACATCAAATTCATTGGCAAAGGACCACCAGAGGTTGCGGAACGCGGCTAAGCGCGCTACCAGGTAATGCAAATACCGGTCGTTGACCTCTGCCGGCAGACGGTCGAAACCCCAAGCACTATTATCGTAGGGGTGGAAGACAATGAGGTCGGCTTCAATCCCACGGTCACGTAAGTCGAGGATGCGCTTTTCCAGATGCTGAAAATACGCCGGGTTGAATTGGCTGACATCCCAACTACCAATTTCACCGGGGAAAGGATAGCTCGGCGGCTCATTCTGGTTGAAAGGGAAACGCTTGGGAAACACACACATCCGCATCTTGTTGAAGGGGGCTTGCTCCAACGTTTTCAGCGTTTCTTCTTCCAATTCATCCCCCTGCAAATTCCACACGTAGCAGGTTGTGCCAACTGGAATGTAGGGGGTCCCATCTTCGTAGGCGAAGCGGGTTTGCTCAGCGACGCGCACGGGGCCGTGATTCCCGGCTGATGAAGGGATGCAGACGAATTCACCGTGCTGCGCGTCCAGTCCCGGGACATTGCTGCGGGTAACAAACTGCCACGATCCTTCTTGGTCAGGCATGAAACGAACTTTGAACACGCCCGCGCCATCGTAAAACCCGCTAACGTTCACGCGCCGATTTTCATGCGTAAACGTGGCTTCCAATTTGACATCGACAAACGGGTTGGAGGCAGACGCGTGAATCAGCGTATATTCAAAGCAATCCCACTTTTCGATCTGAATCGCCATTAGGAGATTTCCTTTCAAGGACTGGCAAAGGTTTGCAGGTTAGTTGCGCTCGTCTAGATCCGCTAACACATCATTGACGACTTGCTTCCAGTACTCGGAGTCGTCCAACAAGGCGACAGCTTCGCGCAGGGTGAAGCCGCGGTCGTTGTTGAGTACACTCAGCAGCATGGCGGGCGCATCCATCTCGGTCAGCTTTATCACGAGGGTGTCGAAGCACACTTTGTCGCTGGCTACATCACCAATGTAAGCATCCAGAGTGAAGGGCGTATGGGCATCCGCTGCAAACAGCACCGACCACTGCCACGTGCCTGAACCGACTTCGATAGCGGCGGAGTCGTTCCCCGGTAGTGTGACCTGTGCAGTCGTGTTTGGTGGTACGACGATGTGCAAATCGAATTGATCGTTTTTCAGCTCCCACCGGCACTCGACGCGCCCAAACGGTGTCAGGTGACGGGCGTGAGCAGAGGTCAAGCCGCCGCCCGGATAGGGGCGAATGGTAATGCGACGGTAGCCGGGTTCAGCGGGTGCAATGCCAGCGATGGTGCGGTGCATCCAATCGGCGACTGCGCCGAGCGCATAATGATTGAATGAAGTCATTTCACCGGGGTTGATCGAGCCGTCGGGTAACATACTGTCCCACCGCTCCCAGATCGTCGTCGCGCCCATCGTCACCGGGTACAACCACGAGGGGCAGTCCTGCTGCACCAGCAGGCGATAGGCAGCAGTGGTGTGTCCGCTGCGGCACAACGCATCACAGATCAAGGGCGTACCGACGAACCCGGTGCGAATGTGATAACCGCTGGCACGGACGAGCTGCATGAGGCGATTCCCGGCATGCTGCCGCTGTTCGATAGTAGGCAGCAAGTCGAATTCCAGCGCCAGTGCGTAGGCAGTTTCGGCGTCACTCATGATGCGACCTAAGGGGGTCACATATTCCTTGGCAAATGCTGTCCGGATTTCATCGGCAAGTGCCTGATAGCGCCGTTGTTCATCAGTACATCCCAACAATTCAGCAGCACGAGCGACTAATTCCGCCGATCGGGCGAAATAGGCGGTGGCAACGATGGCTTTGTCGGTGCGCGCCTGACCGGGCTTGTCTGGTGGTGCTGCCGGGTCGAGCCAGTCGCCAAATTGAAAGCTTTTGTCCCACAGTCGCGTGGCACTGGCAACGGAAGCCACGTGATCAACCCACGCGCGCATACTCTCAAACTGGTCGCGCAGAATGCCGAGATCACCAAAGCGTTGGTAAAGTACCCATGGAACGATGGTTGCCGCGTCACCCCAGGCAGCAGCCCCTATCGGCGTAGGAAAGGGATTGGGGACGACATGGGCGACCACGCCGCCCGCTTTGCGCTGTTCAAGGGCGAGATCAATGAGCCAGGATTGTAGAAAACCGCTCACGTCATACAAAAAGCTAGCAGTGGGGGCGAAAACTTGAGTATCGCCTGTCCAACCAAGACGCTCATCACGCTGTGGACAGTCGGTGGGTACATCGATAAAGTTACCGCGCATCCCCCACACCACATTTTTGTGCAGTTGGTTGAGCAGCGGGTCGGAGCATTCGAACCAACCTGTGCGCTCCAAATCAGAGTGGATCACGACCGCGCAGATGTCAGCAGGACTTAGTTCTCCTGTCCAACCAGTGACTTCGACGTAGCGGAAGCCGTGAAAGGTGAAGCGAGGTTCCCATGTTTCGACACCTTCACCGCGCAGGATGTAGCGATCCGTCGCTTCGGCGACACGGAGCGGACGACTGCTCAGTTCACCGTTTTCCAGCACTTCGGCATGCCGCAGCGTGATCATCTGTCCGGCTGTGCCCTGTACGGTAATGGTCAGCCAACCCACCAGATTTTGCCCAAAATCCACCAGAGTCTTTCCACTTGGCGACTGCGTGATCGCTACTGGCGCAATTTGTTCCATCCGACGCACGGGCGGACTAATGGTCGCTTCCAGAGTGCTCAAGTCGCGCTCGAGCTGGCGAACGCCACTCCAATCAGTATCGTCATAGTTCGGTTGTGACCAGCCAATCCGCTCCAGACGAGCATCATAGGTTTCCCCGTCATAAAGACTGTTCGTGAGGATAGCGCCTGTCGCCGCACGCCAATGCTCGTCGGTGAAAATGCGTTCGCTTGTCCCGTCCGCGTACTCGATTTCCAGCTGCGCGAGCAGCGCCAGCCGATCGCCCCAGATATTGCGCTGGCCGCCGCCGAAGCCGAGCCGTCCGCGATACCAACCGTCACCGAGGATCGCGCCAAGGGCATTGCGGCCCTCATGCAGCAGTGCGGTCACATCGAAGGTTTGATACCGCAGACGCTGATCGTAGACCGTCCAACCGGGCGCAAGGATGTGATCGCCAACCCGCACACCGTTGATCTGCGCTTCGTACACGCCGAGTGCCGTGCTATACAACCGCGCCGACTGTACATTCGTGCGCACCTCGAACTCGCGGCGCAAGTAGGGGGCCGGGTTGGACTGTTCGGTGTCTTCGCTCCAATCGGGCGAGATGAACTGCGCACTCCAATCCGCGGTTTCAAGCAGTCCGGTTTCGAGAGTCAGCGGTTCACTCCACGCCGATTCGCTGCCGTCTTTTCCCCAGACACGCACACGAACACTCACCCGTTCGCGGGAAGCGAGCGGCTCAAACCCCCAATTGACCAGTACCGACTGATTGGACTCAATCCGTCCGGTTAGCTGCTGACCGTCGGCGCGCTGACATTCAAGCTCATACCCCGCCTGAGTCCAGTTTTGCAGAGGAGTCTCAATGCGCCATGATAAACGGGGTTTGTCCGCCCCGATTCCGAGCGTTTCGCGCAGGTGCTCCGCGCGCAGATGTCTGATTTTGATTTCAAAGGTTGGTGACATGAACTTCTCTCTATGCAAATTCAATCTAGCGCCAGCCGACTCTCATCATGCTGGGTAAGTTATTTCCCTGATTGAAACGACAGTTGGACTTAGCCTTTGACACCACTTGCAGCAAGGCTCGAAATGATCCGGCGCTGCCCGAAAACGTAGATAAGGAGTAAGGGCAGGCTCGTCAGAACCACATGTGCAAAGATTAAGTGCCAGTTTTGTGCTGAGAAAGTTGCCCCTGTTTGCGAAAAACGATAGAGAGCAAGCGGCAGAGTCATAAGCTCGTTACGGGGCATGAGGAATGAAGCGAAGAAGAACTCATTCCACACGCCGATCATCAGCAGGATCGCGTTTACGAACAGAATGGGGGCGACTAGCGGCAGTATGATTCGAATGAAGATTTGTATCTTCGAAGCACCATCAATCGATGCGGCTTCCTCAAAATCGATGGGCAAGCTGCGGATAAACCCTGTGGTCAGGAAAACCATCCCCCCCAAACGGGTACCAATTGTGACGAGCAAATAACCGATGCGAGTCCCATCGATTCCTAAATTCTTGAGTAGAAAGATCGTCGGCAGCAAAGCTGGCGGCAGCAGAAGTGTCAGCGTTGCTACATAGTAGGTCACCTTGAGTAGTGTGGACTTTGATCGTGCATAAGCCCACGCTGCGGCAGCCCCTAGTAGAAGCACGGTTATAATCGTTGGAGCCGCGATCACAAGGCTGTTTCCCAACCCCCTGAGAAAGTTTCCACGTTCAATAACCGTTGTATAGTTCTCTATGATTTGCCAAGTTTGCGGCAAGCTAATCGACAGACTCCCCGCTTCCGAGAGCGGCTTGAATGAATTGACGACCAGTAACCACAAGGGCAGAATTACCCATAGAAGGGCAAAGAGTGCCAACGCTGTATATTTGACTGTCACGATGATGCTTGGACGGGAGCTTCTTGGTGCCATCAGAATGAAACCTCACGTCTACGGAGATAGGTAACTAGCGGAATGGCAGTGAACACTACGATCAACGTAACGACGAGGCTCAACGCGCTCCCGGTTCCAAAAAAACCGGCAGTCCACTGCTGTTGCATGGCGAGATTTAGCACCATCGTCGAGGTTCCCGGGCCGCCACGGGTTGTTGATGCCGGAATATCATAGGCGCTGATGGCTCCGAGAAGCGTTGTCACGATGGTGAAGGTAAATGCGGGCGCTAGCAGTGGAAGTCGAATTCTCAGCAACCTCTGCCATGCAGAAGCACCGTCGATCGTTGCCGCTTCGATGATCTCCTGGGGTATGGAGTTTAGGCCGGCGATGTAGACAAGCGTGGCGATACCGCTCCACTTCCAGGCATCTGTGAAAGCCACTGTGTAAAGGGCAGTTGTACGATCACCGAACCAGGCATAATCAAAGCCCGGGACGACGATGCCAATGAGTTGATTGATAGGGCCATGTGGGCTGAGCATGGCATACCAGATGAAACCCGCAGCGACAGACGAGATCAACACAGGGATGAAAAGTATGGATCGAAAGATGGAATTGATGAGATTTGTGCGTTCCAATGCCAGAGCGAGGAGCAAGCTGACGACATTCTGTACTACCATGGCGATCACCGCGTAAGATACGGTGATACGAATGGATTCAAACAGAATATTCTGCCTGATAAGCACTTGGAAGTTATCAAGTCCATTGAACTTAATCGTACTGCTGTAGCTGGTCCAGTTTGTGAAAGCCAGCGGAAAATTGAGAACAAATGGAACGACAAAGAATAGACCAACTAGGGCAATAGTTGGGAGTGCGAATGGCCACCAGTTGCCACTCGGACTCCAACTCCGCCCTAATAGGAGAAATCGAACTCGCTCAGTCTTTGCTGGTTCTAAATATCGCCGTTTGATCATGACTTGTTACCCGTAGGTTATGTATCAATATTTGTTGCTTAAGATGCCAGAGGCGCACCTGATGCACGTCTCTGGCATCCAGATATTGGTCGACAAGCACTTATTGTGCTATCGAGTCATCTAGTTATTCGCCCCAACCGGGGAAACCTGCAGCTATTGCGCCTTGTTCGAGCTGCAATTGGTACAACTGTGCTGCCGCCTCTGGTGTTAACTGCCCGCTGAGCAGTTGGTTCATGATGCGATCGAACTGGATTCCGCCGGGGAATAGGTTCGGGGCACGGCTGTTATTGTCAAACGCCTCTTTGAGTGACAGCGTAAGCTCCTGAGCGTTAGCTGGGTTTTCGAAACCTTCGAAGACGGGGAAAGTCTGTGACTCATCAATCGTCTGCTGATATCCCTCACCTGTCGCGTAGCGGATGAAGTCTAGGACCGCTGCCTCACGGGCTGGGTCACCAGACTTTACGCCATAGTACGTGCCAGTGGGGCTGGGTATCCACCATGCGCGCGGTTCCGTCGACGAGGGATAGGCAAAGCCAATCGTGCTATCGGTTAGCGCCGTATCACCGCCAAACCGTTCATTCCACATGTCGACAAAGGGCGGGAGCGCAATCATCGCGGCTCTACCTTCAGCAACTTCGGTGATGCCAGTCTCGAAAATCGCCGTCGTGATATCCTCGTTGAAGCAACCGTTCTGTTGCAGTTCAGCGTAGACCTGTAGAGATGCCAAGTATGGCGAATCGGGAGCATCGACCGTTGTTTCTCTATCGAGAACAGCCTGGTCGAAGGAATCGTTCCGGTCTGTCTGATACATGACAGGGAGGATTTGAGGAGGCCAGCCTGAGCCGCCATTTTCCCAAATCGGGACAACGCCGGGCGCTACTTCCTTAAGAGTCTCGCAGATTGCAAAGAGATCATCGAAGGTCTGCGGTACTTCAAGCCCTGCATCAGCAAGGACCTGCTTGTTGTAGTACAGGCCGAACACCTGCGGGAAGGAAGTGATCGCATTGTAGACACGACCATTATAGGTTCCGAGAGCCGGGTAGAGGTTCGGGGCGCGTTCCGCGAAACCCAGATCAGTGAGGTCAAGGAGGTTTTCCTCAGGCCCCAACTGCAGCACATCTCGTTGACTACCGTGATACTCTAGGATGTCTGGTCGCTCACCTGCCGTCCACCGCGTCAAGAATTGATTTTCGAAGCCGCTAGCTGGAATACTGATGAGTTCGACTTGGTTACCGCTCTGGTCTGCCCAGCGCTGGAAGACGTCGATAAAGGGCTGGGGATCCACTGACAGATACCAAACAGTTAGCGTAACCGGCTCATCCTGTGCTTGGACCATCGAAAATGCCATGACGACGAGCGCCACCACGGACAGAACACGCATAATTTTTACTGCCACTTTAAATCTCCCTATACTTCGGTTGGTGATTGCAGTTTGCCAGCTATAATGGAGATGCGGTTCATATCTTTAAGACTATAGGCAGTGTCTCCTTTCAAATTAGAGCCGGATATCCTGCGGGCAGCGGGTTCAGCTCGCTGAAGGTAACGTGTCAGGTCTGAAACTACGGATGCCAGACCTCTGGTATGTGTAGTGGGTATGAACCGAATTTTCTACAGTCAGTCCCACTCCCACTTTTTCAACCCCGATTGGTCAGAATCTGAAGGCTGTTTGATGGGCAACTATCACGCAGGTACTGCCCCAGTCGACTCGCGAATAATGAGCCGTACCGGGCAATGGACATGTTGTTGCGGAAGATCCGGGTTTTGAAGTCGTGCAAGCAAAACTTCAAACGCTTTGCGCCCAAGGTTAAGGGCATCTTTCGTCACCGTTGTCAGGCGTGGAACCAAATAATCCGCCATCGGGATGTCGTCGTAGCTCATGACAGACAGGTCATTGGGAACGTGCAAACCAAGATCAACCGCGGCGCGAATGGTGCCAATTGCTAGCAGATCATTGATGGCAATAATGGCTGTGGGCCGCGATGCAAGTTCGAGGAGGCGGGTAGCCGCTTGATAACCATCTTTGATAGTGGGACCGCATTCAACAATGAGGTCAGAGTCGAAAGAAATCCCCCCAGCCTGCAAACCGTCCTGGAATGGTTGTAAACGGTCGAGACCAAGCTCATGCCCCCCTGTCCCATAAACCAACCCAAGACGACGATGTCCAAGTGACAACAAATAGGTGATTGCTTCTTTCGTCGCCGCGTCATAGGGAGCTGAAACCGTGTCTACACCATAGTTTTCGCCCAAACCGACGACAGGAAGACCACGGGTGAGGATATCAGCCAGCGTAGCGCGTGCCTCCTCGGATTCGAGGATGAAGGAACTTGAAACAATCAAACCATCCACTTGACGCCGCGCCAAGACTTTCAGAATGTCCAATGCATATTCGTCATTCAGGGCGCTGCTGGAAAGAAGGATGTGATAGCCTGCCTCACGAGCTGCTTCCTCAATGCCGGTTGCGTATTCGCCAAAATGGGGATTCCGTAGGTCAGGAATGAGGACTGCGACAGTCTTGGTGCTTCCGGAGGCTAACGCTTGAGCTCGAGCATCTGGTTCATAACCGAGTTCTTCAACGGCAGCTAAAACGCGCTGGCGAGTTTCTTCAGAGATTTGCACACGCCCATTGTTGGTTCCATTGAGCACGTATGAGACGGTCGCCGCTGAGACGCCAGCATGACGAGCAACCGTGGCTTGTGTAGGTCGTTTCATGAGAGCTCTGAATACACAACTATTTCAGCAAATTTTCATTAAGCGCATCACCTTAAGCGCTTAAATGACAGAATATCCAGATTCGGGGTTGGAGTCAAGAGGGCAATTTCTGCAAGCTGTGGAAACTTCGGTGAGATGAGGAATACCTATACGGTGCGAAAACCTTATCCGCAGGGGAACTAAGCGACGCGGCGGTAATCGTGGATGAGACCGTGCAAGATGTCTCGCCGTTCGATCTGCCCTTGCGGGTTTGAAACCGGCAGCGGGATGGGCGTGCGTTGTTCGATACCTTGATGCGGGCGGGCACAATTATAGTATCTGATGTATTGGGTAAGGACGTAATGTAGGTGCCGCTGGTCAAGCACGATAAGCCGATCAAGGCATTCTTCGCGAACAGTGCGGATCCAACGCTCAGCAAACGCATTGGCTTTCGGTGCGCGAAACGGCGTGCACACGATTTCTATGCCTTCTGAGACGAAAAACTGATCGAAGCTGGTCATGAATGAGGAAACGCAGCTTCATCAGATCGCCTTGGATTTTGTCGTACCCCATGCGCGGTTTCTCTCGCGCAATCCGCACGATCAGCGCCTCGATCTCGCCGTCCAGCTTTGGTCGTCCTCCATAATTTGATCGCCCAAAAGCCCATTCCCGACGCACCAGCTCCCGATGCCATTTCAGCCCGGTTTCGGGTTGAACCAGGAACACGGCTTCGCACAAACGCTGCTGCCACCGCTGCGTTTGTCGCTGCAAATGGGTCGTGAGGGCAAAAAGCATCAGCTTCTCAGGACGTGAAAGACGCGGTTTCTTCGTGATTTTGCGCTCCAGCACGCGGAGCTGTTGTCGGTGGAGCGCAATCTGCAGGTCTTTCTCGTCAGGCGCAAGACGGATGGACGCAAACAGGTCGAAGATGAGCGTGGTGAGGCACAACAGGAAGTGATAGACCATCAGTCAGGAACGACTTGCTTCGCCGTATGGTTGAGTGTCCAATTGCGTTTGATAAGCTTTCGGTGCCCCTGAAGTAGTCAGCCGATTTTAAACCTTTTTGTGTGGCCTGTCGTCCTATAAGAAAGTGGATAACCGAAAGCCTCGACCATGAAGATTGAGATCATCGATCTCGTAAAAGATTATGGCAAATTCCGCGCACTAAATGACGTTTCACTCTCCATCAATCGGGGCATGTTCGGGCTTTTGGGTCCGAATGGCGCGGGCAAAACGACACTGATGCGGGTCATAACGACCCTTATGCCGGTCACGAGCGGTCAGGTGCGGGTCGGGGGCGTAGATGTCATGCGTGACCCGGGCTTTGTAAGGAAAAACCTAGGCTATATCCCGCAAGATTTCGGCTTCTACAAGAGTCTCAACGCTTACGACCTGTTGGATTACATCGGCATGATGAAGGGTTTAGCCCGCGCCGATCGACAAAAGCAGGTCAAAACACTGCTGGAGCAAGTGAACCTGACAAAAGATGCCAAGCGGCGCGTTGGTGGTTACTCCGGCGGCATGAAACAGCGTTTAGGGATCGCCCAGGCATTGCTCGGTGATCCCCAGCTGATCGTCGTTGATGAACCTACCGCCGGACTTGATCCCGAAGAACGGATTCGCTTCCGCAATCTTCTCACTCGCCTGTCCGGTGAGCGAACCGTGCTGCTCTCGACCCACATCGTGGGCGACATTGAGGCCAGTTGCTCCGCCGTCGCGGTGCTCAATCGCGGACAGGTCATTTTCAGTGGTACACCTGAAACGCTCATGCAGCACGCCAGCGGGCGTGTCTGGCAGCTTGACATTGAACCACGCGAGTATGAGCAGATCGAAAGCGCGTATCGGGTCACGGCCAGTCGCACAGTGAACGGACGCTTGCAGGTGCGCATCGTGGCGCCGGAAAACCCCTGGGGACGGGGTGTGCTGGTCAATCCTGAACTGGAAGAAGGGTATATGGCGGTGATGGCTGCTTCCGGGAAAGAGGCGCAGCATGTCTAGCACACTGCGACGCTTTGGGGCTGTCTACCGGCTCGAACTGCGCCTCGCCTTCCACTGGAGCTATCTGCTGTTTCTAGTGGTGTGGAGCGGCTTCATCATCGCCACGTACACGCAGGACGACTATCGCAGCATTCGCGGCTTATTCAACATCGTGCTGGGCTTCGGCAGTTTGATCGCCCTGTTCCTCACGGGCATTCAGGTCTCGCGCCCGACGCGCAATCGCTTTGATCTGCTGGAAGTGGCACTTCCTACGGGCGTGGAAGTACTGCTAGCGCGCTGGATGGCCGGGATCACGGCGCTCGGGGCACTGGTTGTCGCCCCCCTAGTCGTACTGGTCACGGCGCCGCCGGGGCGTTTGCCCCTAGCCTATACTTTGCATCAGCTGCTTTTAGTGCTCCTATCGTTCGGGTTTATCACGATGTTGATCACAGCGGTGCAGCACACGGTGAGCATTCGACGCTGGATGTATCCGTTGTTCGCGGTGCTGTGGGTGGGAGCGGGGCTCATCCCAAACCTACTGAATAATGACGGTCTGCCCCTTCCCGGCATCAACCTGATCAATTTCGTGACGATGAACCAATCCGTCAATCCACTGGTGTGGGGACAGATTCCGCAGGGTCAGCTGCCCAGCTTGACGACCCTGTTTTATGCCGGGCTGATTGCGCTGCTGGGGAGTTTGATGCTGTGGTGGATGTTGACGGTTCGCTTTCAACGGCGGTCGCCGTGGATTGCCGCGCTGCTAATGACAGCCCTCGGTATCGTCGTCTTAGCCACTGCCAGTTTTGCATTAGAGGTTCATGCCGCCAACCAGCAGATCCGGATTGAGGAACAGCAGCAAGCCGCTTCAGGCGCTCCCATACTGCCCTCCGCCATGCCATTCAGCGTGACGGCCTATGCTGTCGTTTTTGCGCTGGACGATCCGGCGCAGCTCTCCGCACAGATGGAGGTGGTAAATCGGAGCAGTGCGCCGCTGACCGAACTTACTTTCTCGCTGTATCACCAGTTCGAGATCGTCGAAGCGAGTGTTCCACTGGTGCGTGACGGCGATATCGTGACGCTGACGCTGCCCGCGCCGCTCGCTCCCGGCGACTCCACATCAGTTAGTCTCGCCTACACGGGCAGCATCACCTATCGGGAGCGACGACTGGGTCGACCGCCTGAAGCGACCTACTTCATTCGCCCGGAGGGGGTGTATCTACCATGTGCCGTGCTGTGGTATCCAGTGCCGGGACGCCTCTTCCCGAATTTTACGCAGTACGATGAGAACTTCGCCGCTGTGCCGACCTGCCTCCTCGATCAACCGGCTGCCTTCCGCCTTACGGTGGATAATCCCGGCCCACTCACATTCGCTTCGAATCTGACACCAATCGACGCGACGACGTTTGCATCGGACAGCACCACCTGGGCACAGGTGGTCGCGGCCAGCAACCTTCGAACGCTGATAGAGGGACGGCTGACGGTTATCAGTGTCGCAGACGGCGGTGATGTGCTTGCGCCCATCGAACACTACATCGTACCCGCCTACGATTACCTGCACCGCTTCTTTCCCGATCTGCCCGATCTGACGGTAGCTGCTGTGTCGCTGGCGAGTGACAGCTTTTCTGGCTGGCAGGTGTACCCGGCAACCCGCGAAGCGCTGTACCTGTTCATTGATCCGCGCGACTTTGCCTACTTGGACACAGGCGAGCAAAACGTCTACATGGACGTGGGCGCGCCATTGATTAAAAGCCTCTTGGGGCGCGACAATGCGCTGACGGAAAACATCGCCTATTTCCTGTGGGTGCATTATCTGACAGGCGGGGACGCAGCGGCGATGCGTCCGCTGCTGGAAGATGGACTGCCCGCGGGCAATACGATGTTTTACTCATCTGTGCCCTTCGCAGAACGCTATCGAATCGCTAGCCGGCTGTATGCTGCCTATGTTTCGGCTGGCGAAACGGCGACCTTCGACCTGCTGCGCGCTATGCGTGCCCAAATCGATGGATTGAGCGCACTGTCGGTCGAAGAAGTCGACGGTTGGATCACGGAGACGCTGCATGGCGCTTAGAAGCGTCGTCTATTACGAAGCGCGCATCGTCTTTGGCATCACAGCCCTGTTACCCCTCTTGATCCTGCCGGGGTACATGCTCATTGGGTGGATTGTCTGGACGAACCGCCAGTCCCTCCCATCGTTGGCGCAGATGGTGAGCGTGTTCGAACTCGCGCTGGCGCTGTCCGGCGGGCTGGCGTGCGGGCATCTGATGACAATTGAACGTGAAGAAGGGTTCGATGAGCTGCGCCGCACCTATGCCGAACGTTCATGGTATGTACCGCTGCTGCGGGCACTGGAAGCCGCCGTGCTCATCGCCTTGAGCGGACTGCTGGCGGCGCTGTTGTGCTATTTTGCCTATGGCGAGTACGATTTCAAGCACGTGGTGCTGCCCGCCTTCGCGCCCGCGCTCTATCTGGCGGGCTTGGCGCTCCTGGTCAACAACCTCAGCGGCAGCTATTGGATCGCCGCCGGCGTGATTGTCGGTTACTGGTACGGAGAGTTGACCTCTCAGGGCGCCTACACGCAGGTCTTGTTCCTGTTCAACCACTCGACCCCGCTGCCAGGCCTAGATCCGGCGCTCAATCGCGCCCTGCTGATTGGCGGTGCGGTGATCTTTTTTGCACTCAACGCTGCCTACAGCGCTTGGCGTCGGAGGGGCTATGTTGGACGATGAAACGCTGTATCGACAGGTGCTTCACGGGAATGAGGCCGCACTCATCGAATTGGTCCAGCGTTATCACGTTCCTCTATACAAGTTCTTGTGTCGTTTTACCGGTGATGTGGCGCTGGCCGACGATTTGACGCAAGAAACGTTTACACGCCTGCTCACCTATCAAGGCGTGCCGCCGACACACTTCAAGTCATGGGCCTATACTGTGGCGCGGAATCTGGCACGCGACTATTTCAAGTCCGCTCGCTACCGTTACGAGCGTGCCGCTGATTTTGAGGAACAGGCGGAGGTTTTTTCCGATGACACTGGTTTTGCCGCCCATGATCGGGAAACGGTCATTCAGGCGCTGGCAAAATTGTCGCCCGATCACCGCGAGGTGCTGATTTTGCGTTTCTACCATGATCTGAAGCTGGACGAAATCGCGGATGTGACGCACACGCCGGTCGGCACGGTGAAAAGCCGCCTGTTCCATGCCCTGAAGCAGATGAAAGGTTTTTTAGCGCTCACCGAGGTGATCCATGATTGAACATGATTTGTCGCCGGAGGAACGCGCTGAATTGGGCGATGTGCAACCATTGATCGCGCGTTTAGAGCAGTATGCTGTCGCAGAACCCGATACGGGACGATTGCTGGCAGCAATCACGCCTCTGCTGGAAAAACAGCGTACCGAATTACCGCTGCCTGTCCCGATGTTCCCCCGCCGAGGGGTACGCGATTGGCTGCGCTTAGCATGGGCGCAGATGAGCCTGTTAGAAGCGCCGTTCTGGTGGTCGAGCGGGTTGGTTATGCTGATCGGGGTGCTGCTCAGTATCGGCGTCGGCGGGGCAGAAGCGACTCTCTGTCTGGTCGTCCTCTCCCCTTTGATCGCTGTCATCGGCGTAGCCTATCTCTTTCGTCCAGCAACGCGCACCCTGTGGGAGTTTGAGCAGCTCAGTCAGATCCAGCCGCTCGAATTTCTCTATATCCGCTTGGCGCTCATCTTGGCGCTGACGGGTACAGTCGCCCTGCTGCTTTTGTTGGTGGTCTGGACACAAGGGTTGCAGATCGTCCTGTGGCGACTGCTGCTCATCTGGTTCGGGCCGATGCTGGGCGTAGTCGGAATTGCCTTGTTCTGTTCAGTCCGTTGGAACAATTTCGCTGGGGTGATCGCGCCGATGCTCGTGTGGGGACTGCTGGTGTTCGGGGGGTGGCGCGAGATCGTGCTGGCGACCTCCATTGATATACCGAACGCCAGCACGATTATCGCCCATCTCAGCTTATCCAGCACGCTGCCGCTCCTAGCAGCGATAGTATTGATAGCTGGGTTGTTCCTGATTTACGAGTCGGGGCGTTCACTGACACAATGGCACTGATCGTCCGCAATCTGAGTAAACGCTATGGCTCACAAGTTGCACTTCAAGACGTGAGCTTCACCTTGTCGGACGGGGTGGTTGCCCTATTGGGGGCGAATGGGTCAGGAAAATCGACGCTGCTGCGGGTATTGGCAACGTTGTGTCAGCCGGATGCCGGCGAATTGTCCTTTGAGGGGCAGCACTACGGGCACGATCAGCGCGCGCTGCGGACGCAGATCGGTTACTTGCCGCAAGATGTAGAACTGCCCGCCGCCCTGACACCGCGCAAACTCCTGACCTATCTCGCTCGACTGCGAGGCGGCAGCCCGGCAAGCGTGTTAGCCGCACTGCATTTAGATGACCTCGCAGATCACCCCTTCCGCCAGCTTTCCAGCGGGCAAATGCGCCGTGTGGGGATCGCGCAAGCGCTGCTCAACCAGCCCCGCCTGCTGCTGCTGGATGAGCTCAGTCGCGGTTTAGATGTCACGGAACGAGAGAACGTCCATCGTCTAGTGAAGAAATACAGTGGATTGACGATTTTTAGCACACATCTCCCCGAAGAGGCGGAACGACTGGCTCAGACTGTCATCATTCTGCAGGACGGTCATATTTTGTACGCTGGCGACATCGAGACGCTGTGTGCCGCAGCTGCCGGACAGATTTATGAACTTCGACTACCTATTGAGCAATTGTCACGGCTAACAATGCCAGAATCGATTGTTCGCATCACCCCACAGGGAGATTACTGCATCGTCCGCTCCCTCAAGCGCCCATCTCATCTGGAGGCTGTAAGCGTCGATGCAACGTTGGAGGATGCATATTTACTGTTGACCCGCCAGCGCAACAAACCTCCTCGAATAGGATAAGCTTTGTCCGCAGCGAATCTGATAATATCGGGTTCCAAACCGAACACTTGATGAACTGATACAACACAGAGGATGCGCAATGGATTTCATTCTATCAAAACACCTAATGTAGGAATTAGTGAATGCAGACCAGAGAAAGATCAGAAAAGCACTCGAGAACGCTAAATACAAAGCACGCTCTGGTGTAAGCCTAGCGCCAGACCCGCCGCATCCACTGCTAGCTTAATCGATCCAGTCGATGCCCAACAGTATCTCAAACAGTGTATAGAAGCTGTGGAAAACGGGTTGTGCTGGCTACTTAGCGCATTTGAGGGAGAAAACAGGAATCAAGCACTTCGTCGATAGTCGTGATGCAGACTGTATGAGTCTTCTCGCTCAACTCTGAAAAGAGGATAGAGTGAAAGGTGGAAAAACCTTACCCGAGGGGAATTCAAGCAGCCTCGCCGTAATAATCGTGCAAAACACCTCCGAGAACATCGCGGCATCGGATGACTCCTTGCGGAGATCGTGGTATGGCAATAGGCGCTTGCTGATCGAGTCCTTGATGAGGACGAGGCACATTGTAATAGTCGATGTATTCGGTGAGGACATGGACAAGATGCCGCTGATTCAAAATCAGCAGATGGTCAAGACACTCTTGACGAACTGAACGCACTCAGCGTTCGGCAAACGCATTGGCATTCGGGGCTCGAATGGGAGTGTGGATGACGTCGATCTGCTGGGCAGCAAATACCTGATCGAAGGAGGCAGGAAATTTGGTATCGTGATCATGAAGGAGATAACGCACCGTTGGCTGGCGCCCTTCGACCGACCAACAGAGTTGCCGGGCTTGTTGCGTGACCCAAGCGGAAGTGGGATGTTCGGTACAACCGACGACCTGAACACGGCGAGTTCCCAGCTCGATGAAGAAGAGGACATACACCGTTTGCCGATGCAGCGTTTCGACGGTGAAGAAATCGCACGCGAGCAGCTGCTGTCGATAGTGGTTCAGAAACGTCCGCCACGAACTCCGACCGCGTTGGGGCGCGGGCAGGAGATGATGACGGCGCAGGACGGTCTTGACGGTCGTTGGATCGACGACGAAGCCCAGCTTCAACAGCTCGCCTTGGGTTTTGTTGTACCCCATGCGCGGGTTCTCTCGCGCAATCCGCACGATCAGCGCCTCGATCTCGCCGTCCAGCTTTGGTCGTCCTCCATAATTTGATCGCCCAAAAGCCCATTCCCGACGCACCAGCTCCCGATGCCATTTCAGCCCGGTTTCGGGTTGAACCAGGAACACGGCTTCGCACAAACGCTGCTGCCACCGCTGCGTTTGTCGCTGCAAATGGGTCGTGAGGGCAAAAAGCATCAGCTTCTCAGGACGTGAAAGACGCGGTTTCTTCGTGATTTTGCGCTCCAGCACGCGGAGCTGTTGTCGGTGGAGCGCAATCTGCAGGTCTTTCTCGTCAGGCGCAAGACGGATGGACGCAAACAGGTCGAAGATGAGCGTGGTGAGGCACAACAGGAAGTGATAGACCATCAGTCAGGAACGACTTGCTTCGCCGTATGGTTGAGTGTCCAATTGCGTTTGATAAGCTTTCGGTGCCCCTGAAGTAGTCAGCCGATTTTAAACCTTTTTGTGTGGCCTGTCGTCCTATAAGAAAGTGGATAACCGAAAGCCTCGACCATGAAGATTGAGATCATCGATCTCGTAAAAGATTATGGCAAATTCCGCGCACTAAATGACGTTTCACTCTCCATCAATCGGGGCATGTTCGGGCTTTTGGGTCCGAATGGCGCGGGCAAAACGACACTGATGCGGGTCATAACGACCCTTATGCCGGTCACGAGCGGTCAGGTGCGGGTCGGGGGCGTAGATGTCATGCGTGACCCGGGCTTTGTAAGGAAAAACCTAGGCTATATCCCGCAAGATTTCGGCTTCTACAAGAGTCTCAACGCTTACGACCTGTTGGATTACATCGGCATGATGAAGGGTTTAGCCCGCGCCGATCGACAAAAGCAGGTCAAAACACTGCTGGAGCAAGTGAACCTGACAAAAGATGCCAAGCGGCGCGTTGGTGGTTACTCCGGCGGCATGAAACAGCGTTTAGGGATCGCCCAGGCATTGCTCGGTGATCCCCAGCTGATCGTCGTTGATGAACCTACCGCCGGACTTGATCCCGAAGAACGGATTCGCTTCCGCAATCTTCTCACTCGCCTGTCCGGTGAGCGAACCGTGCTGCTCTCGACCCACATCGTGGGCGACATTGAGGCCAGTTGCTCCGCCGTCGCGGTGCTCAATCGCGGACAGGTCATTTTCAGTGGTACACCTGAAACGCTCATGCAGCACGCCAGCGGGCGTGTCTGGCAGCTTGACATTGAACCACGCGAGTATGAGCAGATCGAAAGCGCGTATCGGGTCACGGCCAGTCGCACAGTGAACGGACGCTTGCAGGTGCGCATCGTGGCGCCGGAAAACCCCTGGGGACGGGGTGTGCTGGTCAATCCTGAACTGGAAGAAGGGTATATGGCGGTGATGGCTGCTTCCGGGAAAGAGGCGCAGCATGTCTAGCACACTGCGACGCTTTGGGGCTGTCTACCGGCTCGAACTGCGCCTCGCCTTCCACTGGAGCTATCTGCTGTTTCTAGTGGTGTGGAGCGGCTTCATCATCGCCACGTACACGCAGGACGACTATCGCAGCATTCGCGGCTTATTCAACATCGTGCTGGGCTTCGGCAGTTTGATCGCCCTGTTCCTCACGGGCATTCAGGTCTCGCGCCCGACGCGCAATCGCTTTGATCTGCTGGAAGTGGCACTTCCTACGGGCGTGGAAGTACTGCTAGCGCGCTGGATGGCCGGGATCACGGCGCTCGGGGCACTGGTTGTCGCCCCCCTAGTCGTACTGGTCACGGCGCCGCCGGGGCGTTTGCCCCTAGCCTATACTTTGCATCAGCTGCTTTTAGTGCTCCTATCGTTCGGGTTTATCACGATGTTGATCACAGCGGTGCAGCACACGGTGAGCATTCGACGCTGGATGTATCCGTTGTTCGCGGTGCTGTGGGTGGGAGCGGGGCTCATCCCAAACCTACTGAATAATGACGGTCTGCCCCTTCCCGGCATCAACCTGATCAATTTCGTGACGATGAACCAATCCGTCAATCCACTGGTGTGGGGACAGATTCCGCAGGGTCAGCTGCCCAGCTTGACGACCCTGTTTTATGCCGGGCTGATTGCGCTGCTGGGGAGTTTGATGCTGTGGTGGATGTTGACGGTTCGCTTTCAACGGCGGTCGCCGTGGATTGCCGCGCTGCTAATGACAGCCCTCGGTATCGTCGTCTTAGCCACTGCCAGTTTTGCATTAGAGGTTCATGCCGCCAACCAGCAGATCCGGATTGAGGAACAGCAGCAAGCCGCTTCAGGCGCTCCCATACTGCCCTCCGCCATGCCATTCAGCGTGACGGCCTATGCTGTCGTTTTTGCGCTGGACGATCCGGCGCAGCTCTCCGCACAGATGGAGGTGGTAAATCGGAGCAGTGCGCCGCTGACCGAACTTACTTTCTCGCTGTATCACCAGTTCGAGATCGTCGAAGCGAGTGTTCCACTGGTGCGTGACGGCGATATCGTGACGCTGACGCTGCCCGCGCCGCTCGCTCCCGGCGACTCCACATCAGTTAGTCTCGCCTACACGGGCAGCATCACCTATCGGGAGCGACGACTGGGTCGACCGCCTGAAGCGACCTACTTCATTCGCCCGGAGGGGGTGTATCTACCATGTGCCGTGCTGTGGTATCCAGTGCCGGGACGCCTCTTCCCGAATTTTACGCAGTACGATGAGAACTTCGCCGCTGTGCCGACCTGCCTCCTCGATCAACCGGCTGCCTTCCGCCTTACGGTGGATAATCCCGGCCCACTCACATTCGCTTCGAATCTGACACCAATCGACGCGACGACGTTTGCATCGGACAGCACCACCTGGGCACAGGTGGTCGCGGCCAGCAACCTTCGAACGCTGATAGAGGGACGGCTGACGGTTATCAGTGTCGCAGACGGCGGTGATGTGCTTGCGCCCATCGAACACTACATCGTACCCGCCTACGATTACCTGCACCGCTTCTTTCCCGATCTGCCCGATCTGACGGTAGCTGCTGTGTCGCTGGCGAGTGACAGCTTTTCTGGCTGGCAGGTGTACCCGGCAACCCGCGAAGCGCTGTACCTGTTCATTGATCCGCGCGACTTTGCCTACTTGGACACAGGCGAGCAAAACGTCTACATGGACGTGGGCGCGCCATTGATTAAAAGCCTCTTGGGGCGCGACAATGCGCTGACGGAAAACATCGCCTATTTCCTGTGGGTGCATTATCTGACAGGCGGGGACGCAGCGGCGATGCGTCCGCTGCTGGAAGATGGACTGCCCGCGGGCAATACGATGTTTTACTCATCTGTGCCCTTCGCAGAACGCTATCGAATCGCTAGCCGGCTGTATGCTGCCTATGTTTCGGCTGGCGAAACGGCGACCTTCGACCTGCTGCGCGCTATGCGTGCCCAAATCGATGGATTGAGCGCACTGTCGGTCGAAGAAGTCGACGGTTGGATCACGGAGACGCTGCATGGCGCTTAGAAGCGTCGTCTATTACGAAGCGCGCATCGTCTTTGGCATCACAGCCCTGTTACCCCTCTTGATCCTGCCGGGGTACATGCTCATTGGGTGGATTGTCTGGACGAACCGCCAGTCCCTCCCATCGTTGGCGCAGATGGTGAGCGTGTTCGAACTCGCGCTGGCGCTGTCCGGCGGGCTGGCGTGCGGGCATCTGATGACAATTGAACGTGAAGAAGGGTTCGATGAGCTGCGCCGCACCTATGCCGAACGTTCATGGTATGTACCGCTGCTGCGGGCACTGGAAGCCGCCGTGCTCATCGCCTTGAGCGGACTGCTGGCGGCGCTGTTGTGCTATTTTGCCTATGGCGAGTACGATTTCAAGCACGTGGTGCTGCCCGCCTTCGCGCCCGCGCTCTATCTGGCGGGCTTGGCGCTCCTGGTCAACAACCTCAGCGGCAGCTATTGGATCGCCGCCGGCGTGATTGTCGGTTACTGGTACGGAGAGTTGACCTCTCAGGGCGCCTACACGCAGGTCTTGTTCCTGTTCAACCACTCGACCCCGCTGCCAGGCCTAGATCCGGCGCTCAATCGCGCCCTGCTGATTGGCGGTGCGGTGATCTTTTTTGCACTCAACGCTGCCTACAGCGCTTGGCGTCGGAGGGGCTATGTTGGACGATGAAACGCTGTATCGACAGGTGCTTCACGGGAATGAGGCCGCACTCATCGAATTGGTCCAGCGTTATCACGTTCCTCTATACAAGTTCTTGTGTCGTTTTACCGGTGATGTGGCGCTGGCCGACGATTTGACGCAAGAAACGTTTACACGCCTGCTCACCTATCAAGGCGTGCCGCCGACACACTTCAAGTCATGGGCCTATACTGTGGCGCGGAATCTGGCACGCGACTATTTCAAGTCCGCTCGCTACCGTTACGAGCGTGCCGCTGATTTTGAGGAACAGGCGGAGGTTTTTTCCGATGACACTGGTTTTGCCGCCCATGATCGGGAAACGGTCATTCAGGCGCTGGCAAAATTGTCGCCCGATCACCGCGAGGTGCTGATTTTGCGTTTCTACCATGATCTGAAGCTGGACGAAATCGCGGATGTGACGCACACGCCGGTCGGCACGGTGAAAAGCCGCCTGTTCCATGCCCTGAAGCAGATGAAAGGTTTTTTAGCGCTCACCGAGGTGATCCATGATTGAACATGATTTGTCGCCGGAGGAACGCGCTGAATTGGGCGATGTGCAACCATTGATCGCGCGTTTAGAGCAGTATGCTGTCGCAGAACCCGATACGGGACGATTGCTGGCAGCAATCACGCCTCTGCTGGAAAAACAGCGTACCGAATTACCGCTGCCTGTCCCGATGTTCCCCCGCCGAGGGGTACGCGATTGGCTGCGCTTAGCATGGGCGCAGATGAGCCTGTTAGAAGCGCCGTTCTGGTGGTCGAGCGGGTTGGTTATGCTGATCGGGGTGCTGCTCAGTATCGGCGTCGGCGGGGCAGAAGCGACTCTCTGTCTGGTCGTCCTCTCCCCTTTGATCGCTGTCATCGGCGTAGCCTATCTCTTTCGTCCAGCAACGCGCACCCTGTGGGAGTTTGAGCAGCTCAGTCAGATCCAGCCGCTCGAATTTCTCTATATCCGCTTGGCGCTCATCTTGGCGCTGACGGGTACAGTCGCCCTGCTGCTTTTGTTGGTGGTCTGGACACAAGGGTTGCAGATCGTCCTGTGGCGACTGCTGCTCATCTGGTTCGGGCCGATGCTGGGCGTAGTCGGAATTGCCTTGTTCTGTTCAGTCCGTTGGAACAATTTCGCTGGGGTGATCGCGCCGATGCTCGTGTGGGGACTGCTGGTGTTCGGGGGGTGGCGCGAGATCGTGCTGGCGACCTCCATTGATATACCGAACGCCAGCACGATTATCGCCCATCTCAGCTTATCCAGCACGCTGCCGCTCCTAGCAGCGATAGTATTGATAGCTGGGTTGTTCCTGATTTACGAGTCGGGGCGTTCACTGACACAATGGCACTGATCGTCCGCAATCTGAGTAAACGCTATGGCTCACAAGTTGCACTTCAAGACGTGAGCTTCACCTTGTCGGACGGGGTGGTTGCCCTATTGGGGGCGAATGGGTCAGGAAAATCGACGCTGCTGCGGGTATTGGCAACGTTGTGTCAGCCGGATGCCGGCGAATTGTCCTTTGAGGGGCAGCACTACGGGCACGATCAGCGCGCGCTGCGGACGCAGATCGGTTACTTGCCGCAAGATGTAGAACTGCCCGCCGCCCTGACACCGCGCAAACTCCTGACCTATCTCGCTCGACTGCGAGGCGGCAGCCCGGCAAGCGTGTTAGCCGCACTGCATTTAGATGACCTCGCAGATCACCCCTTCCGCCAGCTTTCCAGCGGGCAAATGCGCCGTGTGGGGATCGCGCAAGCGCTGCTCAACCAGCCCCGCCTGCTGCTGCTGGATGAGCTCAGTCGCGGTTTAGATGTCACGGAACGAGAGAACGTCCATCGTCTAGTGAAGAAATACAGTGGATTGACGATTTTTAGCACACATCTCCCCGAAGAGGCGGAACGACTGGCTCAGACTGTCATCATTCTGCAGGACGGTCATATTTTGTACGCTGGCGACATCGAGACGCTGTGTGCCGCAGCTGCCGGACAGATTTATGAACTTCGACTACCTATTGAGCAATTGTCACGGCTAACAATGCCAGAATCGATTGTTCGCATCACCCCACAGGGAGATTACTGCATCGTCCGCTCCCTCAAGCGCCCATCTCATCTGGAGGCTGTAAGCGTCGATGCAACGTTGGAGGATGCATATTTACTGTTGACCCGCCAGCGCAACAAACCTCCTCGAATAGGATAAGCTTTGTCCGCAGCGAATCTGATAATATCGGGTTCCAAACCGAACACTTGATGAACTGATACAACACAGAGGATGCGCAATGGATTTCATTCTATCAAAACACCTAATGTAGGAATTAGTGAATGCAGACCAGAGAAAGATCAGAAAAGCACTCGAGAACGCTAAATACAAAGCACGCTCTGGTGTAAGCCTAGCGCCAGACCCGCCGCATCCACTGCTAGCTTAATCGATCCAGTCGATGCCCAACAGTATCTCAAACAGTGTATAGAAGCTGTGGAAAACGGGTTGTGCTGGCTACTTAGCGCATTTGAGGGAGAAAACAGGAATCAAGCACTTCGTCGATAGTCGTGATGCAGACTGTATGAGTCTTCTCGCTCAACTCTGAAAAGAGGATAGAGTGAAAGGTGGAAAAACCTTACCCGAGGGGAATTCAAGCAGCCTCGCCGTAATAATCGTGCAAAACACCTCCGAGAACATCGCGGCATCGGATGACTCCTTGCGGAGATCGTGGTATGGCAATAGGCGCTTGCTGATCGAGTCCTTGATGAGGACGAGGCACATTGTAATAGTCGATGTATTCGGTGAGGACATGGACAAGATGCCGCTGATTCAAAATCAGCAGATGGTCAAGACACTCTTGACGAACTGAACGCACTCAGCGTTCGGCAAACGCATTGGCATTCGGGGCTCGAATGGGAGTGTGGATGACGTCGATCTGCTGGGCAGCAAATACCTGATCGAAGGAGGCAGGAAATTTGGTATCGTGATCATGAAGGAGATAACGCACCGTTGGCTGGCGCCCTTCGACCGACCAACAGAGTTGCCGGGCTTGTTGCGTGACCCAAGCGGAAGTGGGATGTTCGGTACAACCGACGACCTGAACACGGCGAGTTCCCAGCTCGATGAAGAAGAGGACATACACCGTTTGCCGATGCAGCGTTTCGACGGTGAAGAAATCGCACGCGAGCAGCTGCTGTCGATAGTGGTTCAGAAACGTCCGCCACGAACCCTGACCGCGTTGGGGCGCGGGCAGGAGATGATGGCGGCGCAGGACGTTCTTGACAGTCGTTGGATCGACGACGAAACCGAATTTCAACAACTCGCCTTGGATTTTGTCGTACCCCATGCGCGGTTCTCGCGCACATTCCGCACGATCAGCGCCTCGATCTCGCCATCCAGCTTTGGCCGTCCTCCATGGTTTGGTCGCCGAAAAGCCCATTCCCGACGCACCAGCTCTCGATGCCAGTTCAGCACCGTTTCAGGTTGAACCGGTCACACGGCTTCGCGCAAACGCTGCTGCCACTGCTGCGTTTGGCGCTGCATATGGGTCGTCAAGGCCATAAGCATCAACTTCGCAGGTCGCGAGAGACGTGGTTTCTTCTTGACTTTGCGCTTCAGCACGCGGAGTTGCTGCTGGAGGAGCGCAATCTGCAGGTCTTTCTCATCAGGTGCAAGGCGGATGGACGCAAACAGGTCGAAGATGAGCGTAGTCAAGTACAATAGGAAGTGATAGACCATTGGTAAGGGAATCACTTCTCCGATATCGAATAACAGGAGAGAAGCATAGCACGTTCTTCCCTTCTAGTTGAGGCATAGTCGGTGTCAGACAGAGTTTTTCCACCATACAGGGTCGAAGTTAATGCACCGCTTGACGTAATCCCATTTTTCGTGCGAGAAAACTCTCAACTCAGAATCACACCAGACTGGTTTGCGCCATTTCACAGCGAGATCATATAGGATCGAAATACCTGTGGTAGATGAAAACTTTATCCACGCGAGAAATCAGGCAGAGATGCGATCGTATTGCTGAAGTCATTCCGATAGGAACGGCAAAATATCTCTAGAGTTAGTAGAGCGCTGAATCTCTTCCGACCCTGAACCGTTCACACCGTTCACAAATCCTGAGGGAAGAAGTGAAGGGGGTGAAGGGCGTGAACGGGTTTTCGCTTCCTTATATAGCACTACACTGGCAACACATCGTAACGCCGCATCATGTCGAGTACTTCCTCCGACTGGATCGCATAAGCCATCCCGTGTAGGGTGCGAAAACCATATCCGCACGGGAAAGCTAAGCGACGCGGCGAAAATCGTGGATGAGACCGTGCAAGATGTCGCGCCAGGTGCACGTTTCTGCCGACGGCGAACAACGGCGAGTTGCTGGCGCAGGAATAGGATTTCGAGGTCTTTCTGATCGAGCGGTTGCCGCACAATGCGTACCATATCGAGTAGGAAGGCAAGGAGTTGATAAAGGGAGTGCCAGAACATGAAGAGCAGTGACCAATTCGAGCGATGAAAGGCGCTATCTTACCAGAGGAGATCGGGTTTTGGTCGAGAATACATGAGAATGGATAGGGTTTTCGCACCATACAGGGTTCATTGACTGACCAGACGAAGTGTTGGCTGGCTTCGTCACCTGATCTGCTGATAAACTTCGTCGATCATGTTGCCGGTAAACCATGAGCCTGATGGTGTAAGGTCAAATGCGCCGGACTCTTGCAATGTGATCAATCCATGTTGGTGCCAAATCTCCATCAGCTGGGGAACCATCGCTGCAAAGCGCGTACTACCACGGGCGGAGAGTAAATCCGTAACATATGGAGAAAGGCGTTTTTCGTAAGCATTGTGCAACAACCCACCTTCTAGCCCCGGTGAGGTGGCGGAAGCAGAACGCAGATAGTCCGCATAGCGCGGATGACGATAGCGGTAATCGCCAAATATGCCATCAGCAATGGTGCCTATCGCCAACAGATCTTCGTTCCGTGTCGGGAAAGTGAAGTAGATGTTTTTATCTTGTTCATTTGCCCAATGGTTAAAGAGATTTTTCTTGAATCCGCGCTGTTCTAAGAGATGCGCCCCCGCGAGAAACATCCAGAAATTTAGCTGATGGCGATCCGGATCAACTAGTCCATGTCGCGCCGCCCAGCGTTGATTCTGCGGGTAGACGAGCAGTTCATAGAGGGAGAAACCGTGAACGCCTATGCGGATCAGATGGTCGATACCGGCTAAGAAACCATCGAGTGTCTGCCCCGGCAGCCCGCAGATCAAATCCACGCTGACTACCCAACCGAGCGCCAACACCGACTCAATCTTGTTCAGCACATCGCCAGCGCGTGAGCGCCGTCCGATTGCCGCACGCACCGCATCCTCAAGCGTTTGCACGCCGATGTGCAACCGGCGATAGCCGATCTGATGCATCGTGGCGATCACCTCCGGTGTCAGATCGTGCGCAGTCGATTCGAGCGCCCATTCAGTTTCGTCAGAAATGGCGAAACACTCGCGGCAGCACGCCGCGATTTGTTCCAGAGCCGCAGCCCCTAAAAACGTTGGTGTGCCGCCGCCCATGTGAACGGTCGATACCGGGCGCTGGCTGAGATTCCCCTGCTGACTCCACAAGCGCAGTTCGGCGCACAATTGATCCACGTAGGCGGTGATGTGTTCCTGCTGCTGATTGCCCAACTTGAAAGAGTAATTATCGCAAAAGCCGCATTTGGCAGAACAGAACGGCGCATGGAGATAGATACAAAACGGCTTGTCGGTAGCTGCTCGCGCGAGATCGCGGCGCAGAATCGTCCACGCCTGTTCGCCGGAATTGGAATAAGGGCGATGCCGCCAAGGGGGAAGTGGCAGAATCCAATCGCCAGCCTGATAGGTAGGTGTAAGCGCCAGCCACGAGTCGCGCACTGGCGCGAGATCGAGCAGCGGAGAGGTGTTTTGGAAGTATTCATCAAAGGAGGAGAGCAGCATTATGATACTCCTTCAGCGTGGTCAAGGTGGACTCCGACAATCGATTCTCCGCGTCGCTGCGACCACACCTCATCGGCGGCAGCGCGAACGCGCCGGTAGGCGAGAAGCTGCTGCACCTGACAGCGAAAACTCGACTGCGCATCAACGGAACCGGATAGGAGGCACTCATCCGGACAGGAACGGGTACAGTGGAAGCGATTGAAACAGTCTATGCAAGCATCAGGCAGCGCGCCAAGTTGTTCGCGCAAGTCTGAAATCTGGCGCTGATCGAGCATGAAACCAGCTTCGCTGCTGAAATCCCCGATCTGCGCGTTGTGCCGCTCAAGCTGTTCGCGCCGCGTCAGCTTGAAACACGCGGTCGCCGTCCCCGACGGGACGAGGTTCAAAACCTGCCGGAAGACATGACAGTATGCGCCGTGAATGGCGTTAACGCGACTGCCGGAGCAGGTGAGCGAAATGCCGTGCTGCTGCGCGATCGTCTGTGCGGCAAGAAATTCCTCCACGAATGCCCGAGCTTCGACTTCCACGAGCGCCGAAGCGCCGTTCGTTTTGCCGCCGTAGTAGACTGGCTCAAAATGGATTTCGTCCGGCGCAAGCACTTGACATAGATAAGCGGCGATTTCGGCTTGGCGGCGCATTGATGCACGGGTGATCGTCACGCGGATATGAAATGGCTTGCCGATATCTCGTAGACCGCGCGCCGTCCGTTCCATCGCGGCGGATGTTCCGCCGCCGCCATGACGCGGACGCTGGCGATCCTGAATATCGGGCGTGCCATCGCATGACAGCCCGATCAGGTCAAAGCGGTCGGCTAACCAGCGCACTTTCGTTTCCGGCATGATTCCGTTGGTGGCAATGTAGCGGAACTGCCGCAGTCCGTGACGGCGTGCCGCCTCATCAACGAGGGCGAGTGCCTGTTCCACCTGATCCTGAAACAGACTCGGTTCTCCGCCGCCGTGAAACACTACCGTGAGCGGCAGTCCTTTGGCGCGGCAGTTTTCCGCAACCAGCGTCGCCGCCGATGCAATCGCTTCGGGCTGCAAACGCTCACCCGCTAGGTGATCGGGATCGGTGTAGCAGTAGGCGCACGCCAGATTGCACTGGTTGTGCAGATAGAGCGTCAGGCACTCCGGCGCGAACGGGGCGTGTATCTGCTGATCCATGCGCTGCACAGCTTGAACGGCATGACGACGCAGTGTATCGCCCCAACCCGGCGACGGTACACTCTTTCTTAACGCCTGAATCATCGACTCCGCCGCGTCAGGGGCGGCGGCGACCACGCACCCCGACGCATAGAGCAGCGTGTACTCGGCGGTGGTCTGCCCGAAAACCGGCAGATCACCCGTGAGGATTGACGTGAGCGTGGACGATGGCGCATTGTTGTTCAAGATCAACATTCAAGTGATACCTATATGAACTTCTATCTTTGAGTATCTGCTCGCTTCTTCATGCCTACACACGCTCGAAATCGGGCCTGATCAAGTGCTATGAAGCGGCGGATTTCGATTTCTGCGATGGCATACCCAACTGATAAGGCTAATTACTAGACCAACCAGTATGGACGGGATAAGGATGAACCCGCCGTAAACTGCAAGATTGAGTAGACTCAGTTCTTGCGTGGTTTCAAGTACGCCTATGTACTCACGATAGGCATCGGTCCCCCATATCAAGCCGGCATAGACGACATGCACCCCAAATGCCCAAAACCCTGCGTCAAGGGGTGTTATCGGCGAAAATGCGGTTAATCCAGCGTAAGTGATCGGTAGGACAACCGCCCACGTAAGCGAAGTGAGGAAGTTATCAGGCGGATTTGTGTTAGCACTCCAATACAAAATCAATGTAACGAGACACCAAACACTTGCTAACAACGTCACAATCATCCAATTACGCCGAAACCTACGCTGTTCGGATACGGAGGACAAACGAAGCGATCGCCTGAGTCCTGCAAGAGATTGAGATTCAAGTAGTGTAGTTACGAGCCGTTCGATGTCGTACTCGAAACGCTCATTGGAAATCTCAAGGGCATTACGCAGCAGAAAGGGGGTCAGATCGGAAGGAAAATCCGCTGGAGAAGGCATGCTTGTGTTATCCAGCAGAAGCGGAATCACCCAAAGCTTGTGGCGGAGTGCCATCATGATCTCTAGTCTGACTGGATCGTCGGGATTATCAAGGCGTCGATTGCCAAGTCCATCAGAGGCAGATAGCCAATGTGGCCCAATTAGCACAAGGACAACCTCGCAGGAGACAATGGCCTTTTCAATTGTCTGCGCAAAATCTTCGCCGGGCTTGATGCTATCTATGTCCATAAATAGCGCATCTTTTCCCAGTCGCCTGCCTAGATGATCATAGATCCGTCCAGCATGGCCTGCTGAGTCGCTCCGTCGGTAGCTGAGAAACACTTGAGGCATCCTCACAACTCCTGCTTAGTACGTCATCACTGCGTTAATAGGTGATATCGAGCGTCTGTTCCAACTGATCTTATGACAAACTCGCCACGCTGCCGCTGTGAAGCACTACGGTGAACCCGCGTGTTTTCATCGATGTAAGCGCATTGTTATTCAAGGTCGGTATCCAGCGGATTTTGCGGGACGACAACACCCTGCGCCGCCAGCGCAAGAAACAAATCGCGCGTGAAACGGAACGCAGCGTCCGTCTCCCAGACAAATTCCGCGGCAACCGCTCCTGCGATCTCTTGGAGCGACTGCCGACCGTTGAAGCGATTGAACGCCGCCAGATATTCCGGTGTGGTGGGGAAATGCGGACGCACGGGCGCGTCGGCATCGTCTTTGAACTGACTGCACACCTGTCCATCGACCACGCGGATTCTGTACAGCGGGCTGATCATCGGGCGGATGACCGCCAGCTTGTCATCGGGCAAATCGCCGAGGTTTTCCAGCGTATAAGCGGGCTTCCCCTGCCGCACCTGCTGGACGTTGACGATCAATTCCTGCACGAGCATCGGGAAGAACTGGCGGCGACTGTACTGACGCATGGGCGTCCTCCTCCGTTAGTTCGGATACCAGTAGTGTCCGCCGCCACCGCTGCTACGATGCCCCACACAAGTGCAGCTACTTCCCGCTACACAATTGCATATGCAGGTTGATCCAGTTGGAATTGGTGAACCGCACGGCAGCGTAACCACACCCGCACCGTTGTCATTTGGTGAATACTGTACACCAGCAAAGGCTGGATCGTTGGCAGCAATGTCGATGTAGTAACCGGCGGGCTGGGCATCGGGCAGTGTCCACTGTCGGATGATGCCGGTACCACCCACTGTAGATGCGTGTCCCGAAATCATCCAAGAGCTATCTGGGCTAAGCACCAACGATTGCACAGCGCTCCTAAAGCCGACAGTATTGGAGAGACCGCCATCGGGTAGTGTCCAGAAACGGATCCCCCCATTATCACCTGATACCAACAGAGTTCCGTCTGCGTTGAAGGTGAGCGCGTGGACCCAACCACCATCATTGGCGATGTCGCGAATAAGTGTCAAATCCGCTACACGCCACAGTTTTATGTTCCCACTCCCTGCCCCCGATGCACAATACAGGCCATCTGGACTGATCGCCAGAGCCGAAACGCTCATCGTGTCCGCTTCGATCTCCGCAAGGAGTTCCCCATCGGGCAAGCTCCACAACCTAATCTGTCCCGCCCCATCGCTCGAAATTAGCCGCGAGCTATCGGGCGTGATGACAAGATCGCCGATGTATTCTCGGTGTCCGCTGAGAATCTTACGAACCGTCATGGCGTTCAGATCCCACAGGTTGATCAGAGCATTATCATTACCCGCCGCGAGGAGTGTCCCATCGGGGCTGATCGCATATTCACTGCCGCCTAGGTTGGGGATCACATCGATCACGGTAAAATTGGACAATGACCAACGGTGCGCGCCAGCAATCAGGACATTGCCATCCGGTGTGAATACCACTGGACCAGGTGAAGCTCGCAGAGATTCCGCCTCATCCTCCCACACTAGCAAAAGCTGCTTGTCGGCTGTATTCCAGACCTTGAGCGACCTATCCCTGCTGTCCGAGCAGTGCGATGCCAAGAGTTTGCCGTCCGGGCTAAGCACGGTCGCATTGATGGTTGCCTTATGGGCCACCCCTTCGGTTGTGGCTGGGTCAACCGTAGGCGGTGAAGTATTGGTCGGGCGTGGTATGGGCGAAGTGGTTGGTGTGGGAACTGGTGTCGTGCTGCATGCACTCAGCGCGACCATACCGGCGGCGGATGTTCCCGCAGCTTTCAGAAAGCTGCGCCGGTTGAAGTGCCAGCCTTGTGAGCTTTTGTTCACAGCGTAGACTTGGGGTTCGTCTTCGCCGTGTTCGGGTTTGTGTGTTTCGTCGGTCATGAGCTTATCCTCAATGTGAATATACTAGTTCGGATACCAGTAGTGACCGCTACCGCCGCTAAATCCGACACAAGAACAGGAACTCCCCGTCACACAGTTACAGATACAGGTCGATCCTGCGGGAATCGGCGAACCGCAAGGCAACGTGATAACACTGGCGCCTTCGTCGTGGGGGGAATACTGCACCCCTTCGAATTCAGGGCCACTAGCGGCAATGTCGATAAATTCCCGCAGATACACTCCATCTGGCAGTGACCACAACTTGAGCGTACCATTCCAGCTTCCAGAGGCGAGCAGAGTCCCATCGGCGCTGATCGCGACGGAACTGACAACGTCAGAGTGCCCTTGCAGCGTATTGCCGAGTATGCCATCCGGCAGTGACCACAATTTGACCGTACGATCCCAACTCGCCACGGCCAGCAGGCTACTATCCGGACTGATTGCTAGGGATTCAAGATTATATTGATTGTTGATCGTGCGTAGCAGCGTTCCTTCGGGCAGTGTCCATAACCTGATCGTAGCGTCCTCACTCCCGGAAGCAAGCAACCGACCATCAGCGCTGATCGCGACGGCTTTTATTCCATCAGTATGCCCTTCGAGGGTCTGGAGGAGTTCACCGTCTGGCAGTGACCACAGCTTGACCGTGTTGTCTCTTGCGCCCGAAGCGAGCAATCTTCCATCCGGACTGATCGCGAGCGAATAAATCAGGTCTCGGTGACCTTCCAATGTATTCAGAAGTTCGCCAGTCGGCAGTGATCGCAACTGGATAGCATGATCCGCATCAGCTACGACGAGCAGGGTGCCATCCGGACTGATCTTGATGGCTTGCGCAGGGCCTGACCGCAGCGTGCGGCGATAATCGGCATCTGGCAACGACCATAAACGAATAGTTCGATCCATGAAATCGCCGCCGGACGCGAGCAATGTCCCATCCTCACTGATGGCCACAGCGGTAACGCTACCTAAATGTCGATCGAGGGTGCGAATGAGGGCAGCATCTGGCAATGTCCACAGTTTGAATGTCTGATCGCTGCTCGCTGATACGAGCAGCGTTCCATCTCCGCTGAGAGCAATTGAAGTGACTCCGAGCCGGTGAGCGCGCGTGCCCAAAGGCGGCGGGTCGGCAGGAGTCAGCGCAGTGCCATCGCCGGCTTGGGCGTGCGCCGGTGATGTGGCACTCCCTATCGCGCCCGCCGCACCCGCGACCCCTGCCGCTTTCAGGAAATCCCGGCGATTGAACTGCCAGCCCTGCGCGCCTTTGTTCACGGCGTACACTTGTGGTTCGTCTTCGTTCTGATTAGGGTTGAAACTTTCCTCAGTCACGTTCGCTGCACTTTCTCAGTTAATTCGGATACCAGTAATGACTACCCCCGCCACTACGATGCCCCACACAGGAACAACCGCTGCCCGTCACGCAATTGCAGATGCAGGTCGATCCGGCGGGAATAGGTGAACCACAGGATAAGGTGATTACGCTGCTACCTTCATCATCGGGGGAATACTGTGCTCCTTCAAATTCAGGTTCACTTACAGCAATATCTATCAAATCACGTAGATACGTCCCGTCCGCTAGCGACCACAACTTGATACTACCACCGCTACCGCCGGGAGACCTCCCCGCCGATGCGAGCAGAGTATTATCCGGGTTGATGGCAATTGAAAAAATGTCAACTGAAAAAAAGGAAACGTCCGACATAAATCCACGCATCACGCCATCCGGCAGCGACCACAGCTCGATGGTACTACCACCGGAACGTCCTGACGCGAGCAGAGTACTATCCGCGCTTATAGCAAGTAGGTGAACTTCAGAATAAGGTTCGCCAAACGTGTTGAGAAGTGCTCCATCTGGCAGCGACCACAGCTTGATGTTGCCGTTGCTGCCGCTACTTTGACCAGACCCTGCCGATGCGAGCAGAGTGCCGTCCGCGCTAATTGCAACTGAATGAACATATGATGCAGATCCTTCAAGCGTATGTCGAAGGGTGCCATCCGGCAGCGACCACAGTTTGATGGTATTATCGTAACTCCCTGATGCGAGCAGCGTCCTATCCGCACTGATAGCAACTGACACAACCAAATTTGTATGCCCTTCGAGCGTGTTGAGTAGCGCTCCATCGGGCAGCGACCACAACTTGATGGTGTTATCAGAACTGCCAGAAGCGAGTAGCATCCCATCCGCGCTGATAACAAGTGAGTTAACGATAGATGCATGCCCATCAAGCGTGTGGCGAAGGGTGCCATCCGGCAGCGACCACAGTTTGATGGTATTATCGTAACTCCCTGACGCGAGCAGTGTCCCATCTGCGCTGATGGCTACTGAGTTAACTTCAGATGCATGCCCTTCGAGCGTGTTGAGTAGCGCGCCATCGGGCAGCGACCACAACTTGATGGTGTTATCAGAGCTACCAGAAGCGAGCAGCATCCCATCCGCGCTGATAGCAACTGACTGAACGTCAGATGCATGCGCCCGTGCGCCTCGTGCCGGCGGCACGCCGGTTGGCATTGGCGTATTGGTTGGAGGCGGCGTGTTGGTTGGCATGGATGTGCTAGTAGGTGTAGGAGTCTGCGATTGACATCCGCCTACGGTTAGCGCCGCACCAGCGACACTGGTCGCTTTCAGGAAGTTCCGGCGATTGAAGTGCCAACCCCGCGCGCCTTTGTTCACGGCAAAGATTTGCGGCTCATCTTCATTGGGCTTATGGGTTTGATCGGACATTGCTGTCAGTCCTCTAGTACATGGCTGATAGTTGCGAAGTTGGCATTGTCAAAATTGTTTGCCCGTTCCACACGCCATCCCCTGCCATGACGTACCACAGCAGCAGTTGAGCGGTCAGTGCCCGGTTGATCTGGCAGCGCGCGCTTGTTACCTGTAATTCCCCGTCAATCACACTCGTTGAGCGTGTGTAGCAATCCCCCGCGCAGTGATAGCGGGCGAAGCAGTCGGCACAGTGATCCGTCTGCTTGGTTTCAAGGCGGTTGAGCAGGGACTCGCGCCGGGTTGAATCGAGCGTCAATTCGCCTGCGGCATCAATCGCGCCAATCGTAGAGATGTTTGCCAGCGCGTGAGCATCACTGGCGATCTCGTAACAGGTCACCAGTTCACGGTTCGCATTGACGATCAGTGCGTTGTAGGGGGCGGTGCAAAAGCTCATCGTGAGCAACCAGGGACGCGCCCCGGAATAGGTCAGTTGGCGTCCGGCACGCGCCGCGATCTCAAACGCTTCCATAAATGCATCAACGAACGCCTGACTCTGCTCCTCCGACGACTCACGGTGGGTGCCGCGCACCGTGTTGAACGCGGGTTCGACTTGCAGCGATTTACAGCCCGTGTTCTCGCAGATGAACCGCACATCGGCGGGCAGCGTTTCGCGCCAAGGGGCAGTCGCCGTCATCCGAATGCCGTAATCGAAATGGGCTTCATCAAGCGCGTGGATCGTCTCCAGCACCAGCGCCGATGATCCTGCGCCATTGGGGAGAATGCGCTGCGCGTCCTGCGTTGAGGGGCGACCATCAAACGAGATCGTCACGCCGTCCATGTGCGTCAGCACCCATTCGCGCTGTGCGGGCGACCATATCCCATTGCTGACCATCACCACCTTCGCAGGGATCAGCTTCGTGCGGGCATAGGCGGTTGCCTGCTGCATGACCTGCCAGTTTTGGGTCGGTTCGCCGCCGCCGTGAAAACACAGTTCAAAGTACGATCCGCCCTGTGCCTGTGCGCTCGCCGCCACTTGATCGATCACGGTTTGCGCCAGTTCCAGCGACAGATCGACGGGTGCGAGTACTCCGGCGTTGGCGTAGCAGTAGGTGCAGCGCAAATTGCAGCGGTTGGTCATCAGCAGGACGGCGCTGGTGGGTCGAAAGGCGTGATCCGGCGGCGTGGGCGGCGGCGGATCATCCGCGAAGAAGTCGATGCCGTCTAAGAAGGCACGCACCGAGTCCGGGACTTGCTCACGGGTGAGCTTGCCCGCCGCGATGTTCTGACAAATCGTGCCGAGCGCCCGGTTACCGACAAATGCCAACTTACGCAGCGGTCGGTAGATGAGGTACTGGTCTTGAATCGGGATCGTGTAGACGTACATGCTCATGTTGGGACTCCTGTTTCGGCTCATTCGGGTACCGACTGGGAGATTGGATGCGTAATCAGGCGATCACTCGGTTGCCAAACCGCTATTTCCGATGCGGAACGGTCAGCGAGAAAAGCGTCGGCGCGCTCATGTTCGCCCAAACCGCGCAGCAGCCGCGTAATCGTTATCAGCCGCGTCTGGATGCACCAGTCGTCAAATTGACCCGGTGCGCGGTGGGTGTTGTGGTGAACGTGGCAGCCGCCCGCGCAGTGAAAGCGGCACAGGCAGTCGGCGCACAGCGGGCGGTTCTGTACCTGCATCGAGCGGACGCGACGCAAAGATGCAGAGTCAAGCGCAAATGTGCCGCTTTGCAGCTGCCCCAACCGCATATCGAGTCCGCGTGCCTGCCAGTCACTTTCCAGCAAATAACACGCATCGACCGCACCATCCGGCGAAACGATCAGCGCGTCTTTGCTCACCGGGCAGAAACTCGTTCGCGCTTCACTGATATCGGCAGAAGATGTCACGGTCTCAATCCCATACGTAGACAGGATTTCGGTGGCGCGGTCAAAATAGCGCGCGAAGTCATGCGGATCGGGCGCGGCGAATCCGGCTTCAACTGCGAGTGGGGAGACACTCAGCGTCTCAAAGCAGACGATGCTCGGTTTGAGTTCTGCCCCAATCCAATGGGCGAAATCGGGCATACACGCCACCGACTCGGCGGTGACACAAGCGCGTACGATGAGATCGCATGGGCTGGCGGAGAGACTGCGTGCGGTTCGGGCGACGATCTCGAAGGTTCCGCGTCCGTTGAGTGCTGGACGGTGGCGGTCATGGTCTTGCCGCAAACCATCCAGCGAGAGAACAACCGCATCGAAGTGATCGCCAATCCACTGGCACAGATCAGCGCCAAAGACACCGTTGGTCGTCGCTTCAAAACGCAAGGTAATTCCGTGCTTTTGCGCCGCTGCCTCGGCGTATTCAACCACATCGCGCACGAGCACGGGCGCATAAAACGGCTCTCCCCCGAAGAAGTGAATTTGTCCATCGGTATGCCCCGCCTGCCTCAGCAGGGTGAGGTAGGCGTCCACTGCTTGTTGTGCTGTGTCAAGGGACATCACCGGGCTGATGTGCTTGGGCGCGGCGAAATCGCAGTATTTGCAGCCGATATTGCATCCGCGCGTTGGAATGATGCCAAGATAGAAAGGGTCGAGTGGAGCGTTGAGCGGGGCAGATGGCTCAGGCGCAGAGGAAAATACAGCTTGCCCGAACTCATAGAGAACGGGTGGGAGCGATGTAGCATCCGGGTAAGCTTGAGTGATGGCCTCTGCCGCGCGAGGGTTTATCAAAGCAGACAGGGACAGCAGTGGCGCGTAGATGAGAATTGTGCCGAACAAGGAAACACTAAAAAGCTCGATGGCCATTGCTGCCGAGACTCCGCTTGAGCTGCAACGCATAAGTAAAAGTGAGTACCGACAGGGTTAATGTGCCATCACTCTCGGATTGCCGCCTTAACCATATGGAGATCGAGTAAATCGTGAAATAAAAGCAGCACTCCCTTCGTTTAAGATACGGAAATAATGTCGTATTTCGTAGTGACTAAGCTCACATTGCGATACGACATCTGTTCATGTCTGGAGTGTGTATTGTAGATTGAACTCGGCAAGCCTATAAGTCAACTTCGCCAAACAGATAGAGAAGCCTTGCAATATGCTGCCCCAGCAGAATTGGAGCTGATTCGAACATGCTCCGGGTGAAACGGTGGGAATGTTCCCGCCGTTTTTTGTTTCCCTATTCCCCTAGTCTACCCCCAGTTTAGTGGCTCATCTGCACTTCGTGTGAAGCAAATCTCGCCAATTGAAATAACAGGGTGCTTGGGATGGAATACTCAGTAAGCGTGATGCAACTGGCATGTTACCTTTTATACAAAATGCGGATGACCCATTTTATCGGGGGTAGACCACTTATCGAGCGGGATTGAGCGCTGGAAAGTCTGCTATCCCCGAAAACAGATCAAAGCCGGACATCTTGCCTCACTTTCTGGTTGAGCTTACAATGAGTTTCAAAATACGCTGTATTCATTTTAGAAACAGGTTCGCTTATTTGCGATGTGACTTATGATCAATTGGCGTTCTCTTACCCCCGTTTATGTTCCGGTGCTGTGCAGCACACACCTCGTCAAGCATGATCGTTTGTTTCATCTCGGTCCGGGTGAGCTTCATCGCAGCACGCCACAAGCACGCCACATTCACGATTGTTATGAAATCGGCGTGATCACGTCCGGCTATGGGATGTTCGTCTTTGGCGATGAAGAATATCAGTTCCAAACAGGACAGGTTTTCATCATCAATGACCTACAGCCCCATATGGCATATACCGACGACTCGTGTGAAACCGTCGGATTGTTTGTCGTGCATTTTCATCCGGCGATCATCACGGACAGCTGGATCACGAAAATGCGTTCAGAAACATGGCTGCCCTTTACTCTCGATTTCAACCGGTCGGGTCCAATGATTCCACTTCATGACCCCGCCACGCCGATCCTGCGTGACCTGCTCAATCAAATTGCGGAGGAAGCCGAACAGCAGGAACATGCGTGGGAAATCGTCACAGGCGGCTTATTGATACAGGCGGCGGGACATCTGGCGCGGCGGCTGCTGCACGAGCAGGAAACGCCCCCCCAATATCATGAACGCCGAGAAGCGCTCCGGCGGATTAGTTCGGCGCTGCGGCTCGTCGAAAGCCGGTTTGCCGATCCATTGACGCTGGATAATATGGCTCAGGCAGCGCTCGTCAGCCGTTCGCATCTGTGCGCGTTATTTAACACTGCGCTCGGCGCGTCCCCTATCGCGTATCGTAATTCCCGGCGCTTGGTCGAAGGAGAACGCCTGCTGCGTTCAACCGACCTGCCAATTCATCAGATTGCCTATTCGGTCGGGTTCAGCAGCGCGCAAGAATTCAACCGTCTATTCCTGCGTCAGGTTGGAATGCAGCCTTCGCAGTTCCGCCGCGCTTTCGATGGCAGTAGGGGAGATCAGAAAATCAGTTCAGCTTGTGAGACGATTTTATCTTCCGGGACGGAAGACACTAGCCTATGATGAAACTGTGAGATCGAGTGTTTTGGTAGGGTAAGCAGCCTCCCGTTTGCAGGTGTCACCGGATGCTGCACTCACTGAAAGGGGGAACTGCTAAGCTGCGACACGACTATAAATTGCGAACCTACGATCAACCACAATATTCGGGAGTCGGGCTTTTTGCTTCTGGCTTTACTTCTTAACCACACTCGTTTCCCACAACTGCCCCAAACATAAATTCGTTAACATAGGAGTAACGATTATGAAGCGTTTTACCCTCGTATTCGTTTTCTGTTTGATGCTGTTCGCCATCGCACCACTTACCGCACAGGATGTCACACTCCCAGAATTTCCGATCACGCTGCCCGATACCATCGCCGAAGGGCGTGATGTCTCGATTACGGTGTCGGCTTGTATCGGCGAGGATCAAGAGCAGCAGCGCCAAGATTTCGACGCGCAGCTGGCCCGCTTCATGGAAGTCTATCCGAATGTGACTGTTGAGCGGACGCAGTACTGCTTCTCGCCCGAATCGTTTGCGGCACTGGTCGCAGGTGACACACTGCCGACGCTGTTCGGCGTTCCGGCAACTGAGCCTCAGCGTTTGATCGCGCAAGGGGTCGCCGCTGATCTCTCCGCATCGTTTGAACAATTGGGGCTGAGCGGTGTCTACAATCCGACGCTGCTGGCGCTGCTGTCTGATGCCGAAGGTCACGCCTATGGCCTCCCCGAATTCTCCTACGCACAGGGAATCGGTTGGGATATTGCCGCCCTAAGCGTCGCCGGATACGATGCCCCGCCTGCCACATGGGAAGGCTTCGGCGCAGTCGCGCAAGAAGTAGCCGATCCAGCGGCCGGAGTCGCCGGGTTTGCCATGTTCCTGTCGGGTGGCGCTGGCGGTTGGCACTTCACGAACCTCGCCTACGGCTTTGGCGCAACCGAATTGATCCGCGATAACGGCGACGGCACGTACAGCGCTGTCTATGGTGAAGGCGCAGCCGTTGAAGCGATGCAATTCCTCTATGATCTGCGTTGGCCCGATGCTGAAAACGCACTGCCGCTTGACCTTGCCAGCAACCCGACATTTGAAACCATCGATGGGCGCTCGATCATGTTCATGAGTCCCGCAGATGGCAGTATCGGCTGGCTGCGCGTCAATATGCCGGATGTTGATCTTGCCCGCTTCGGTTACGGCGCAATGCCGCAAGCCCCCGATGGCATGCGTTATACGCTGACCGGCGGAAGTCACCAGATGGTGTTTGCTGGCGCAAGCGCTGACCAGCAAGAAGCCGCTATCGTCTTCCAAGTGTGGCGTACCCTCAGCCCCGGCGAATTTGCCCCATCCCGCACGATCTTCCATGCGACGCAGGCTGGCGCTGGTACCCCCGTGCTGCCCATCTTCACGGGCGAGCTCCAGGCGACGGTTGATGCCTTCGATCAGCAGTTTATTACGATGCCGGTCGAGAACTATCAAGGCTTCTATGATGCACTCAACGCGGGCGAAATTGTGCTCGTGCCAGAACCGCCCTTCGCACAGGACTTCTATGTCGCGATTGCCGAAGTGATGACGACGGTCCTCACTGACGAAAGCGCGGACGTAGCGGCGCTGATGGCGGCGAATGCCGAAGCCTTCCAGACAGGTATTCTTGACCCGGCGGCTGGCAGCTAATTTCAAACTGACCGTGTGAAATTGTCAGGCGGTATCCCAACGATACCGCCTGATCTGTCCTATCACCCCAGAACAACCACGCCACAAGCGCTGATCAGGGAGACACAATGATGGCTCTACCCCTTCGTAAGGAACGCGCCGACGCGTCGGATATACCCCATCACCGAAATCGGATCAACTGGCGGGAACAGTTTGTCGCCTATTTGTTCTTGCTTCCGGCGCTTGCCGCGTTCGCCGTTTTTGCATGGTGGCCCATCCTCAACAGCATCGTGATGAGTTTTCAGCAAGTTGATCTGATGGATGCGGGAGCATCAGTGTGGGTTGGTTTTCGCAACTACGAACGCATGTTTGCCGATCCAACGTTTGCCGCCTCGTGGCGTAACAGCTTTGAGTTCGCGGGACTCAGCATCCTGATCGGCTTTTTTATCCCCGTCCTGGTTGCCGTCCTTGTCAATGAGATGCGCGCGGCGAAAAGCTTCTTTCGCATCGTTTATTTTTTGCCGAGCGTGATTCCGCCGCTGATCGGAATTCTCGTCTGGCAGCTCATTTATAGCCCGCAGCCGGGCGGACTGCTCAATCAGGTGGTGATCGGATTAGGTGGGACACGTGCCGGATGGCTGCAAGATGCAGCGCTCGTCAAGCCGTCGATTCTCGTAATTATGACGTGGGGCGGTTTTGGAGCAACCATGCTGATCTATCTGGCAGCGCTGCAAGATTTGCCCATTGAGCTGTATGAAGCGGCAGAGATCGATGGCGCGCATCCTTGGGATCGCGTCCGCTTTATCACGATGCCGTACTTGCGCCCGACCATGCTGGTACTGCTGATCGTGCAGATACTCGGGATTGTTCAGATATTTATGGAACCGCTTGTCTTGACCGAAGGTGGACCGGGACAGGCAACTATGACACCGGTCTTTACGCTCTATCGCAAAGGCTTCTTGAACGGCGATTATGGGCTTGCAGCGGCATGGAGTGTGCTGCTCATGATCGTATTGGGTGCGTTATCGCTCGTCTATCTGCGCGTGACACGCGCAGTGCAGCAGTGAGGATAATCAATATGGACTCGTCAGTTCGTGCCGTTCTGTCTGATCTGGAAGTACGGACGCCACGCGGTCGGCTGACCTATGCGCTGATCACGCTGGCGCTGCTGCTGCTGGCGCTGGTTGTGGTCGTGCCGTTCATCTATGCTTTCACGAGCGGACTGAAGACAAGCCGGGAGGTTTTCAGTACGACCTTTCAGCTTTTCCCTACGGTCGCCAACTGGGATAACTATGGGCAGGCGTGGGCCTATTTCAATCTGCCGCGTCTGTTCCTGAACACGACATTTATGGTTACTGGCGGGTTGTTCGTCCAGCTTAGTGTGTCGATGCTGGCGGCATACAGCCTTTCCAAGCTCAAACCCATCGGCGGGCGTTTTCTGCTGATCGGCTTTCTCACGACATTGATGATTCCCGGAATTGCCTACATCATTCCGTTATATGTGACCGCGGCTCGTCTGGGGCTGTTGGGCAGCTATTGGGGCTTATGGCTGTCATACGGTGTCAACGCCTTTATGATCTTCATCCTCAAGAACTTCTTTGATGGACTGCCGCCTGAAATTTTCGATTCGGCGCGCGTAGATGGTGCCTCGGCGCTGCAAATCTTCAGCCATATCGTGCTGCCACTCAGCCTACCGATCCTAATCGTGCTGTCGATCCTGACTTTCGTCAATCTATGGAAGGATTTCTTGTGGCCCTATCTGATGCTGCTCGGTAATCCTGAACTTCAGCCGATCAGCGTCGCGTTATTCGTGGTCGAACAACGCAGTGCGACCCCACCGAATATTCAAATGGCAGGGTATTTCATGGCGATGCTTCCACCGTTAATCATTGCGATTGTGATGCAGCGCTATATGCAGCGTGGGCTTTCACTAGGCGCAGTTAAAGGATGATTCTCCTGTTATGGCACACCGTCCGCTAGTTCATCTGATTTGTACCGCGCATATCGACCCGGTTTGGATGTGGGGTTGGGAAGAAGGGCTGCGCGAAACCATTTCGACCTTTCACACCGCTGTCGCACTGCTTGAGGAATTTCCGGAGTTTGTCTTTAACCATAATGAGAGTCTGTTATACGAGTGGGCGGAAGAATACGATCCACCGCTGTTCGACCGGATCAAAACGCTCGTCAAAAGCGGACGCTGGAATATTACCGGCGGCTGGTATTTGCAGCCCGATCTCAACCTGACCGGGGGCGAAACGCTGGTACGGGTCATTTTGGAAGGTCGGCGTTACTTCGCGGACAAGTTCGGTGTGCGTCCGCCGGTCTCCTACAACTTTGACAGTTTTGGTCACCCCAACAGTGTTCCCAAACTGCTCCGGCACAGCGGTTTTTCGATGTATATCCACTGTCGTCCGGTTGAGGCACAGCTGGCATTGCCCGCGCCCTTCTACCGCTGGCGCAGTGCTGATGGCAGTGAAATCTTGGCAGTGCGACCGGATAGCGGTTGGTACGGGACACCTGCTCCCGGTCAAGCCGAAGACCAGGCGCGGCGCGGGATCAAAATCGCCCGCGAAACCGGCATGGATACGCTGGTGACATGGGGCTTAGGCGATCACGGCGGCGGCGCGACCCGTGCCGACCTGCTAAGTTTCCGCACACTCTTTGAAGAATTCGCGGACGCTGACATCGAACTGCGTCACAGTACCCCGGAAGCTTTTCTAGCGCGCATTGAACCACACATTCCCGATTTTCCAGTTGTGGAAGGCGAACTTCAGCGCACCTTAGCCGGCACCTATACCTCGGTGGCTGCGATCAAGCGGCAGATGCGAAACGGTGAAACACTGCTGGCATCCGCCGAACGGTGGGCAGCGCTTGCCTGGTGGCGCAGCGGATTCGCGTACCCATCGGACATGCTGCGCGAAGCCTGGAAGCGCTTGATGTTCAACTCGTTCCACGATGTGTTGTGCGGTTCACTGCGCGAGTCGGCAATTCCCGGTGTGATGGCGATGTTCGGCCATGCGGAGGACACCGCGCGTCGGATCATCACCAAGGCACAATCAGCGCTGATCCCGAACATCTCCCCGCAGCCGGACACCGTGCCGGTCTATGTCTTCAATCCGCACAGCACGCCGGTAAAAGCGCCGGTCGGGCTGAATTTCCTGAGTGCCTACGCGCCCCCTCCACAGCGAAAACCGTTCACGTTGATCGATGATCAGGGCGAGGTTGTACCGCATCAGGAATCCGGTGGGGACAACGTCCTGATTGATGAAGGCACATGGCAGCCGTTCTGTGGGTTCATGGCGCATGTACCAGCGCTCTCGGTGCGCCGGTACGAAATCCGCTTCGATCCGCCGCCCGTACACGTCCCTCGGATTGAGGTGATCGAAAATGCAGACGGAATCAGCGTCAAATCACCTTTTTACCATGCCTATTTTGACACCACTCAAGTGGCACTGGTGAGTTTAACGGCCGCATCATATGAATTGTTACGTGCGCCGCTGCGCTTGTTTGCGATGAAGGATGTCTCGCATGGATGGGGTGGCGAAAACCGCGTCGCCTTTAACGAGCCGGTCGCGCCGTTGGCAGCGCTTACGGCGGCGCAAGTCGGTGATTTTGTGGGCATGGAAGGGGCGCTCGGTCCGGCACTGCGGGTAATCGCCAGCGGCGCAGCATGGGTGACAGTCGAATGCTTGGTAGGGTGGCAGCACACCCGCGCCGCCATTCGTCACACGTTCTACGCCGATCAAGCGTATGTCGATCTGGATGTGCGGCTGTATATGCAAGCGCGGCGCAAGCTGATCAAGCTGCAAATTCCGTTCGCGCTGGCGGGATGCCGGGTGACGGCGGAAGTACCTTACAGCGCAGCCAACTATCCAGCCGATGCGACTGAATACCCGTATGCGCGCTGGCTGCGTCTTGAAAGTGATGACATGCGGGTTGGTGTAGCCAACAGCGGTCAGAACGGTTTTGATATAAGCGCGGATGGGATTCTAAATCTGAGCCTCAGCCGAGGGGGGACGCACTGTGCCTGGAGCGAAACCGATGTGCCGACCCACAAAGCTTACACCTTTATGGATCAAACACAGCTTGACACACGTTTCCGGTTGATCACCTCAAGTGAATCGAGCGCCAATTTCGATCAAGCGCTTATCTCGGCAGCCCTGACGCTGAATCAACCGCTGGAAGCGTTTTTTAGCTACTTCCCCCCCACTCCGCTGGAAGGCTCACCCAGCGTCGCTGCGCCATTCTTGCAGATTGAGCCTGCGACGATCACTTTAGGAGCGCTCAAGAAAGCCGAGCTTGAGGAAGCGCTGATTGTGCGCTTAGCAGAAAGCATAGGCAAGATGACTGCTGCTCAATTGACATTCGAAGGGGGTGTACCCACAACCGTCATGTTCGCACCGTTCGAGCTAAAAACCTTCAAAATTACCCGTGATGGCGGGTGGACTGCTGTCAACCTCATTGAGGAGACCCTCTAATGCTGGCTCAAGCTGTTCTGGACAAGCTGCCAGAAATCAGCCGCGATCTGTCACAATCGCTGGATGTACGCGTTGATTCGCTCATTCGTGTGCTGACACTTGAAGAAAAGGTCGCGCAGATGCTGCATGATGCCCCTGCTATTGAGCGTCTCGGCGTTCCGGCTTACAACTGGTGGAATGAATGTTCACATGGGGTGGCACGTGCCGGGCTTTCGACGGTTTTTCCCCATGCAATCGGACTGGCGGCGACCTGGGATACTGACCTATTGGCGCGTGTGGGTACAGTCACAAGTGATGAAGCCCGCGCCAAACATCATCAGGCTGTGCGCGAAGGACGGGTCGAAATTTATGGTGGGCTGACCTTCTGGACGCCCAACATCAATATTGTGCGTGATCCGCGTTGGGGACGGGCACAGGAAACCTTCGGAGAAGACCCGTTTTTGACCGGGCGATTAGCGGTTGTGTTTGTCAAGGCGCTGCAAGGCGATCATCCCCGGTATCTCAAACTTGCCGCGTGTGCCAAACATTATGCCGCCCACAGCGGACCGGAAGCGCTCCGCCATACCTTTGATGCTCAAGTTAGCCCCTATGATCTGTGGGATACTTACCTACCCGCATTTGAGGCTTGTGTGCGTGAGGCGGATGTCGAATCGATTATGGGCGCGTATACACGCACCAACGGTGAAGCGTGCTGCGCCAGCCCGACGCTGCTCGGTAAGATTCTACGGGATCAATGGCAGTTTGCCGGGCATGTCGTGTCGGACTGCGGCGCGATTGAGGATATTTCCGAGCGGCACAAACTTGCAGATTCGCACGCTGGTGCGGCGGCGCTGGCGGTCAGTGCAGGATGTGATTTGTGCTGCGGTTGTGCTTATGAAGCGCTGGTCGAAGCGGTTGAGCGGGGCTTAGTCAGCGAAGCACAGCTTGATCAATGCCTGCGGCGCTTGTTCAAAACGCGCTTTCGTCTGGGCATGTTTGACCCCCCTGAACAGGTTCCGTATACACAAATTCCAGTCGAAATCGTAGGACAACCGGAACATCGTGCCCTGGCCCGACAAGCAGTCTGCGAGTCGCTGGTGCTGCTTAAAAACATGGGACTCCTTCCCTTGAGCAAAACCCTAGCGTCGATTGCCGTGATCGGACCGAATGCCGATAACCTGACCGCGCAGTTGGGCAATTATCATGGCACGCCCATAAAACCGGTCACGATACTGGAAGGGATTAGTCAAGCAGGCGACGGCGCGACAATCGTTAATTATGCCGTCGGATGCGATGTTCTTCTAGAAGACGAGCGCGGTTTTGCAGAGGCAGTGCGCTTGGCAGAAGCTTCGGATGTCGTGATTTTTGTGGGTGGGCTGTCGCAAGTGATCGAAGGTGAAGAGCTTCAGGTTGAGGGCGTGCCCGAAGGTACAACCAGCCAGGGGGATCGAACCACAATCGAGCTGCCCGCCGTCCAAGAAAAACTGCTCAAGCGGCTGCATGAGACCGGCAAGCCAATCGTTCTCGTTTTGCTCGGTGGAAGCACCTTGGCGATCCCCTGGGCGGACGAAGCACTCCCCGCGATTCTTCAAGCATGGTACCCAGGTGAGGCGGGCGAAGGTATTGCAGATGTGCTGTTCGGTTATCACAATCCGGCGGGACGACTGCCGCTGACGGTTTACCGGGCAACCCGTGATCTGCCGAGTTTTGATAGTTACGACATGCGCGGGCGAACGTACCGGTATTTTGAAGAAGAGGCTTTATATCCCTTCGGATATGGACTGAGTTACACCACCTTCCACTACGATGATCCGCGAGTGAGCGCAAAGTCGATCGAAGCAGGTGAAACTGTGCGGGTATCTGTCATGGTGACGAACCGTGGAAACGTGGCAGGAGATGAAGTCACTCAGCTTTATGTGCGCCGCTTGAGCGCCCATGAATCACGGTTTCCCCGTCTGGCACTGCGCGGGTTTCAACAATTTCATCTGGATGTAGGGGAACAGCGGGAAATCCTGTTCGAGATCACCGGAAAAGAATTGGCATCGATCACTGATGAGGGCGAGTCGGTGATCATTCCCGGCGAATATGAACTCTGTATCGGCGGTCAGCCGCCAATTAAAGGCGCGGTGATCATCAGTACGCGGATCATAATAAGGTAGCGATGCACTGACTCCGAAATAGCGGCTATTCGAGTTTTGAGCTTAAAATGAACTATCTACTGTCGAGATATAGTACCATCTTTGCCGTAGTTCAGCATTGCGAAATCAGCATTTCGCACAAGCGTTCTGAAGCATTCGTGTGATACCTCAAACCGATTTCATATCCTGTAGTAGCAAAAAACCTTATCCGCGCGGTGTTTCCCTTGGGTTAAGCAGTTCGATAGTGGTCGTGGAGTACACCGCCGAGTTGATCGCGCCGTTTGACTGTCCCGCTGATTGACCTTGCTGGGGGTGGATCGGGGTCTTTTGCCCAATCCCTTGATGCGGTCGCGCTGTGTTGAAGAAATGCTCATACTCGCGCAGCACCTACTTCAGGTGCGCCGCATTCAAAATGATGACCCGGTCGAGAATTTCCTCGCGTACCGAACGGGCCCTGCTCCTCGATCAGCTTCAGCCCGGATGCCTCATCGAGCATATCCGGTGCGAACACGAACCGCTGAATCGGGCGCGGGGCGGGCAACCGGTAGAGCGGTTCTGCTTGGACGGTGTGCGGCTGTGGATTATCACGGTCGCGGACGATCTGCTCATAGTGCGCGACGGGATCAAGCGGCACGCCCTTGATCGCCGCGACCACCATCTGATCATTTTCGCCCAAGTGCTTTCCCCGGCAGCGCCCACACCTCGACGCGGTTGCTGTGTTTGGCAAGGAATGCTGCCGCTTCGCTGGTGATATGCTGGCGGTAGATGCACCAGAGCGCCAAGCCGCCGTCCTGCACCCATTTCCACGCATGGCACAGATAGCGGAACTCGACCCGCTTGCGGCCCGACGCACTCGCGTCGTGATTATAGGGTGGGTTCAACCACGCGGTGCCAAACACGTTGTTGGAGGCTACCAACCGCTCTACGTCACAGCGTAATGCCTGCGTCGCGCCAAAACGGGTGATGCACGCCGCCGCCCGCTCCCCATCGAGTTCATTGGCGTAGGGTGTGAGGTTCCACGCTTTCGCCGCCGCTTCGAGGAATGCGCCTTCTCCGGCGAACGGATCGAGCAATCGCACGGCGGGAGTCGCAGGTGCGACTAATGGAAGGAGCGCCGGGTAGTGGCGCTCCTCGATGGGCAGGTAGCCCATAATCATTTTCGATTCAGTGCGTGCCATGTATCATTTCTCCTCGAATTTAGCTCTCACTATGTGGACGGGGCAGTTACAGAAAGGCGGATAATGGGAGTGCAGGTGAAATGCCGAACTCTCTTCAATGCCGAGAGGTTCGTCGATGCGGAAACCCTGATTCAGCGACCGTCAGTCTATGGGCTGATTGTGCAGAACCAGCAGCTGCTGGTGGTGCGCGCCACCTATACTCAGCGGTATGTTCTGCCCGGCGGGGGTATTGAAAAAGGGGAGGCGATGGATGCCGCTCTGATCCGGGAAGTGCACGAAGAGACGGGCATTGCCGTCACAGTGGAGGAATTCCTGCATTTTCAAACCGATTTCTTCTACTACGACCCGCTGGATCTCGCTTTTCACGGGTTCCTGTTCTTCTTCCGCTGTGAGCCGTTATCCACGCAGATCGGCGCGACGCACTTCACGCCAGATGAAGGCCTTGATGAGCCATTGTGGATCGACATAAATTCGCTGAGTGAACAGGACTTCCAAGGACATGGCGCGTTGATCCTGGCGTTGGGCGCACGAGTATCGCCGCATAGCCCGCCGGCACCCATCGGGCGGCACGGGCGCGCCTGAGCGGAGCGGCACCAACCAGGCGCGCGCCCGTCGCCGAAGCTGGCCACGGCTTTGACGGCGGTGCGGCATGCTACCCTTGCGGCTGAGAAACCGGACGAAACGCAGCGCGAGAGCAACCACGGAGGTCAGCGCATATGCCAGTGAGCCTGAAGGGTGGAAATCTGCCGCAGCCATTGCGACGACGGGAAACGGGCTATAATGATCATCGTAAAGACGAGCAAACGCTGTTGACTGCATCATTCATTGTTTTCCATGGAATTGATGATGGCCAGAATTTCTCATGTCTTTATCTCGTATCGACCGCCAAGCGCGGTTGTTCCAATCCGTTGCTTCATGAGGTCGTTTGCTCTACCTAACTCGATTGAAGTTCGCCTTTAGAAGTCGATAGTTTCGACGATACTTTGCCCGTCATCGGACAGGATGTGGAGGCGGCTTGGCTGGACGGACACGACAATTTGCCAGCTGTGCGGCGCCGCGACTTGGCCTGATGAGTCAGCCTGTCCATCGAGCTTCCATGTGGGCGTAAGCAGCGCAAGCTGCGATTGCTGTTCGAGATTGAACAGGTGATCGGAACTGCGCGCTAGAAAGAGAAGCAGCACATGATTCCGCAGTTCACACGAGACGAAGGTCAGCTGGGGACCCACTTGTCCGCAAGTCCCCAATGTGACCTCACTATACTGCCCAAGTAGTGCCTCGACACGCTCCCTGAGATGCGTGTTCATGCGGTGCCTCCTAGTGGATGGAGGCGATGAAGGCTTCGATCTGGTCGTCATTCCACATGGATATAGGTTGGTTGATAACCAGCAGCGCCGTACCCTCTCGACCCTGAAAAACCAGATTCAGGCTGCGATAACGTCGTCCTTCCGAATTCGTCCGTTCGCTCACCGTGAGGGTCGCAGCCTGATCGCAGATTGTTCGCTGCTCTGTCCGCACCAGTGTCGCTTCGTTCCAGCGCGTCTTGGCACGGTCATCCGGGATATACCCATCGAGCGCTGCATCGTCCGGGATAACTCCAGACGGCGCTTGCAGCAGTGAGAGGTGGCTATATTCATCTTCACCCTGATAGGCGACAACGGTGTATCCGAGCATCTCGACCGCGTAATCTGGCCGATAACCCGCGGGGAGATCAAAATTCGCAATGTGCTGGGCCAGATCGTTGACATGGTTGAAGTCGGTGATCTGCTTCCAAAGGGCGGGTGCGGCGGCGGTCAACAGACCGCACGCCAGCAGAACCGCCAGTGCCACGCCAATGAGAAGGTTTTTAGACATGAGAGGACTCTTTCCCTCGCTTCAGCGAGATGAGGCTTTGTGTGCCACCTGCGCCGCCGACTGACGATGGAGCAGCTTCGGCAGGAACATCCCCGTGTTCGAGCGGTACAGCTCATAGGCAGAACCGAACTGCGCCAGCATCCCACGTTCTTCCATGCGGGCCAAACGGTAGTAAACGACGACCAGAATGGGCCACATGATGAGCAGCGGCAGGGTCGCCCAGTCGAGGATCATGCCGAGCGTGACAAGCATGAAGCCGGTATATTGCGGGTGTCGGATATAGTCGTAAATTCCGTCGGTGACCAGTTCGCCTTCACCTTCTTCCTTACTCCAGAAGCGCTTGTGAATGACGCGCCAACCAATGATCACTAGACCGACACCGCACAGTATCAGCACGGTGCCGATGTACATGCCCCAGTGACCGATCCACGGTTGCAAGGTATGTCCGTACAACACACCATCCGGGAGTGTGGTGCCGATCAACCAGGTGATGACATACATACTGAGCGGGACGCCAAACATCTCCAGCGCCAGCGCGATGATGAAGGCGAGATAGGCGCTGCTCGGTTTACGTTGGGACTTCTTGTAGAAGGGTACAAACAGGAGCATCACGGCGAACAGGATGATCCAGATCACCATATAGCCCCACTGATTAAAGTGGTCGGATGCGGGGTCGATCATGAGGTTTTCCTCCGGGTTGAACTTTATCGAACTATCCTCAGAGTAGTCGTAAACCCCCTGTGGCTGTCATCAACCGGAAGTTAGATTTGTGGGTTTAATCCGCGAGGATATGCAAGCTCCGGGCTTTGCTGACGGCTTCGGTACGGTTTTGCGCGTTGAGCTTGTTCATGATGTGGTGGATATGGCTTTTGACCGTACCCAAACTAATGACAAACGCATCCGCAATCGCTTGGTTGCTGGCACCAGCTGCTATGTACTTCAGCACGTCAATTTCACGCTCGGTTAGCGTATCAGAGGGGTGCTGTGCGCTTGCATTCTGAGCAGCTGCGTCTAGCAGATAAGCTGCATAGTCAGTGACGATGTGCCGATCGACGGCGAGGCGCAAGAGTTTGAGTGCAGGCGGTCCGGCATCCAGAAACAGACGGACAAAACCTTCGCGCTCGGCGTGCACAAGCACAGGTTCGAGCGCTGACAGCGCTTCATTCATCTGACCTTTCGCTTGATATGCCAGTGCCTGCAGGAATTTCGCACTGATCGCGCTGCCCAGTCGCCCTCCCGTGTCGGCGCTGGCAATAAGCTGCTCCAGAAATGCTAACGCTTGGTCAAGTTTTCCCTGTGCCAGCCAAATTCGCGCCAGTGTCAGGTCTTCGTAGTCTCGGTGGAACCCACGCTCTTTCGTTGTCTGGTAGGCGGCGGCCCACTCCGCCCCTGCTTCGAGCTGACTCAAACGTAGGGCGAGGTGCGCGCCCGCTGCACCAATGACCGATGATATTATCGGGCTCTGGAAGCCACGTGCGTAGCTCTGCGCTTGCGCCATGCTCGCTTCGACTTCGTTAAATTCGCCCCGTGCCAACAGAATCTCTGCGAGGTTCAGATGGGCGAACCACAGTAAATCGGGGATGTTCTTACGCCGAGCGAGCGCAATTGCTTCGCGCAGTGTAGCTTCTGCCTCAATGATCCGGTTGCGTTGGTAGTATACCGCCGCCAACGGCAGCATCAGTGCGCTGAGTGGCCCCATCTTCGCAGGATAATACTGCGTAAGTATGCCCTGGCAGCGTGCCTCAACTAAGTCGAGTTTCCCCGCCAGCAGATCGGTCTGCGCCAGATAGTAATGCGCGTCGAGCATCAAATAATGGTGTTGTAGCTGCTCCGCCTGTTCCAATGCCGATTGATAAGCCCCGCGAGCTGCCGAAACATTGCCGATCAGATAGTGCAGAAATGCGTACGTATTGGCGATGCGCACCCGATCCAGGGCGTCAACGGTATGCTGCTGCGCGTTCGCCTGCTCGATCCAGCGCCGCCCTGCTTCAATATCGCCCTGATACGCTGCCAGCGTCGCCTGATAGTTGAAGGCGATGGTCTGGAGCGCCTGACGGTTAGGGATGCCGCTTTCAGCATCCTTCAACGTCTGTGCGGCAAGCTCAAGATAATGTCGGGAGCCTTTGACATCACCGTTCAAATAGAGCGCGCGTGAGAAATATAGGCAAAGACGGGGACGGCTCTTCAATACCTCGTCGGTGAAGCGTGTTAGCCAGTTTAAAATCGTCGTGATCTCGCCTCGCGAGGTCAGTGTTTCCCACACTCGTGTTTCGATCAACTGCGCGGCGGAATCGAAATTCTGCGCCGCCAGACAGTGCTGCACTGCCTCGACGAGGTTGTCATGCGCTTCGTGCCACTGTGATGCCCGATAATGCTGGTGGAGATAGCGCGCATGGTCAGTCAGTTCCAGCCCCTGACGCAGAAATTGTTCAAACAGATGGTGATAGCGATACAGCGGTTCGGTTTCGGAGAGCGGCACAATGAACAGACTACCCGTCGCCAATTGGTTTAGTATGAGCGGCGCATCGGGTCTGCCCGTCAGCGCGGTACACACTTCGGGATTCAACCCGTCAAGGACACATGTATCAAGCAGAAACGCTTTGAATGGTTCAGACTGCCGCTCATACACTTCCTGTGCAAAGTAATCGAAAATGTGCCGCTGCGTAAGCGAATAGCGGACGAGCTGATTTTCCAGCGTCTGCTCATTGGTCAGTGATTGGTTCATCAGGATTAGAGCAAGTGCGACTGCCCAGCCTTCGGTCAGCCCGTCAAGCTGCTTGAGCAGCCGCTCCGAGGGAATCCAGCCGAGCATGGCTTGCAGCCAATCGGCCACCTCCTCTTTTTGGAATCTGAGATCGGCCACGCGCACTTCGGTGATCAAACCCTGTGTCCGCAGACGCGCAAGCGGCAGGGGCGGATCGGCACGTGTACCAAGCGCGAGGCACATGTTCTCTGGGAGATATTCTGTCATCAAGCCGACAGCGTCATGAATTTGCGGATCGGTGATCAGGTGATAATCATCCAGAATTAAGATACTCTGTGACTGTAGGTCGCCTACGGTATTGAGGATGTGATAGATCGTTTCTTGCACCCCCATCTGTTTGGGATAATCAGAGGCTTGGAATAAGCTGCTCACTTGTTGAAAAGCACCTAGGAGGTACGTTCCAAAGCGCACAGGATCATTGTCGTGTTCATCCAGCGCATACCACGCCACCAACGCCCCTTTTTTGCGCAATTGGTGCCCCCACTCGACTAAACAGGAGGACTTCCCAAACCCCGCCGGAGCAGAAACAAGTATCAAACGCGTCTGTGGATGAGGTGCGTTCACCAAACGCCGCAGCACTCGTTCACGTTGAACATGCTGAACGCGCAGAGGTGGTAGTTGAATTTTTGTGCGCAGCAAAGACATGGATCTGTACTCTGGTCTCGTTTCTGTCCATTGTAACCAGTGCACAACCCTTGGCGGCACGACAGATGTGTGCTCTTGGATGTACGACTGACACGATCCAAAATGCTTTCTGGATTAGCAACCGCTACGGGCAAACACGGTACTGCTGAACTAAACTGTATGATTCGTCTTGAGTACCTGCCCGGATTGCGGTCAAGCGAGCCTTTCCGTTCACGGGTACTACTGGCGTTGTCCGTGGGTCCTACCGGTGACCTAGGCGCAGCAAATAGGAATCGTCGACAATTCAAAACGTGCTTTCGCGTTCCAGTCGTGGAGGCAAAAAGCATTCACTAGTCCCAAATACTGTCAACGGGGTGGAAAACACAAGATCTCGCTGTAACACCTCGCTCTTAATTGGGTGTTTTGTTGTTTCAAAACTTCAAGCGACCCGCGGCACGGGGTAGTGCAGCAGGTCGTGAACCGGCCACAGATGGTCGGTGAGCTTAAGCGCCATCGCCGGAGACCACGAACGAAAGCGGCGCTTCAGACCGGGAACTTCGAGTGCCAGCGATTCGTGCGCCCGGATGAACTGGCAGTAGAGGCGAAACCATTCGCAATGCAGGAGCAAATGACGCTCAAACTGAGCATATGCCCACGTGCGACGGAAGCGAGCCACGACCGACTGACGAAAGGTGAGGTTAATCCGCTCAACGAAGGCCGTCTGGATGAGGAGACGGAGCTGGACGTCATGCACGAGCGCGAAGGCATCCACTTTGGTGCGTCCCCCGGCATGCAGGGAGGGGATCGCCTTGCTCAGCGGGGTGTTGATGCGACTGGTGAAGACTTTGGCGCAGGCTTGGCACTTGAACCGCTGAATCCCGTTGTGCGCACCATACCCGACGAGGGCATGGAGGTGGTCGTCGATCACACCACAGTAGTCGCAGTGCGGATTGGGGCATGCATATCCGCGTATAGAGGCCCTTTTATTACGTCCACGGCGGTTTTTCCGCTCGGCATATGGACAAATGTCGGCTTTGGAACGCAGCTTGTGCAGCTTCACACCGCTCTGACAATGCAGGCAGTCATGCGGCAACTGGGGTTTCCAGCGGCGTGGACGTTGCTACTAGGTGCCACGCAGTTCTTGGAACCAGCGCTGAAGCACACGACGCTGCATGAACAGGATCACCAGCAAGAGTACCACATTGAGGAGCTGGGTGAGGTCAGACACAGATGGGGTTCCGTGAACAATCCGATTGTGGCTCCGAATCCTACGACAACCGCGGCGAACGTCAAGCGCGAATTCTCAACGGTCTAGTTCAGCAGTACCTAATGATGATACGATTGGAGGTGTGTCTCATCGCACCGCGGCAATGTAATTGTGAGGTCTGTTTGAATCAATCGCTTAAGCGCCTCCAGCACCTAAGTACTCGTACGCATGCGCAGTGGATCCTGTCAGCAGTACTCGGCGTCCTGATGCTCATCAGTTGGTTCGTTGCGATCGCGCTACCTTCAGTGCAGTCGCAGAGCGACAATCAAATTATCGGTTACCGCAGTCTCAGTTTTGCGAACGCTGATTACAGTTCCCCAACGGAGGGGAAATCTCAGAGCACGCTCTGGTGGAATGACGGCTCCTGGTGGGCCGACATGTTTAATGCCGCCGATCAGTCGCATCATATTTATCATCTGAATTGGGATGAGCAACACTGGGAAGATACGGGCACGGTGCTGGATGAACGTGACCGAGTTCATTCCGATTGTTTGTGGGATGAAACCACACAAAAACTCTACGTCATCTCGCACGTTCCGGCCAGCATTCCGCGGACGACTCCGCTTGACGAACGAGGCTTTTTCTATCGCTATAGCTACGATCCGATAACCAAACAATATACGCGCGATGCGGGCTATCCTGTGGTTGTTACGCCGGGAAGCGCGCAAGCGGTCACATTGGCAAAGGACTCGCTCAGGCAGTTGTGGATCACATATGTGTTTCACGGTCAGGTGGTGGTTCGCCGAACGAGTGGAGAAGATCAGGTTTGGCTTGATTCCTACCCGTTACCCGCCTCCGGCGCATCCACAGCGCTGAATGACATTTCCGCTATCATTGCGTTTAATGGACAAATCGGGATAACGTGGAGCAACCGCGAACGCGACTCGATGCATTTTGCCGTTCACGTGGACGGTACGCCCGACGATCAGTGGAAGGAGGAAATCATCATTGAAGGGTACCGAGCAGCGGATAATCATCTACATTTGGCCGTTGACACAAACGGCATTGTCTATGCTGCCGGCAAAACATCCGCCCGCGGAAACGATCCGCTGTTAATGCTGTACGTTCGCGAAGCGCCCGATACATGGACACATCATGTCTTCGGTTACAGACACGACGGTCATACCCGCCCGGTCATCTTGATAGACAACGTGAACCGTCGCCTCTACATGTTCGCCACCGCACCGCAGTCAGGGGGTAGTATCTACTACAAATCGACACCCCTTGACGAAATTGCCTTTTCCGAGGGTTTGGGGACGCCGATCCTCCGTTACCCGAACGCCACTCGACTCAATGACGTGACTTCGACCAAGCAGGGTGTTAACAACGAAACGGGAATTGTCATTCTCGCCAGCGACCGCACAACTGCTGCGTATTATTATAACGTCGTGCCGATTGAATGAAAATCTCGTCATAAACGCAGGCATCAGGCAGGCGCTTCGGGTATAGAACTAGTCGTCGATGACTTGTGCCTGCCCCGGCTCCCAGCGTGTATCGGTTGTGAGGCCCGTTGCTTCAGCAATCACCGCCCACGACACCAGTTTAAAGTTCTGCCTTCCGTCTTCAGTGCCGTTATTGTCTTGTGCCACGAATAAACCGGCGGGGAAATCATTGCCTAGAGCGAGATTAATGACATCAATGCCGTCCGTGTTGGTCACATTGTCGATGGTCTCACCAGCGGAGATCTCGAAAGTGGCAACATAGGCATTGTCACCGTCCCGTTGATAGACCACAAAGCTATCGCTTCCCTGGCTCGATGCAATCATGTAGCCACTTCCGCCCATGCCATAATATATCGTTAGCCCCTCCACGTCGGCGACAAGCCGCCCGCCATCCACAGAATCCACAAGTACTCGTGTTTCTCCAGCATCTGGTTCCGCGTCGTATTTCCAGATTCCAACATTCTCCTCAGCAATGTATAAGCGGCCACGTTCATCATCAACGACGCAGCCTTCAGTTTGCGATCCGACCGCCAAGCTGCGCACCAACTCAGCATCGACACGTCCGTTGCCATCGTCAAACAAACGCCACTGCTCAACAAGTCCGTCTTCGTCGTTGACAAACACATAGTACTGACCTGTACGCACGCTGTAGTACATACATAACCCGTAGGCCTCGCCAATACCGATTTCAATGGGGTGGCTCGTCACATGGATCAGGCTGCGCGTCGATGAATCGATCGTGTAGAACAACAGTACATCATCCGAACGTTCGCTTACAGCAACCAACGCTGCACGTTGATCGCCGAGTGGAAAGTTGTAGCGCAAATCGACGTTATTCATGCGTCCGTCGGCAACGTACTGCAGCTCCTGACCAGACAGGTCGTAGACTGCCAAGCCGCCTTTCTTGTCGGTGCCTAGGATGATGCTCAAGGCAGAATCAGACGGATGAACCCAGATCGCTGGATCGTCGGCAGCGTCGCCCATATTGGGAACAGGCACAGTCTCGACATCAGCCGAAACGCTGATCGATTGCGTACGCGGCGCTAACTGGCCTGCCCCGAGCAGCGCTCCAGATCCTCCCCAGAGGAAGACGCTTACGATTGCGCGCCATAGCACTCCCCGAAAGGCGCTAGATGTTTTCATCGCTTGCACTCGTGAACGTTCATCTGGTCAACTCCCTGCTAATTCGGACTAGTTATGGGCAGACGCATGACGTCTCCGTTTGGAGCAAGCAAGAACCGGGCGATCCAGCCTTCAAAGCGCGCGTTCTGCACCTGAATCCATTCACCCGACTCGTCGCGCCCGATCGCGGCAAACACCGTTCCGTTCCTTGTCGCCGTAATGCGCGGAAACTCGATCCCCGGTTCGAGCCGCAGGTTGGCCCGTTCAAAACTAAAGGCGGTCACAAGGATGTTATCAGTCAATCTGGCATCGAGAAGCGCGACGGTCGCAGCTTGTCGAATCACCAAATCGCCTCGGATACAGGGCGTTTGCTCCTCTGTAGACGTGTCCACTATGAAGTCTGCGCAGATGCTGCGCACGCGCTGCAGATTCGGAATCACACGCAGCGGTATCCGCAGTTCGAGAATTTCACCAACAGCGAAGCGTGCGTCCGAGAAGCTGCGGATTTCGCCTGCTGTTCGCTCCGCCGATCCATCGGCGTGAACTGTAATCCTAACGTCATTCAGACCGTCATTGTCAACATCAAAGCGTAAGTACACCCTCGCGACAGCATCCGGAGGCTCATTGGTATCGATGCGCACGTAAAGGTACTGATCATCGCGGAACATGCGGTATTGCTCAATCCGGTATCTGGCAGACGGAAGTGACGTGGTAGCATCCGGTTGGCGGGCGAGGTGATCTGACCAGTCGGCCCCGTTCCCATCGATTGAGATCCATGTGAAGACTTCGGGCAAAGCGAATCCCCCATCTGCTGGAAATCCAAGCAGCCATTCCGCCACCCCTTGCGCAAAGACGAAGTTCCCCGGATAGCGCGGAACACTGCCATCGGTCATCAAACCGTACCCGTTTTGGAGCAATTCCGAATCGCTCAAAAACAGAACTGCGGATTGGTTAGTGGTGCTCTCCCCAAGGGCAGCAATCGTCAATCTTCCCGCATAATCCACGGCAGGGTTGTATTCGAGCGGTGTCGGCAGGACTGTTGCATCGCGCGCATCAGCAAAAATGGTACTATCCGTCTCCCCAAACGCATTTTCCGTATAGAGTAGTGGAATCGCTGTGCTGCCAATTCCAATAGGCTCGACATCCAAGTGTCGTGAACCCCAGATCCACAAGGGCAGATTGTAGCGCTGCACCGTTTCGATTATGGGATGACCGTTGGGTTCGGCCTGGGCCAGCAAATAATTGGTACTCAGGTTCTGAATGGTGTCGGTCGAGAAATAATCCTCTGCCAGAAAGGACTCTTGTATGAGCAGACCGTAGTCTTCCGCGAGTAATGTTGCCAACCGACTGCGTCCTAAACCGGGGCGAACGTTGATCGAGTCCAAATGGTAGTTCTCCGGATCGATCGCTAAGAGCACCCGGTGGCCACTTCTAAGAAATGTCCACAGGCGAGCGACATGCGTCACCTGTAGCCGACGAGTGGGACGAATCAGGACAGCCGCATCGGCATCAGTCGGAATCGCCTCATCCAGCGTGATTCGCTCAACCCGTGCTCCGCGCGATACCAGCATTGCCGCAAACAGGCTCGTGCCATCGGGGCCGATGTCCGTTGTCTCAGCGGCCCCTAAATCACGCCCTTCAATGAAGACAATGAAGAGGTCGTCCTGTGCGCGAATGACGAGCGCTGTTGATAGGGTAATAGTTACGAGTGTCAACAGCAGATAGCGTTTTATCAACATATTCGCCGTTCAACTCCTCTACCGCTCACGAGCGAGTCCATTGCTGTTACCGTTGTGCTGCTTCCCCAAACGCGTGTCTACCAGATCCGCCGGCGCGAATGCCGCCGGCGTTGATCGGATCAGGGGGATAGCGACCGGAGTTTCGCTATCCATCAGCCAAGCGACTGAGTTGATGAGGAATTGGATGTTTGAAACATAAGTAAAATTCGTGCTGGTCGCAGGCGATGACTGGAAACCCCCACCATTGGTGGCAAAGTCTCGATCTCCAATAAGAATAATCCGGGCGCTTGAGCTCGGATTCATAAAGGCGACGGCCAGCGCCAGGGACTCGGCCTCGGTGTCAGCAACCTCGTCATACTCAGCGAGACCATCGGTCAGATAACTGGCATAGTCGCTTTCGCCGTAGTAACCCTCAGCAGCGAATACCAGCGGCACTATTTCATAAGGTTGGATCGTCGCATCGAACTCGATCGAACGTGTGCTGAAGAATGCCAGCGCGGAATCGACTCCCTCATTGAGGGGGGCGTCGCCATTCAGATTGGTGGTTGTAAAATCTGCCACTAAGCTCAGCATCTGGTCAAGACCTAACTCGACATCGGCTTCGACCGCTTCAGTACCTGTGTCAGGCTGGAGCATCAACAAATCGTCGCGACCACGGATGCCAAAATCTGCCCACAGCAGTTGGAAGAGTCCGCGCGTCGCCCCTAGAGCGCGTGTCGCATCGATGATCTGTGTGCCCTGATCGCTTGTGATCTCAAGTGGATCGAGGGCCAAAAGCAGTTCTCCCCCATTGATAAGATAATGCCACAAGCGTGCGACTTGATCTGCCGATAGATCGCGTTGCGGCCCCAAAATCACGACGAGATTAGCATCGTCAGGGATATCTTTCCTCCAGTCAAGAATGCGGACTTCAGCACCAAGTTGCTCCAAAAACCCAGCGAACCGCGACGCCCCACTCGAGGAACGATCAAACGGACTAGCTTCCTCATTACTCTCTGAGAAGTAAATGTGGTAACCAGCGAACGGCTGGTCGCTTGCCTGCATAAGTGCGACCGGTGCCGCACTCACCAAGAAGCCGAAAAGCAGCGCGAAACAAAGAAATTTGAACATTATGCGTACTTTCAACACAATTTCGACTCCTAGTTGCATTCTAAAAGTAAAACGCAGCGGGTGTTCCAAAACACGCAAGTGATTCTTGCGCCCTGCTCACAGCAACTGCGCTCGCAGCACTGTGAGTGAGGTCGAACGACCGATGTTGATCCGCCGTAATTGCAGGCGATCCAGCGTTTGCAAATCATTACTGCCACGTTGGGTGGTAAAGCCCAGCACAAACCCCTCTTGCTGGAGCGCCCGCGTGACCGTCTCACTGATCCCGCCGCTCGGATAGGCAATTACAGGTAGGGTGGGACCAATCTGCATCTCCAAATCGCGCAGCGAGCCGACCGCCTCCGCGCACGCGGCGTCCGCTGAAATTCGGTTGAGTAAGGGGTGAGTACGCGTGTGCGGGCAAAGGGTCACGCCGTCGGCTGCCAATGCGCGTAGGCGTGTCCAACCAAGAACGGTCGCCTGATTCAGCGGCGTAACATCGAGTGCTGTAACCAAATCGTCTATCCACTCCATCGCGCTCTCATGCGGCAGCGACTTAACATACGCGCGCAGCGCTTTGAATGACTGACGGCGCTGGGTAGGTGTACCTAACTCGAACTCTCCAACCGGCATCTGCACACGCTGGCGATGGGTAGTTGATAGGGCGTAATAAAGTTGATCCCACCAGAACGTCCGCTCCGGCTGATCCGGGAAAGCTGTGGGAACAAAGAGCGTCGCGGGTAACCCGTAACGTTGCAAAATCGGAAATGCGTGTTCGTCAAAACAGGTATAAGCATCATCAAATGTGATCAGTACGGTGCGCGGCGGCATTGGCCGCCCTACTTCCAGTATCTGGATTAAATCAGCGATCGAAATGACCTGGCAGCACGCTGATAGATAGCGCATTTGCTGCTCAAACTCGTCGGGGGTGGCGCTCAAAAGCGCTGGACTGCGCTCGGGGTGCGCGGCCACTTCATCGACCCGATGGTAAGTGAGCACATGAAAGCGCGTGCTGACCGAGGGGCGAATCCGTTCAAGCAGGCTGACGAACGCCGCCAAAGCGGGGCTGCGCGCTGCAGTCATGAGCATGCGGTTCATCAAATCTTCCCCTAGGCGTGCAGCCGCTTGCGCTTGCTGCTCATGTTCCGAACGATTCTTGGAAGCTCGGCTAATCCGGGCATCGGGTCTTCAAGGGATAAGATGTCGAAGCGATTGCGCGGGTTGAAGATGCCAAGCAGCGCGGACAACGCTTCGCGCCTGTTTGGCTGGCGGATAAACGGATAGCGCCGCCTTCCCGACAGCACGGAGGCAATCCACACCATATCGAGCTGTAAGTTCCGTGACCGCACTCCGAGCCGGTAGCTCGTCTCTGGTGGGCGGTCGTCACTCTGGCCAGATGCAGTCCCTTCCAGCAAAAGTTCAACGAGTCCGCGCGGAAAATCAACGCCGCTATGTACGGCGAGAGGCAGCGATCCCCACACGCGTCCGTTGATTTCCATTAATGTGGTCTGCTGCGCACCCACTTTGAACTCAACCATTGCCAGTCCCGTCCAGTTCAGCGCCTGGATCAGCCGGGTGGTATAGTCGTAGAGTTGGGGGTCGAGTGCGACGCTTTCCCGAAATGAACTCGCACCCCCAGTCAGCGGTACTTCCCGCAGGCGCTGGTGCTGAAACACGAACAGCGGTTTGCCCCGGTGCGCCAAGATTTCGACACCGCAGCCGACGCCGGAGCAATACTGCTGAATCAGAACCGCACAGCGCCCTTCAAAGCGCTGCATCTCCTGCACTAACTGCTCCGGCGTGTTGGCATAGCTGACGCTGTAAGCTTCGATTCCCGCGCTCGCGTGATAGAGCCTCGAGGCGCGCGGTTTCAGTACCAGCGGAAAGCCGAACGACGCTATTGTGTCACAAGCTTCCTCAACCGTAGTGACAAGGCGCGTTTTGGGCGTAGGGATTCCCAAGGTTTCCGCGAGATCCAGCGTTTTCTGTTTATCCGTTACCATACGCAGTGCGCCTGGATCAGGCAGCGCCAACTGGCAAAGGCCAGCGAAAGCCGCCTCTCCATCAGACAGTGGAAGCATGGTTGTGTCAGTGATGGGTACGACTAGATTGACCTGCTGTTCGCGCACAGTTTCCAGCATCCACGCGACAAAGGCCGCGGGAGCGTGTTCGGGGTTCGGATACACGGCGTGATGCGCGGCGTAGCGCGAACAAAATCCGATGCTGTTAGGGATCGAATCTGTCGCCACGACGCGCCATCCGCTCCGCCCCAACGAACGGATAAACGCGATAGCGCTCCCGCGACCGGCGTCGGTTATGAGCACCGTACCGCGCGGTTCACGCTTGACTGGCATCAGACACTCCCTTCGTCGCGGGAACTTGCTGACCACAATATTGTAAAATAACGTTTTGAGCTTCCTGCGTAACTGCCTCAATCGACTGCGTCGCATCGATAACTCGGAAGGCCGGCACCAGCTCTGCCATCTGCAGGTATGCTTTGCGCCGTTCCTCAAGCAGGCTGATCGTCCCTTCCCCTTTGCGCGCAAACAAGACTTCCGCTGGCGCATCCAGATAGATGACGAGATGCGGTTTTGGATAAACACGGCTCAACATAAAGCCATGAATACGCCGCGACAATGTGCGGGGCTGCGCAGCCGTCATCACGTCATAACTGTAGTAGTCCGAGAAATAATGGCGATCAAACAACACCAGATAGCCGCGCTGCTGGTAATACCACGCTAGCCCCTGCCGAAACCACTCTTCGGCAATGCGGTTCGTCAGCGAGACCCCCGTCTTGATGCTGGAAAGCAGGCGCTTTCCAACGCCCCGACGCTTGGTCTGGACTTGATTTGGATCGCGCGGGCCACCTTTCGCCGTGGAGCGCCCCAGCAACCGCTTAATCTGTATAATCAGACGGGTCGTTGGCAGCATGTGGTTGCTGGCGTCAGGGTTGATGCCCATGTAGACGTATTTCACCGGCATCGGAAAAGCGTGTTCCAATTGTTTGCTGACCGTCGTCTTGCCTGCGCCGTCTGGTCCAATCAGGGCTATGCTCACCATTGGCTTATCCGCCTCACAATCATCATGACTTTGCGATTTGTATCAGGATCTCGTTCAACTGCGCCGCGCCACGCTGCCAGGAAAAATGCCGCTGCACATAATCACGTTCGTTCGAAGCGACAGACGCTGGAGTGCACAATTCGTGCGAAATGGCCTGCGCGAACTCGTCGGCAGAATGCGCGGTGGTCAGCGGCGGTGTTTCGCCGTTCCTCGTCCGCAAGCCCTCCCCGGCGAGCGGCGATGCTACCACGGCGAGCTCCATCGCCATGGCTTCCAGTAGTTTGTTCTGAATGCCAGCACCGAAGCGCAGCGGCGCGGCAAAGACGCGTGCCTGTTCCAGATACGGCCGCATATCCTCAACGAACCCTGTGACCTGAATCCCGGGCCGCTGACCGGCCTCGAGCACGTCACGCGTGGGGCTGTGTCCAACAATCATTAACCTGGCATCCGGCACGACCTGCTGAACGCGCGGAAAAATGTCTCGCATTAGGTACAGCGCCGCATCGCTGTTCGGCGGGTAGTTCATCGCACCGGTGAAAATAATCGTGCGTGCGTCCCGGCTCGAAGTTGAACGTTTCCAGTAGTCGAGATCGACCCCGTTGGGGACGACGGTTGCGGGCTGGGACAAACCGCCCATCATCACATCACAGTCTCTAGCCGAGGCAAATAGCAGATGCTGGGCGTTACGAGTGATTTTCGTTTCGATGTCTCGCATCTGCCGCCAATCCCACCACAGCAGCACACGCTTGATGGGGCTGGCATAGCGCATGTGTCCGCGAATCTTCATCGAGGTGGCATCGCACATATCCGCAACGAGCGGTGGTAGTTGCAACCCGCGTACCGCGAAGAAGGTCTGCTTGCCGCTCAAGACGATCGCGTCATACCGCTCCGAGCGCAAGAGTTGCTCCACAATGCCGCGCATCTGCACAATGGCGCTGTCCTGACTGACCACGGAGCGCAATCGGTTGAAGGCTTTGCGGCGTCGCGACCCGCCGCGCGCCTGCGATGTAACAGTGATGATCCGCTTGGTATAGGGTGTGAGGGCATCGACGTTCGCCGCGTCAAAGGTCGCCCCCACCAGCGACAGCAGCGTGATCTCATGTTTCTGGGACAATTCCCTGATGAGAAAGTAGTGGCGAAGATAGCCGCTCGTGAGTGGGTAGGGGAAGTTCGCCGTCAGGTAGAGGATGTTCATACGTCGCTCCTGTCTACGTCCAACTC
>CALKIA010000186.1 GCA_937988705.1 uncultured Chloroflexota bacterium | reverse complement strand
CGAAAAAGTGCCGCCGCGTGAACATGGCATCATCGCGGGCAATATTGTCACCGCGTTCAATAACTACCTGAACACGCGCGAGATCGGAATTGCGGCGGTCGAAGCGCGGCTCCGTCCCCCCAATGACCCCCATAATGATCGCATTCCGGATGTGTCGTTCGTCAGTGATGCGAACAAGCCCGTCGAACGCGAAGGCGCGGCGAACTACCTGCCCGATCTCGCCGTCGAGATCCGGTCGCCGAAAGATGGCCTCAAAGAGTTGAGCGACAAAGCCGCCTTTTACTTACAGCACGGTACACGCATGGTCTGGCTCATCTACCCTGAAAAACGCCTCGTCGAAGTGCTGACGGCTGACTCACGGTTTCTGTTCAGTGAGGGCGAGACGATTTCCGGCGGGGATATTCTGCCCGATTTCATGCTCCCAGTGAGCGACGTTTTCCGCCGCGTTTAGAATCGCAGCACCATCCGCTCGAGGTGGTAATACCGCCCATCGATCTTCAATGCGCGCTCGTCAAGGCTGACGGACACGAAGCCCAAATCGACATACAACTGCCGCGCCGCTTCATTGCCCACCGTCACCGCGAGGTGTACTTCTTCGACTTCGGGGAGGGTCTTGGCGAAGGTGATCAGCGCCTGCATCATCGCTTTGGCGATCCCCTGACCGCGCATCTCTGGCGCGACAAACACCTGATGCACCGTCAGGCGATGCCGCACTTTCTCGCGATTCGGCTGGTAGAACACACTCGACAGCGCGACCTGCTGCCCTTCGATAAACACGCCGAAAATCGGATTGTACGGCATCGAGTTAGCAATCCGCTGGCGGGCGGCTTCGCGCTCGAACATGTCCGGGTCGTTGGCGGACGCGCCGAACGCCGATGGCGTATCGGTCAGCGCGCGCTGCCAGATCGCGAGATACTGATCCACGTCCTCAGGGACGAGCGGTCGAATGTCCATGCACGATTATCCTTGTATCGGGACGCCCAACGGGACATCTCTTTTGCGAACAACAGCCGACGCGTTCCTATATTCCGTTGGCTGTGAACGGAGTGCTTTTTCTGTCTCCCCTCCCTGAATTCGGGGAGGGGCGGGGGTGGGGTGAGTGCGGCGCTACTGGACTTCAAACAACCGCATCAACTTCAGCGCGATTTGCAGATTGGTGCGCTGGAGCGGATCGCCTAAGTCCCACGCGCTGATCTCGTGAATGCGTTCCAGTCGATAATTCAGCGTGCTGCGGTGAATGCACAGAATCTCCGCCGTTTTGACGCCGTTACCGCCCGCGTCCAAATAGGCTTCCAGCGTATTGAACAGGTCAGCTTGACCCTCGCCCGCCAGCTTACGCAGCCCCGGTACAAACGGATTGCCCAGCAGCGAGTCTTTCCCGGCGCGATACAGCGCGTACAGGTAGCCGAGATCGTCAAAGCGGACGATCCGCCCGTCTTGACTGAGCCGCCGCGTGATCGTCAGCGCGTCCCGGCACTGCTGATGCGCCGCGCCCACACGATCCGCACCCCGATGCACGCCGCTCACGCCGATGCGTACCGCGCCGATGCCCTCGTCAATGCTGCCCGTGATCTGCGTTATGTCAGCTTTGGCGCTCGTGAGAATCAACACTTCGCCCGCAAACTGCCCAACGACCGCGCGCCATTTATTCGCCACCGCCAGACTGTTAATCCGGCGGTAGAGGTGCAGCAGGCGCGGTGAGTCGCTGTCCTGATCTTCGACCAACAGCACGGTGAACGACTGATTGAGATCGACGCCGTAGCGCAGCGCCTGATCCGACAGGATGGCTTCGCGCCCGCGTTCCCCTTCGATCAACTGCGAGAGCAGACCGCCTTTCAGCGACGCCTCTGCGCTCTGAATCGCTTCCTGATGCAGCAGCATGAGCGCGGCAATCGTCGCGCCGATCTCGATGGCCATGTTGTCGAGGTTAGAGATCGGGCGGTCATCCGCGATGATCCACACGTAACCATAGATGTTGCTGTGCACGACGATCGGCGCGAGGATGCGTTCCATCTGCAAGCCGACTTCCGGCATCTGCGGCAGGTGGACGGGGCGGCGCGTGCGCCGGATTTGGCTCAGGATTCCCCGTGCTTCCAACGCCTCGATCAAGCGCGGATCGGTTTTGCCTTCGCTCAACGTGTAGCGCCGCGCTTCGTCGACATCGGCGATGTTGTGACTCGCCAGCGCCTCGAAGCGTTCATTCTCGATGCTCACCGATTGCCCGATCAAGCCCGCCAGCGTGACCGCCAGCTGCCGCAGATCGCCGCCTTGCAGCACGAGCATCGTCAGTGTGCGGTGAATCGTCAGCGCGCGTTCCATCATGCCCATATGCTGCTGCGCGATGCGCTGATTGGTGGCGCGGGCAATATCGACAAAGCGCGCCTGATACGGGATTTCGATCAATGGAAAGGCGTTGACATTCGCGATTTCGCGCATGTTTTCCGGCGCGTGGTCGATGTGCCGCCCGACCGCCAGCGCCAGTGCCGCCACCCCCTGATCGGCCATCGCCTGCACATAGCGCCGCTGATCATCCGGGTTCTGTGGCAGGTTGAGCGCGGTCGTCAACACCAGTTCGCCCCCGTTCAACCACTGTGGCGCGTCGGGTACGCTGGACACATGCACCCATTCCACCAGGCGTTCCACGCCCTCGTGACCCGCCACGATCTGCGCGCCCTGCATTTCTTCGAGTTCGAGGATTTCCGCTACGGTGAGCATGAGGTTAGCGCTGTCACTTGACCAACGCGAGCGCTAAACCATCGTAGCCTTTGCTGCCCACGGTCTGCAGCGCGGTGATGGTCACGCGCGGGTCGTTCGTCGCCGCTGCAAAGAAACGGCGGATGCCCTGCACGCGTGAATCGGGGTGATTGGCGTCGATCACGCCGCCGCTGCGAATCACGTTGTCCACGATGATCAGGCTGCCCGGTCGGCTCAGTTTGATCGCCCAGTCAAAATACGCGGCGCTGTTGTCCTTGTCGGCATCGATGAAGATGAAATCAAACGGTGCGTGCTGGGTGAGCGCGGGCAGCAGATCGAGCGCCTTACCTACCTGAATCTCGACCATGTGGGCCAAGCCTGCCTGCTCGATGTTCCCCCGTGCGACTTCAGCATGCTTGGGGTCGAGTTCCAGCGTGACCAGCTTGCCATCGGCGGGCAGCGCGCGCGCCAACCAGATTGTGCTGTAGCCGCCCAGCGTGCCCAGTTCCAGAATCGAGCGCGCGCCGATGGACTGTGCCAGAATCGCCAGCAGTTTGCCCTGATTCGGCATCACCTGAATATCCGGCAGTCCAGCGGCGGTCGACGCCTGTAACGCTGCTTGTAGTGCCGCATCCTGCGGGACCAGCGCGTCTTCCAGATACTGATCCACGGCGGTCCACTGAGCTTGATTCATGACTTGTCTCTTTTCACTTGACTGGCGGGCGTACATCCGAAAATTGATCCGCGAAACGATGCCGCGCTTTGAGCGCCTCGTAACGCGGATCAAACGTCGCACGGTAGGCGGCGGGGTTGTTGTTGAAGAACAGCCGCATATCGTAGGCGTCCTCATTGTTGTTGTGATAGTAATTCGTCTTTGTGCCGACGGTCTCGAAACCATATTTCTTGTACAGGTTCTGCGCGACAACGTTGCTCACACGCACTTCCAGCACAATATAGGCCGCGCCGAGTACGAGCGCCCGCCGGATCATCCCCGCGAGCAGGACTTCGCCCCAGCCGTTGCCGCGAAATTGCGGGTGGGTGGCAATCGTGCTGACATGCGCTTCATCGACGATATTCCACAGGCCGCCGTAACCGACGATCACCGCCTCGCTCTCCGGCAGGATGCCGAAGTTGCCGATGATGCGCCGCCAGTTGGACGCGGGCTTGCTGCCCGCCGCTTTTTCCAGCACCACCATGTGACTGTAATTCGACTCGGTGATCTCGTACTGGTAGGAACGCGGTGACCAGGGCGGATCGAAAGCCATCCGGTCAATCGCGGAGACTTCCGGGATATCTTGGAGGCGCATATAGCGCAGCGTCAGACTCATGACGGAATATCTTTAGTCTTTACATAGAGCGGGCTGACCGCGGCGGCCGGGAAGCTTTCATCAGTATCGCGCAGACGTTCCCACGCTTCTTCGGCGAGAAAACCGGCGCGGCGCAGGCGGAACACGCCGGGCGCGAGCGTCACCGGTGTGTCGTTCGCCGCCGCCGCGGCGATCGCCGCGCGCCCCGTCTCGTCGATCTCGCCCGTGAGCATCGCCACGCCATCCACGCTGGCGATCAGCGTCGGCCAGTCCATCAACTGCGGTTCGCTGCGCGCCTTCCAGTGGCCTTTGCGCCATTGGTAGGTGGCGGCGATGATGCGTCCGCGTCCCGCTTGTGCCACCGCGATCAGGCCCCCCTGAAAATGCGGCTGCCCGGCGGCGAGGATGTCGAGCGTAGGGACGCCGACCAGCGGCAGACCGCGCGCGGCGGCCAGTCCCTTGGCCAGCGCCACGCCGATCCGCAGCCCCGTGTACGATCCGGGGCCAATCGAGACGGCCAGCACAGTCAGATCATCCATGGTCAGATCCGCCCGCGTAATCAGGTCACGCACCGCGGGCGCAAGCTGAACCGTGTGCATATTCGGGGAAAACCACGTTTGCTCGGCGCGCACAGCGGCGCCGTCATGCAGCGCCAGCGAGAGATTTTGTGTGGCAGTATCGATAGCTAGTAACATCAAGGTTATTTACCGTAGGGACGCGATTTATCGCGTCCGTGATTAAAATAGACGTGAACGGACGCCATGCTGCAATTCAACTTATGAATACGGTGTCCAGACCCCACCCCCGCCCCGAATTCGGGGCGGGCAGCCAGCAAAAGCTCGCATTTCGCCCCTCTCCCCGCTTGCGTGGGAGAGGGGTTGGGGGTGAGGGGTAACCCGTGACCTTTTCGTAAACTGCATCTTGGCGTTCCTACAATCGGCATTAGGCTCGCCCACTGAACTGATCGAGCAGCTTGCGATAGCGGTCGCCGCTGGCCGTGAAAATGACATTCCGGCGCGTCGGTTCAACAGCGCGTATTTCGATCCACAGGCGTTCGCGTGGCAGCGCCGCTTCGATGCGTTCTGCCCATTCGATCACCACCACGCCGTGTCCTTCCAGCATATCATCTAACCCAATTGCGTCGATGTCCTCGACACCACTCAGGCGGTAGCAGTCAAGATGATACAGCGAAGTCGCGTCTTTAGCGCGGGCATGCACATGGACTAGGTTGAAGGTCGGGCTGATGAGCGGCTCATGCGCGCCCCAGCCGACACCAATCCCTGACGAAAACACGGTTTTACCCGCGCCGAGCTCTCCGGAAAGGCACAGGATGTCGCCCGGTTGCAGCAGCGTTCCTAATCTAATCCCCAAGCGGCGCGTTTGCTCCGCATTGAGGCTGATGATATCTAACTCGCCTTCCCGCAAAATTGGCACAATGATCGCTCCTGAAACATGAATCTCATTATACATGGGCATACCGCCCACGCTAGAAGAAACTTAAGCGCGCTTCATCAGTCCCTTCTATTGTCAGCCCGTTTCGCTGACTGTCCTCGCCCGCTGCCTCCAGCCCTATCTCTATCGGGGCAGACCGTCCAATACCGAACACGTCAGGGGAACAGCACACCCATTTTTCAAATCTCATCTCCCTTGGGAGTGGGGATTTAGGGGTGAGGCGCTTTTCTCCCCTCTCCTCTTTTCGGAGAGGGGGGGTGAGGTTGCTTTTTGCTCCGCAGGGAGTCTATCTTTCTCCCCTCCCCTGAATTCGGGGAGTGGGCTGGGGGCGGGGTCAGCACAGCCACATACAAACCTGAATCAAATCGAGTCTCAATGGTTGCGAGCATGAATCAAGCCTACATATAATGGGAGTACCACAGCAGGCGGAGCGCACCTATGTTTGGTCAATGGAGTTTACGTCGACGGCTGACGCTGGCCGTTGTTTTTTACACCACCCTGAGTATCATCATCATCGTCCTGCTTATCATGAATATTGCAGTTCGTTTCATCAATGAGCAGACGCAAGCCGCGCTGACCGCGCTGAATCGCAGCGCCGCCGCTGCGCTCGAAGGCGAACTCGCCAGCGTCGAAACGATGGCGCGCGCGCTCGGTGGCGTGCTGGACAGCCAACCAGATTCGATCCTCTCGCTGTGGCAAAGCGCCAGCTATTCCCTCCGCCAATCCGATACGCTCATCCAACGCATCGGCAGTTTGCAACCGGTGAGCGGTGGTTATCGCTTAAATCTGTTTCGCCACTCCGCGGCGGCCGCCGCGCCGCGCCAGAAAAACCGCGTGCGGGAAATTCCCGCCGAACTCGCGCCCTTCGCCGATCTGGTGGTGGGCGAGTCGGCCTGGTTTTACAGCGCCGATCCCTATGGCACGACCCGCGTCCCCAGCTTAATCTATGTGCTGCGCCTCCCCGGGCTACGCGGCTATCTGTGGGCCGAAATCACCTTCGAGCGTCTCGGTGAGCGCATGGAAGCGCTGGTTGCCGACAGCGCCTATCCTTACGGCCTCTCCTTGGCCAGCGCCGACGAGATTTTCGTGTCGGCGGGCATCGGCGCTGATACCTTAGCCACTTCACCCGCAGATCGCGCCTCTCTGCTGGCCAGCGCCGCCCAATCCTTTGCGATGATGCCTAGCAATCCGGTGTACGCGGGTGAGCTCTACGTCATCAATACGCCCGTGATGGACGGCTCATGGAATCTGATCGGCATCGTCTCCGAAGAAGATATTAGCGATGAGTCGGATGAAGAACTGCTGCAAATCGTCTTTATCGTGCTGGTGAGCATTTTCGCGCTTGGCTGGCTGCTCGACCGCTTTGCCGACAGCGCCATCACCCGACCGCTCGTCGATTTGACCACCACCGCGCAGGAGATCGGTTCCGGCGACATGCGCTATCAGGTCGGCTACCAGCAGCGTGGCGATGAGGTCGGCGGGTTGGCGCGGGCGTTGGAAGACATGAAGCTCAACCTCTCCGACTCCTACGACTCGCTCTCGATGTGGAGTCGCACGCTGGAAAAACGCGTTGCTGACCGCACGAGTGAGCTGCAAGTCGCGCAATCCGAAGCCCTCAACCGCGCCAGTGAAATCCGCGCCGTCTACGACGCGTCACTTTCGGTCGTGAGCGAATACTACCTGAACATCATCTTGTCCACGCTGACCGGGCGCGTCGTCGAACTGCTGCACGCGTCGTACTCCGGCATCTGGTTGGTGACCGAAGATCGCACGGGCTTGCAGTTGGTCGCCAGCACCAGCGACGATGCCGGCACCATCGGGCGTACGATCGGCATTCATGATGGGCTGGCGGGCAAAGTGGTCGAAACCGCGCAGTCGATGGTCATCGAAGATTATCTACACTGGGAAGGCCGTCTCGGGTGGGTCGCGCCGTCCATCGAACGCGCGCTCGCCGTGCCGCTGATGTATTCGGGCGAACCCATCGGTGCAGTGGTCGCCGGGCGTTCCGCCGATGTGGGCAATTTCATGGCCGACGATGCGCGCTTGCTCACCCTGCTGGCGAATCTCGTGTCGCCCGTCGTGCGTTCCGCGCAGCTCTACGGCCAGTTGGACAGCGCCATGCAGCAGGCCAACAGCGCTAACGAGGTCAAGACGCGCTTCCTCGCCAGCGTGACGCACGAACTGCGTACGCCGCTCAACCTGATCATCAACAACCTCGACTTCATGCGCATTGGTTCGTTCGGCAAGGTCAACGAGGAACAGCGCAAACGGCTCGATCAGACAATTCGCAGCGCCGAACTGCTGCTCTATCTCATCAACGATTTGCTCGACGTCAGCAAAATCGAAGCGGGCGAAATGCAGTTGTACTTCCAGCCCGCCGAACTGCGCCCGATCATCGAAGATGCGCTCGACTCCACGCTGGCGCAGATGGACACCAAGCGCGCGGTGTCGCTCGATGTCGACATGCCCGACACCCTGCCGTCCGTGGTGATGGACGCGCGCCGTATCCGTCAGGTGCTGCTCAATCTGCTCTCGAATGCGGTCAAGTTCACGCCCGCGGGCGATGTGCGCTTCATAATTGCCGCCGACGATGAGGCGGTGACCTTCACGGTGAGCGACAGCGGCATCGGCATCCCCGAAGACGAACTGCCGAAGATCTTCGAAGCCTTCCAGCGCTCGACCCGCGCCAAAGCGATGGGCATCGAAGGCACGGGGCTTGGCCTGCCCATATCGCGCCATCTGGTCGAGGCGCATGGCGGTACGCTCACCGTGCAGACGGAAATCGGCACGGGTACCACCTTCACAGTGCGCCTGCCGCTCGTCCCACCGCAAACGCCGCGCACCCCGCAGCGTCCGCTTCAGCTCGGCGCACAGGTGTAAACGCCTATCGACCCGCCTCGACTTACTAAACCCCGCTCCCTTGGGAGAGGGGTTTGGGGTGAGGCCGAACGTTTATCGGCCTCTTCATTCCCCAACCCATGACCCCCAATTCATGCCCTCCCAGAAAGTACGGGGTGATAATTCCGCCATTCTGCGCTAGAATCATCGTGGTTCAGATGAAATGTAATGTTTTCGTTCATGTAGTTCACGCTGAACGAGACAGGATGCTCATGCGTTTGCTAATGTTAGGACTGCTGGTGCTGCTGACGGCGGGAACGTTCGCCGAAGGGATCGCCGCCCAAACCGAGACCCTTGCGGGGATCATCGACGGGACGACCAATGTGCGGTCAGGCCCCGATCCCCGCTTTGAAATTGTCGGCCAACTGCAAGCGGGTGACACCGTCGTCATCGATGGCCGTGAAAGCGCCGCTGGCCGGTGGCTGCATATCATGTTGGAAGACGCCGGCGGCTGGATTCCCGCGTTCATGATCCTGCCCGACGGCGATGTAACCCTGCTGCCGATTCTCGAAACCACCATTGAAGATACTCCGGCGACGACCGTTCGTGTGATTGCCTACGGACGCGTCAATGTGCGCAGCGCCCCCGGCATCGACGGCGAAATCATCGGGCAGTTGGATGTCGATGACGAAGCCGAGGTCATCGCCCGCAGCAGCGCCCGCAACGACTGGCTGATGATCCACTTTGACGATGAGGTCGAAGGCTGGGTCGCCTATTTCACGGTGACAGTGACGGGCGATGCGTCGGATCTGCCGATTCTCGTGCCCGACAGCACGGGCGCGGGGCTGATTCCGCCATCCATCCTCGTGCGCACACTGTTCAATGCCCGCCTGCGCCTTGAACCGAATCTCACCTCGCCGCTGGCGATCATCGTGCCCTATGACACGGAGGTCACGCCGATTGCGCGCACCGACCGCGGCGATTGGGTGTACGTGGGCTATGCGGGCGTGGAAGGCTGGGGCGTGGCGCGCTTGTTCGCCCTCACCAACGACGAACTCATGGCACTGCCCGTCAGCCCGTAAACCACCGCAACGATTCAACGTAGGGGCGCACCTGTCGGGCAGACACGTAGGTCTGCCCCTACATTTCGCACGTCGATTGCTCTGCATCACGGCAAGGGAGTTGGCTCCCCTCCCTGAATTCGGGGAGGGGCCGGGGGGTGAGGTGGCATTTCTCCCAAACACAAACGCGCGGAAGGTCTGTCCCTACATTCCGCGTGTCGATTGCTCTGCATCACGGCGCGGGAATTGGCTCCCCTCCCTGAATTCGGGGAGGGGCCGGGGGTGGGGTGTTTATTCCCCCAAACACAAACGCGCGGAAGGTCTGCCCCCTTAATAAGCTTGCCGGGGGGCACACTTCCGCGCGTTCGCTGGATGAATGGTGGAGCGGCGTTAGCTTCCCTGGGTGACTTCCGCGTCGAGCGCCACGTCATGAGACAGGGATACGCTTTGCCCCTCCAGATCAACCTGCACATGGACGAAGTTCTCGCCGTCCGTGCACACGATGAACAAATGGGTGGTGGTGATGCCTTCGGGCAGTTCGATCACAGGACTCCAGTCGATCCAGCCGTCGCTGAGCGGCGCGCCGTTTTCGTCGAAGATCATCACCTGCTCAATGTTGCTGATGACCTGCTCTTCGCTGCCGGCGGTGCTGTTGGTTTCATTGGAGAGCAGCAGCACATTCTGATCCGGCAGATACGCGATCGGCACGACGTTGGGACGCGATCCGTAGACCACGACCAGCACCTGGCCGCCGGTTGGCGCGGGCAGCGCCGCAATCCCGACTTCCCGATATTCCTCGTTCAACAGCAGCGCCCGGTCGCGCAGCGACTGCCGCCAGAAGCGCATGGCGAACTCCACATCGCCGATGGCAATCGTGTCGCCGATGAGCGGTGCTTGATCTGCGCCAAAAGTCGGCCACTCGAACGGCGCTTGCCGGGCTTGCACGTCCAGCCCTTCGTTCGCTGCGTTGACGTGCAAATTGTCATTCTGATCGAGTTCGGTCTGCGTGATCAGATACTCGGCGTGCTGCAGCGCCAATGCTTGCAGCGTTGTGCTGCTCCGCAGCGGCCACGCCTCATTTTCGAGTCGGAAAGTGTTGATTTCGCTGAGCAGCGCGCTGACCGCCGCCATATCCTGATCGGGATAGTTGGCAAGAATCTCTGCATCGATTTCGCTTACGCCGGAGACGGCGCGGATTTCGCCGGAGCTCACGCGGGTGGTCGTGCCGCGATCTTCCGCCCCGGCATAGACCAGTTGGCTCTCATACTGGTTGGACACCGCGACCGCCATATCGATCTCGACCGGCGTGTCGATTTCCTTGCGACCGTCGGATAAGCGTACGCTGAAGCGGTCGCCGAGGTCGTCCGGCAGCTCGACATTCGTCTGGAAGATTTGCGGCGTCCCGACCACACGGCCGTTCGCGTCCACGAACTGATACGTGATCGGCATGCGGATGGCGTCGGACGACTGCGCCGCATAGCGTGACGGATCACCGCTCAGATAGAGGGTGCTGCGCACTGGATTGAACAGGACGGGCAGGGTGTTCGGACGTCCGCCAAACACGGCGATGAACAGCGTATCATCGCCCACACCGTCGAGGGCGACAACGCCGATTTCACGGAAGTTCGCGTTCTGAATGGTTTGCGCGTGGATGCTCGAACCGTGCCAGAAACTGAGCGCGGAATCGACCGAACCCACCGCCGCGTTTTCGCCGACGATCACCGTTTCCGGATGACCGTAGGTCGGCCAGTTGTACGGGGCTTGCGTCGCGCGCTGCAGCGGATACTGTCCGCGCAAATCGCGATGGAAATCGCCACCATTCTGAGGGATCGTGGTAGTCATCAGGTAATTCGCTTGATCCAGCGCCATCTGCTGCAGCACGGCATTCGGGGCGAGCGGGGCGAGCCCCATGCTGATGCGCCAATCGTTGATTTCGCCGACGAGGCGGCGCTCTAAAGCGGGGTTTTCATCAGGAGAAGCTTGTCCGGCGACATGTGTCAGCGGCACGATCAAGGCGAGGGCGATGAAAAACATCCATGTGCTGAGGCGACGAACCATGCGGTCTCCCAATAACAAAACTAAAACCATGTCTTCTTTCGCATTATAAGAGGATCTTAAGAATCACGGTGTGAAATAATTATGAAATATCTCGCGTTTGTGTTTCAATACACATATCGTTTTTGCAAAGGGGAAGAGCATGCGGTTTGATGCCATTTTGATCGGGGCGGGGCAGGCGAATCCGCCGTTAGCACGTGCGTTAGTGGCTCGCGGCCAGAAAATTGCGCTCGTCGAAGAACATCTGCTGGGCGGCTCGTGTGTCAATTACGGCTGCACACCCAGCAAAACGTTGATCGGCAGCGCGCACGCCCTTCACGCGGCGCGACGCGGGGCGGAGTTCGGCTTTCACGCCGACAACATCCGCGTGGATTTTGACCGCGTCATGCAGCGTCAGCGCGACGCGGTGTTGACCTCCCGCGGCGGCATGGAGAAGCGTTACGGACACATGGAGGGCTTGACGCTCATCCGCGCCCACGCCGAATTCGAAGCGCCGCACGTCATCCGGGCGGGCGATCAGGTGTTGGAGGCGGAGCGCATCTATCTTGATGTGGGCGCGCGCCCCAATTCGCCGGACATTCCCGGTTTGAGCGCCATCCCCTACCTGACGCACATCACGCTGCTCGACTTAACCGAACTCCCGCGCCACTTAATTATTGTGGGCGGCGGCTATGTCGGCATCGAATACGCGCAGGTTTTCCGACGTTTTGGCAGCGAAGTCACGGTGATCCAGTCCGGCCCGCAAATTCTGCCGCGTGAAGATGCAGATATCGCCGCTGCGCTCACGAAAGTGCTCAAGGCCGAAGGCATTCGCATCCTCCTCAACGCCCAAGTGACTTCATTCGAGCCGCGTGGTGCAGAGGTGCTGGCGCGCGTCGAGGGACACGGCGGCATCAGCGGATCTCATGTACTGCTGGCAGTCGGCGTCCAGCCGAACAGCGACCACCTCGGCCTCGACCGCGCCGGGATTGCCGTGGATGATCACGGTTTCATTCAGGTGGACGATTATTTGCAGACCACAGCCCCCGGCGTGTATGCGCTCGGCGATGTGATCGGACACGGCTTGTTCACGCATACCTCTTACAACGACTACCAGATCATCGCGGCGAACCTCGACGCGCCGACGCGCAAACTCTCTGATCGCATCCCGACCTACGGCGTGTACACCGATCCGCCGCTCGGTCGCGTTGGCCTGAGCGAAAACGAGGTCAAGGCGAGCGGAAAACGGGCGCTTAAGGCGACCCTGCCCATGACGAGCGTCGCCCGTGCGCGCGAATTCGGCCAGACGGCAGGCTTCATCAAAGTGCTGATTGATGCCGAGACCGAACAGATTCTTGGTGCGGCTGTGCTTGGGTTGACTGGTGACGAGGTGATTCAGACATTCACCATGGCGATGATCGCGAAAGCGCCCTACACCACCATCCGTGATGCCATGTTCATCCATCCGACGGTCAATGAACTGCTGCCGAGCCTGCTCGAAGAGGTCGAACCGCTCATGTAATTCGCCGAAGCAATAACGTCAGGGTTGGATCGGCCTTATTCGCGCGTCCCCCGCACGCCGCACCAGCGGCGAGCCGTTGCGCGAGCGGTTGTCTCCCCTCCCTGAATTCGGGGAGGGGCGGGGGTGGGGTCGATACACCTGAAAACCTACCACTGTAGAGGGGCTGGGGTCGCCTTACTTCGTCTCTGCGCTGCGCCCTTTGAGCCGCACATAGATCGCACTGGCGCCGCCCTTGGTGCTGCGCGACTTGCGCACCTCGAACATGGTCGGGTACGCCTGAATCAGCGAGAGCAGCTGCTTGTGACCATAGGTGCGCGGGTCGAACGCGGGGTCGAGCTGGCGCAGTTTGTTGCCCATTGCGCCCAGAAACGCCCAGCCATCTTCCTGCACGGCGAGATCATACGCCATGCGGAACAGCACGCGCACGTCGGCGGGCGGTTCCGCTTCTTCGTCCGGCTTGTTCGGCGTGGATTTGCTCGGCGTCGGCGGCTTGGTGACGATCTCCGGCGGCGCTTCGCTCTTGGCGAGGTTTTCGGTGTACACGAACAGATCGCAGGCGTTGACGAACGAGCGCGGCGTGAGCAGCCGACCGATCCCCATGACGAACAGGTTCTTCTCGCGGATGCGGATGGCGAGGCGCGTGTAATCGCTGTCGCTGGAGACGAGGCAGAACCCATCGACGCCGGACGTGTACATTATATCCATCGCGTCGATGATCATAGCGCTGTCGGTGGCGTTCTTGCCGACGGTATTGCGGAACTGCTGAATAGGCTGGAGGGCGTGGCTTTGCAGCGTTTCCTTCCAGCTTTTCATATTCGATTCCGTCCAATCGCCATAAATGCGGCGGATGGTGACGATGCCGTATTTGCTCGTCTCGGCCAGCATTTCCCCGATGATTGTGGCACTGGCGTTGTCGCCATCAATCAGCATGGCGAGGCGGCGATTGGTCTCGTTCGCGGTCGCCACAGGGTTATGCCAGTTCTCGGTGCTGTTTACTTGCGCGCTCAAGTGCCCGCTGCGCCTCACGGACATTGATTTTGGGCGCGACATCGGCGTAAAACTGCGCGGCGATTTCCTCAACTGCTTTTTGCCCCGTTTCAGATGTATCGGTCAGATTGAGGGCGTAGTGATCCTCGTGCAAGCCTTCGATGGGTTCCAGCTTGATCTCGGTGATATTTTCGCGGCGAACGCGTTCGAAGTTCTGACGTCGTTTGTCCGCATCGGTGGCGCGACCCGCGTCCCCTGCGGCCTGGTAGTAGTCGCGCAAACGGCTTTCCAGTTCGATGGCAAAGGCGAGAATGGCCCCAAAGGTATTCAATGACATGCGCTCTTGTCCTGAGTGACGCTCATAATTACGTCCTATCATACCCCGAAGACGGTCACATTCCCAACAGGTTGCATCGTACCCTGTCCCGGTATTACGGCGACTTCTAAGCCAGTGTCTGAAAGACTCCAAAACAGGACGAGATATATCTCGTCCCTACAAACCGCCGCTTTCGTAGGGACGAGGCATGCCTCGTCCTTTGGCTAACATTCGGTTTGTGGCTTAGGTGACATTCGTCATGGGACATCTCTGAGGAATGTCACTTTATCGGCTGCCACCCGCTTTCTTACGAGATCGTACGCTTGTATGTAGAGCTTAGGCATATTATAAGAACAGTGATTAAGTATAAATACAACGCCGCCAAAGAGAGACTGAGCAATGGATTATCAACTGTTCACGCTGTTTGCCCCGGCTGAACGCATCGCACCCGAACAAATCGCCGTGGAAGCGCCCGCCGTTCAGGCCGCTCTCGAACTCCAGCCACTGCTCGACGCCGTGCCGAATGTCCTGCTCGTCCTCAATCGTTTTCGTCAGGTCATCTATTCGAATCACGCGCTGCTCGATCTGCTGGAAATTGACGATCCCAGCCAGATTTACGGTTTGCGTCCCGGTGAAGTCCTGCAATGCCAGCACGCGTATGAAACGCCCGGCGGCTGTGGCACCGCAGAAGCGTGCAGTACGTGTGGCGCGGTGCAGGCGATTATGCTCAGCTTGAGCGGCAAAGCGGCGGTCAAGGAATGCCGCATCACGACGCGTTCCGGCGCGGCACTGGATCTACGCGTGTGGGCGAAGCCGCTGCAGGTGAATGGCGAAATGTGCACGATCTTCGCCGTCGCCGACATCAGCAATGAGAAACGCCGCGACATTCTGGAACGCCTCTTCCTGCACGATATCCACAACACCGCCGCGCTCGTCATGTCCTACACTGACCTGATGCAGGATCTGACGTCGTTCTCCGAAACCGAGCAAGCTCAACTTAAACAGCAGCTGCATATGGTTGCCTTCCACATGCTCCGGGATATCGACACCCACCGGATCATTATGGCGGCGGAGGCCAACCGTCTGACCCTCGCGCCGCTCGTGATCGATGCGCAGGAAGTGCTGCGCGACGCCAGGCTCGAATACAGTCAGTCTGAAGTGGATCAACAACTGCATATCGTGGTGGAGTCCAACCCGACCCCCGTGCGTTTCACAACGGATCGGTCGCTGGTGGATCGCGTGATCGGCAATATGCTCAAGAATGCGCTCGAAGCGTCCATGCTGGGTGATACCATCACCCTGCGCGCCATCCCCGACCCGCACGGCGTCACGTTTGCGGTGCACAACCCCTTACCGATGCCGCGCAAAGTGCAGCTTCAGGTGTTCCAGCGTTCCTATTCGACCAAAGGGGCGGGGCGCGGGCTGGGCACGTACAGCATCAAACTGCTGAGTGAGAATTATCTTCAGGGCAAGGTGTGGTTTGAAAGTTCTGAAGATCGAGGGACGACCTTTTTTGCATGGTATCCACGCCAGATGACACCGTAAAGCGAATACACTATGGCAACGTTGACCATTCTCTACGCGGACGACAACCTGCGGAATCTCGATTTTGTGCGCCTCGTGCTGCGGGATCAGGATTTGCGCTTGTTGGAGGTCGCCGATGGACAGGCGGCCATTGATACCGCCCTGCGCGAACATCCTGACTTGATCCTCATGGATATCAATATGCCGGAAGTCAATGGGCTAGAAGCGACCCGGCGCTTAAAGGCGCTGCCTGAATTTGCGCACACGCCCATTGTCGCGCTGACGGCCAACTCGATGCCGGGCGACCGCGAAGCGTGTATCGCGGCAGGCTGTGACGCCTATTTGATGAAGCCGATCATTCGCCATGAACTGCTGAAAACCATTCACCAGCTCACGGAGCCGCTGCCAAAAACCTGACTTACATGGGGTATCGGAAACAATTTACGAAGTAACTGTAGGGGCGCACCTAAGCCATAAGCCACAAACCGAATGTTAGCCAAAGGACGAGGCATGCCTCGTCCCTACGAAAGCGGCGGTTTGTAGGGACGAGATATATCTCGCCCTGTTTGGGAGTCTTTCAGGCACTGGCTTAGGTGTGCGCCCGTTGCTGGGCAGACACATAGGTCTACCCCTACGAAAACATTCGGTAACTGACGTTAGCCATCACCCGCTTGGCGATCATAATTGCGATAGATCATGCCTGAATACGGACGCAGCCCGAAGCGCGTGTAGAAGGGCTGCACATCCGGGTCACAGATCAGGTCAATCATGTACAGATGGCGCAGTTGATCGAGCATGTGCTCGACCAGTTGGCTGCCGATGCCTTGCCCGCGATACGTGGGCAGCACTTCGAGATGCGGAATATACGCCGACAGCACCTGGTCGCTGATCGCCGTGATATAGCCGACCACTTGCCCCGCTTCGCCATCACGCGCCAGCACAAGATGACTGCTGCCTTCCAAGAGCTTGAGATGCGTTTCCGGCGTCGGTGGCGTCGGCCAGCCATTGAAGAAACCGCCCCGCAAATGGTCGGCGGTGATGCCTAAGAGTGAATCGCAGTAGGTGATCATAGCCTTGAGCTTTTAGCCCGCAGCGGTTAGCCAAAACCGATGGACGAGGCCCATGGGTTGCTCCTGGCTAACCGCTAACGGCTAAGCGCTGGTCTTTACAGCCAGCGTTCGATGACGATCTTGCGATCCATGAAGAAATCGACCGCGTCCGGGCCCTGACCGTGCAGGTCGCCGAAGAACGAGTCCTTCTTGCCGCCAAACGGGAATGACGCAGTCGCCGCGGCGACGCCGACATTGATGCCGATATTCCCGGCATTGACGCGATACTTGAAGTCGCGGGCGTGCTTGCCGCTGGCGGTGAACAGGCTGGCGGCGTTGCCGTAGCGGCTGCTGTTGACCAGCTGCACCGCTTCGTCGAAGCTGTTCGCGCGCATGATCGCCAGCACAGGCCCAAAGATTTCGTCTTTGGCGACCGTCATCTCGGCGGTCACTTCGTCGAGAATCGTCGGGGCGACGAACGAACCCTGTTCGAAGCCGTCGACCTTCGCGCTGCGGCCATCGAGCGCCAGCTTCGCGCCTTCTTCCACACCCTGCGTGATCATCTTTTCGATGCGTTCGCGGGCTTGCGGGGAAATAACCGTGCCCATCTGCGTGGTTTCGTCCAGACCGTAGCCGAGGCGCAGACCCGACGCGCGGCGCACGAGTTCGTTACGCAGCGGTTCGTAAGCATCGCCAACCGCCACGACCACCGATCCTGCGAGGCAGCGCTGACCCGCGCAGCCATACGCCGAGCCCATGATGTTCGCCACGCTGGCGCCCATGTCGGCATCGGGCATGACGACGATGTAGTTCTTCGCGCCACCCTGCGCCTGCACGCGCTTGCCCGCTTTGGCGCACGTCTCATAGACCAGCTTGGCGACCGGGCTCGACCCGACGAAGGACACACCGACGATGTCCGGGTGTTCCATAACGGCCATCGACGCTTCTTTGCCGCCGTGCACCAGGTTGACCACACCTTCCGGCAGGCCGAGTTCGTCCAGCAGTTCGTAGACCAGCTGCATGCTGATCGGCGTCTGGGGCGACGGTTTGATGATGTAGGTGTTGCCGCAGGTGATGGCCGTGGGCAGGAACCACATTGGCACCATCATCGGGAAGTTGAACGGGGTGATCGCTGCGAACACGCCGATCGGCTGCCGTTCCGCCGTCTCGTCAATGCCGGAGCTGACGTCTTCCAGCGTGTAGCCGCGAATCATCGACGGGAGCTGGAGCGCAAAATCCACGCTTTCGATGCCGCGCCGGACTTCACCGCGGGCTTCGTCGCGCGTCTTGCCGTTTTCTTCCACGACAATCCGCGTCAGCTCTTCAAAGCGGTCTTCAAGGAGCGCCTTGAAGCGATACATGTATTGCGCGCGGCTGAGGACGGGCGTACTGCGCCATTCGTCGAAGGCTGCCTGCGCCGCCTTGACGGCTTTATCGACATCTTCGCGTGTGCCTTCGGGAACGGTGGCGAGAATTTCACAGGTTGCCGGATTTACGACCGACGTGGTCGCTGGCGAAGTGGACTCGACCCATTCGCCGCCAATATAGTGCTTGAGCTGCTGAACCATGTTGATCCCTGCTAAAGAATTTTAAGACCGATTGGTACGCGCAAGTTTACCACAACATCGTTTTAGCGCATGTGGGCGGGGATCGAATCCAGCCACGCCCGATACTGGTCAGGATTCACGCCGAGCAGGTAGGCATACCACGCTCTGACGTTGTTCGGGGCGAGCTCATCGTAGGCGGCCATCATCGTATCGACTTCGATGCCATCTTCGGTGACGATGGCGAGGCGGCGGCTGGGGGGAATGTCATCATGCAGCAGTAGGCGGGTCAGTTCGTCGATGACGGTTTCCGTCGCCCATTCGTGCAGGTGCGCATGGATCATTTCGCCATCCGCATCCGGTTCATACATAAAATCGGTTACATCTTCGATGGCAGTGCGCAGCGCTGGCAGCACAATCTCGATAATTTCTTGGTGGGCTTTCATCAATAAATCCAGCCGAACGCCGGTTTCAGAGGTTTGAGAACTCAGATCATGCATGATAGAACCTCACAATAAGATGAAAGCGCGAATCAGCACAGAACAGCATGTATAATGCCGGTTAATTTAGTATACAAAAGAGTTGTCGTCACAAGTCTTGTTGTTTCAGTTGTCATGCTTTTTCAAGTAATCACTAAGCAGCACGCTAACAGGGTTCGTCGGTGGCCTGTCACAATTGTGCGTCGGCACCCAGCAAACGGACGCGATCACGCACTTTAACTTGTGCCTACGGAGATCGTCGGGACAGCGCAGGCGCTGTCCGTTGGTGACGGACACGGCAGACCGGTAACTGCGTACAATCGCGTGAAACACGGTTTTGTTTTGGTTTCGGAGTTTGGCGGACGCGATAAATCGCATCCCTACGAAAAAATCGTGCTTGCGTAGGGAGTGCCTTCTAAAGTGGGTTCTCGAAAGAAATCCACGAACGAATGTAGGGGCGCACCTACGTGTGCGCCCGAAACCGGGTAGACACATAGGTCTACCCCTACATTGGGACTTTCGAGAGTCTACTTAAGCCAGTGTCTGAAAGACTCCAAAACAGGACGAGATCTATCTCGTCCCTACGA
>CALKIA010000185.1 GCA_937988705.1 uncultured Chloroflexota bacterium | reverse complement strand
GTGATTGTGCCGCTCTCGATTGGCGCGGGGATGATCCGCCCCAGCTTGAACAGTCTCATGACCAAGCGCGTGGGGCGCGACGCCTATGGTGGGGTGCTCGGCTTGAGCGCATCCGCTGTCAGCGCCGCCAATGCGAGCGCGCCCATTGTCGGGGGGCTGATCTTTCAGCAATACGGAGCGAGTGCACCCTTTCTGTTCGGTGGGCTGCTCATGGGCGTGTTGAGCCTGATCAGTTACCTGTTTATTCGCCAGCCCCAGACCAAAGGATAGCCATGCAGCGCGAATATCGACATATCGTTTTCACCAACCATGCGCTGGAACGTCTGCGACTGCGGCGCATTACGCAGGAGATGGTCGCGAGCGCGATCTACGAGCCGGATACGCGTGAACGCGAAGCGGATGGGGATGTTGAGTTCATTAAGACGATTCAGGGACGCAAAGTCCACGTGATCGCCTACCGCCTTAACGATGAGCAGAAATGGCTCGTTAAGTCGACGTGGGTGCGTGGCGAAAATGATCCGCTGTTCGGTCGCCTGTGGGCCTTCATCTTGAAACTGCTGAAAGGCAGCGGCCGATCCAAACGCTAGATGTTAATTGCTTTTGATATTTCACTTTAGGTCGCTGTAAGGGCTGCCGTCCGAAGATAGGTGGGGAGCTAAAAAGGACGGCGACAATGCGCAAGCTGCTAAGAGGTTTATTCCAGGTAAGCCTGACCATTCTGCTGGTTGGTGTCATTGTTTACAGCGTGACCTCAAGTTCGGATACGCGTATTCCATCCGATGAACGGACCGTTACTTCACAACCACCCCTACCCAAACCAGATGACCGCGAAGCGGTGCTGCGCCGTTTGAATGATCTGTTCGATCGCGGCGTGAATCTTCCGCCGCTTGCGGGTAACTGGCGACCACCCGCCATCTTCGCGGTCGAGCTGCCGAGCTCCACGCCGTCGTGGACACCCACGCGCGCGACGATCAGTCCCAGCCCACGGATCACGCGGCAGCTGGCGACGCCTTCGCCCACTGCGACGGCCTCTCCGCCCGCACTCACTCAGGAACAGGCACAAGCTCCGCCGCAATCGCCAAATCAGCCACCGGAGGCTCCGCCTAACACACCCGTTCCTGCCAGCAGCACACCACTCGCCCCGACGAACACCGCAGTACCACCGACCAGCGTACCACCCACTCAGAGACCACCGACGAACACGCTCATTCCACCGACGAACACATTGGTTCCGCCGACACCAACACCGATCCCACCGACATCAGTCCCACCACTGCCAACGATTGAACTCCCCACACTTCCGCCCATCGTTCCTACGCTAGCGCCTCCGACCGAGACGGCAACTGACAGCAGCGATAACAATGGAAACGGCGGTCGCAATGGTGGTAACCATGGCAATGGTCGCGGGAATGACGGTAACAACGGTAACAATGGAAACGGCGGGGGCAATGGCCGGGGTGGTGGTCGCGGTGGTGGCCGTGGTGGATAGATCTGACCGTCGTTAATCGCAATGCAAACGGGCGATCTGAGAGGATCGCCCGTTTGCTGTATTCCGAGGGTTTGATGGTGGCGATCAGCCGCCGTCCGCCTCGCTGTAACTGAGCTGCACCGAGTCGGAGGACAGAATACTGCCGTCAAACGCCGAGGTGGTGAAGGCATTCACGCGGATGCGTGTACCGGGTTGCAGGTTCTGCAATTCGAGGATCACGTCCCATGTGCCGTAGGCGGCGCCGTCGACCGGACTAAGCGGACGGGGCTCTTCAATCAGAATGTTGCCGACCTCGTCGAAGATCTGGATCGTGACCGTTTCGCCGGAGTTCAAATCAGCGCGCCCTGCGATGAGCAGCGCGTTGTCCGACGTGATGATCGTGCCGGGGAGCGGGGTGGTGATCTGCACAAAGTTGGTCGCGGCGGACGGATCACCAAAGGTGACGTAACGTCGTGCTGCCGTGATGACGCTGCCATCCTGCGCCGATGTCGCGAATGCATAGATCGAACCGCGGGTGCCTGCCGCAGCGTTCACATCCAGCGTGATTTGCCATTCGCCTTCGCCGCCTGTGCCCGCATCCGGACTATTGACGGTCGTGGCCGCTTCTGCCAGCACGCCGCCTTGATCATCCAGTAACCGAACGAGCACGGTACCTTCAAAGAGACGAGCACCGTAGCCCGTGATCATCAGGGGGGCATCCAGCGGAAGAATGGCATACGGTAATGGATCGGTGATAGTGACGAACGGATTGGTGTTCGATTCACCGGTGACCACGTTCGCCGCGTCCGCGCCAACGACGATACCCGTCAGCGGGTCGGTGACGTAGGCGTAGATCGTCACGCGCGTTCCCGGCGGCACAGCAAACGGCAGACCAAACTGCCACGAGGATTCATTTTCGTTGATTGGCGTCAGCGCGTTCGTCGTTTCGGCCAGCACGTTGCTTTCCGCATCGAGCGCCCGCAGGACAATGCTGCCCTCCGCAAGGCCGATCACCCGCCCGTTCACGATCGGGTTGGCGAGCACAAAGGTCTGATTATCGACCGGGACGTTAATCACGACCTGGACGTCCCCGACAATGGCCTCGCCCGTGGGACGCGGCGTCGGCTCGGCAGCAGGTGCCCCGCCATATGTTATGTTGATCAGATCATCCGTAACGATGGCGCCCGTGCTCGGCGCGACCGCATAGGCGTAAATCGAACCGGGAGTGCCCGGGGACACGGAAATGAACAGGGCTGTCTGCCACGAGCTGTCGCCCGCTGCATTCGCACCGCTGGCCACGGCCACCTGCTGACCCAGCACTTCGCCCGCTTGATTGAGCGCGCGCACGACGATCGAGTATCCGGCGATGCCGCGGCCCGTCCCCGCGACGTTCAGGCGGGCGCTGGTGTCAACGGTCGCATTGAGCAGCGGCGTTAATATCCGCAAGTTGGTGAGGTTCGCCGTAGGCGGCGGCGCGGGTTGGCGCGGCACGCGCAGCTGCTGTCCCACCATGATCAGGTTGGTGTTGTCGAGGCAGTTCGCCAGCGCCAGTTCGTTGATGCTGCTGCCAACGCGGTTGGCAACGCGGAACAGGGTATCACCGGGCTGTACAACGTACACGAACCAGTCAGTGCGCACGAGGCAGGGGCCGCCATACGTCACGTTGACGCGCGTCGAAGCATAGACTAGGCCATCGCTGGGGCGGGTGGCGAATGCATAAATCTTGCCGCGGGTGCCCACTGGGACGTTGACGGTCAGGTTGGCGATCCAGTTGCCGCTGACATCCGGCAGGACTAAGGCTTCAGCCAGCACATCACTGTTGGCATTGAGCGCGCGCACGATCAGGCCGTTGGCCAGTAGATTTGTCGAGGCGCCCATTACCGGAATCACCACGCCGGTCGGGAAAATCGATTCGGCGGTCGGCGAAAGAATCGTAAGCGTCGCCGTTGGTGGAGGGGTGGTCGAGGGCGTCCATGTGGCAGTGGGCGTGGCTGTGAAGGCCTGCGTCGTGGTTGTTGTCGGCGTCGCCGTGAAGGTGTCAGTTGACGTCGCTGTGAAGGTCGCCGTAGGACTGGGGGTGAAGGTGGGTTCGGCGGTTGGCACGGGGAAGCCCCAAGTGACGCTCACCACATTGGAAGTAGCTAGGATTGAGGTATCCGCCGCGACAACATAGGCGACGATTGTTCCCGGCGTCCCTTTGGGCACCGCTGACAGATCGACATCATTGGCAAACCAGCTGCCCGAACCATCCTGCGCGAGAATGCGCTGGCCGACCAGACCACCGGCGAGCAGGTCAACGCGGATCGTCGCATCCACCGGGGCCGACGAGTATGAGCCGCTCACATCGACTAGTAAATTGGTATCGACCGTCGTCCCATTGCCGGGGCTGCCAATCGAAATCGCTGGGGTTTGCGCGAACGCGGTAGCGCTGGATGCCAGCACGATCATAAAGAGAGTGAGTAGCAGGAAAACGCGGGTTTTGTTCATGGCTGCTCCTGAATCTGAGTACACGTTTCTAACTATCATTAGACGACCGTTCCCTCAAGAATGATCCCTACCAATTACCTACGCTGCGGTAGGAAAAAACTAACGATCTTCATTTTTGTCAGAATGCGCTAATTGTGCAATTCTGGTTTAGAATATGTTTGTAGGAGGTTTTATTTGCAGAAACAGTAATTGACATCCCTATGGAAAACGTTGCACCTGACCTCAGCCATTACCGTATCTTACTGGTCGATGACTCACAGGAACAGCTGGAAACTCTCCGGCGGTTACTTGAGGTCGAAAGCTGTAGTATTGTCACGGCCCGGAGCCGCGCCGAAGCTCTAGCGCAGTTCCAGCACAAACTTTTCCATATAGCGATTGTCGATGTCCGTCTGGAAGAGCACAACCCCCATAATCGTGATGGCCTGCAACTCGTTCGTGATATTCACCGTCTCGATCCCGGCGTCGGTATCATCATCATCAGTTTTCATGCTGATCTGCAAGATGTGCTGGAACTGATCCAGTCGCTGCCCGCCAAAACGGGTAAGTTGGGTCAACCGCGGAGCATCGCCTCGCGCTACCTGACCAAGACGCCCGATGATCTCAAGAAGCTGCCCGACCTCGTCTACGATGTCTTTCAGGATGTCGTGCAGATCAACTGGAAGCTGCAGATCAACGACGAAAAGTCCGTGATGAAGCTGGTGACGGGTAATCTCCAATGCCCCACGCTCACGCAACCATCGCCGGAACAGCTCGACGTTGAACTAACGGAGCTTCTGCGCAAGCTGTTCAATGAAGATCCTCGAGTGGATTTGCATCCGATCGCGTCGCAGCGTTCCGGCTATAGCAAAGCCCATGTGATTCAGGTGGATAAATACGCCGACGACGTCAAAGGGGCGACCCAAATCGTGAAGATTGGCGAGTATCCGCTGATCGAGCATGAGATTCAATGCTACCGTGAATATATTGGCCGTCTCAGCAATGTCAACCGCCATCCGGCGGCGCTGGAACCCTACCGCCGCACGCGCACCCTCGGCGGCATGATCTACACCTTCCTGAATATGAGCGGGCGCGTGGTCGATCTGGCGGAGGCCTATCACCGCGTCGACAATCAGGATCAGATCAATCATTTGCTGACCAACCTGTACACAGACACCCTGTCAATGCAGCGGTTGTACACCAAACATCTGTACCAACAGGTGGACATGGCGGCGATCTACACGCAGTTACTGCACCTCGATCCAGCGGTGTTGTTCGAGCGACAAGAAGAACTCTTGACAATGGCGAACGCCGTCCGCAAGGGCGAACACGCCCCGAAATTCTATTTGCGTGATGGAACAGGGTTTCTCAATCCAACCGAGTTTGCCTTCACCGAGCCACTACTCAATGACTACTACGAAACCGTCATGCATGGCGACCTGCACGGGCGCAATGTGCTGGTCGACAAACGCTGGGATACGTGGCTGATCGATTTTGCCGATATGGGCAAAGGCCCGATTCTGCACGACTACCTGACGATGGAAGCGTGGTTGCTCATCAGCAGCGTCGACAATGTGCCGTTGGGCAAACTGTTTGCTTGGTCGAAGGTGCTGTTCGCCGCTCGTGATGAGGTGTACCCGGAACTGCCGGATGCGTTCAAATTGGAGCCTGCGATCCGCAAGGCGCATCAATCCATTATGGCGGTGCGGCGCCTCGCCATTGAAGATCGGTTGGGCGATCGGGCGACAGCTTGGCGCGCCTATCTGATCGGTCTATTGTTTTCGCTGCTGCGCCTGATGAAGTCGAGATATCACCCGGCGCAAAAGCGCTTTCATGCCCTGATCTGCGCGGCTCTGGTCGCGGGGCTGCTCTCCAATACGCCGCGGCGCATCGGCCTGTTTGTGTAGAACGAAATCCCGAACCATCCAAATTGTGCAGTGAAGTGCAGGATCATGCCTCCCAGTTTGGGGGTGGCACGAACTTGCCGATTTCCGTGCCGCCGCTTAACATCCATACGGGTTGAGACGCCACGCAGTGAAGGGGGAATCATGGCAGTCAGTTCCATACGCGGGTTGTCCGAAGGTGAAGCTACGTCGCGCCGTGGCCGGGGGCAGGGGAACAACGTCAGGCTGCAAACCGGGCGCAGTTACGTCGATATCTTGCGCCAGAACGTGTTCACATTCATCAATATTGTGCTGTTCAGCATCGGCGCGGTGCTAGTAGCGCTGGGGCGCGTGGGCGACGCTGTGGTCAGCGTCGGCTTAATTCTGCTCAATGTGGTGATCGGCGTGTATCAGGAAGCGCGGGCGAAACGTCAGCTCGACCAGATCGCGCTGCTCACGCGCCCGAAGGCCACTGTCATGCGTGACGGTGTCGAAAAGACGATTGATCCCTCCGAATTGGTTATCGGCGATGCAATTGTCGTGCGCGCAGGCGATCAGATTGTCGTCGATGGCAAAATAATCGACGGCAAAATCGACGCGGACGAATCACTGCTCACAGGCGAAAGCGACCTCATCGCCAAGAAACTAGGCGATCAAATCCTGTCAGGTAGTTTTGCCGTGACCGGGCAAGCGATTTACGAAGCGACACAGGTCGGTGCGGACAGCTTTGCCAACAAGCTGACCGCCAGTGCGCGCGCTTTCCGCGTAGTCAAGACGCCGCTCCAGCGCGATGTTGATTTCGTCATCCGCTTGCTGATGGGCATCGCCATGTTCATCGGTTTTTTGCTGCTTATCTCAGTGATCCTGTATTCGATTCCGCTCATTCGCAGCGTGCAGATGGCCTCGGTCATTGCCGGACTCGTGCCGAATGGTCTGTTCTTCATGGTGATCGTCGCCTACGCGATGGGCGCGCTGCGCATTGTGCAGCGCGGCGCGTTGATCCAGCAGTCGAATTCGGTCGAGTCGCTGTCCAACGTGCAGGTGTTGTGCATGGACAAGACCGGGACGCTCACCGCCAACAAGATCAACTTCTACAGTGTCCATCCGATCACGATGGCGGAAGACCAACTCCGAACGACGCTCGGCGACTTCGCACACAGCGCCAGTTCGCAAAACAAGACGGGGGAAGCCATCGGGGCGGCTCTCACAGGCGTCAAGCGCCCATCGGTCGCGGAAGTCGCGTTCTCGTCGGCGCGCAAATGGAGCGCGATCGCGTTTGATGATCCGGCCATGCGCGGGGTGTACGTGCTCGGCGCCATTGAGATGATCGCGCCCTCGCTGCGTCCGGGGGACGAATTTTCGGCCCAAGTACAAGGCTGGTCGAATGAAGGGCTGCGCGTGCTGGTGTTTGCGCATCAACCCGACGTGACAACCCTCTACAACGCCACTGAACAGCCGATTTTGCCCGATGGCCTGATTCCGCTGGGCTTGATCGCCTTCACCGACGAACTGCGCCCGCAGCTCAAAGAAACGCTGCAAGGCTTTGCTGAAGCGGGCATTCGCCTTAAGGTCATTTCCGGCGATAATCCGCACACGGTCGCCGCGCTGGCAAAACAGGCGGGTTTTGTCGGCGATTTTCAGGTGGTGTCCGGCACGGAGCTCGCCCTGATGACCGATGCCGAATTCGAGCAAGCGGCGCATGACGCGACGATCTTTGGGCGCATCACGCCGCAGCAGAAAGAAAAGCTGGTCGATTCGTTGATTAAGCGCGGCGCGTATGTCGCCATGATCGGCGACGGCGTGAATGATGTGTTGTCGCTCAAGAAGGCGAATCTCGGTATTGCGATGCAGAGCGGGAGCGCGGCGACCCGGGGCGTCGCGGATATGGTGCTGCTCAACGACTCGTTTGGCGCGCTGCCGCCTGCATTTCTAGAAGGCCAGCGCATCATCAATGGTATGCAGGATATTTTGCGGCTGTTTCTCACCCGCGCGCTGTATGTGTCGCTGCTCATCCTATCGATTGCCGTGGTGGACGCGGGTTTTCCCTATGTCCCCAAGCACGTCTCACTGCTGACCCTGCTTACAGTCGGTGTGCCGACCTTCGCGCTGGCGGCGTGGGCGCGTCCCGGTCGCATCAAAGTACGATTGCTGCGTTCGGTGACTCATTTTGTCTTTCCGGCCGCGTTGAGTATTTTCGTGTTTGCGCTGCTGCTGTATGTTGGCTATTTCATCGCCGCCTTCAACGCGACGCTCAACTTGCAGGTGACGCCGGAAGAGATTCGCGAGTTCCAGACCTACGCCAACATCGCCTATGACATCGCCACGGTAGACGACTTCCGCTTTGAATCCGCCAGTATCATCGCGCGCACGGCGCTCACGACTTTCACTGTGCTGGCCGGGTTAATGCTGATCATCTTCGTTGAGCCGCCGCATCCGTTCTTCGTTGGGGGGGACGAGCTGAGTCCCGACAAGCGTCCGACCTATCTCGCGCTCGGGTGTTTCCTCGCGTTCATCGTCTTCACTGTGCTCGAACCCGCTCGCCGTTTCTTCGAGCTGATTGTCCTCGGCGCGACCGATTATCTGATCATCGGGCTGGCGGTCGTCACCTGGGCGCTCATTCTGCGGCAGGCGTGGCGGCAGGACTGGTTCGAGCGCTTTCTCGGGATCGGGCGGGCATAAAGCACATGACTCGAACTCTAGAAATACGTTCGTACACCTTAAAAGCGGGAACGCGCGACGCTTTTCACACGTTGTTCGTTCAAAAGTCGCTGCCGATGTTGGAACGTTGGCAGGTTGATGTCGTGGCGTATGGCGCATCGCTCCATGATGAAGATTCCTACTATCTCATGCGGGCGTATGCCAGTTTGGAAGATCGTCAACAAAGTCAGGCAGCTTTTTATGGCAGTGCGGAATGGCGCGAAGGCCCACGAGAAGGCATTGTCGCTTTGATTCAGGAAATGACTTCATTTGTCATCGAAGTGGATGAACAGACACTGGCGGGCTTACGCGGACAAAAGGCCCTGTAAGGCTCGTTGACCGGCGTCTTGAGAAGCGTGCGCCAGGCTTTCCGCGTGACTGAGCGCGCGTAGGGAGGTTCAATCTTGGACCTTCCTGTTGTATTTTGGGCGGCCTTACCCGGCGCTTCATTTCAACCCACTATTGTTTCCCCCTCACAAACTGTTAATCCTCTCCCCCCACTTTTGTGGGGGAACTAATTTCGCTTATCATGCTAATTTAAATCACGACAAACTATTTTATCCCCCAGTCGTAACCGCGTTGACGGGGTTCACCGGAGAGAACATGGTCGTGAAGTTACCTGAGATTGAACAGATAAACGCCCAGGGTGCGTGGCACACAGTCGAAACTGACGCGGTGATCACCGGCTTGCGGGTTGACGTGACGCAGGGTATCAGCGAAGAAGAAGCCACCGCTCGCCTCGCGCAGTATGGCGCCAACGAACTCGTCGAAAAGAAACTGAAAAGCCCGTGGGCAATTCTGTGGGAACAGATCAGCAATCCGCTTGTGCTGCTGCTGATCTTCGCCGCGGTCATCTCCGCGTTTCTTGGCAAAGCCGACAGCGTGATCGCTATCAGCGCGATTGTGGTGTTGAACGCGATTCTTGGCGTGGTGCAGGAATACCGCGCGGAGCAGGCGATGGCTGCGCTTAAGAAAATGGCGGCGCCGCTGGTGCGCGTGCGGCGTGGCGGTCGGGTAAGCGATATCGAAGCGCGAAACGTTGTTCCCGGTGATCTCGTGCTGCTGGAAGCGGGCAGCATCGTTCCGGCGGATGCGCGGTTGGTCGAAAGCGCAAACCTGCGCGTGGCGGAAGCGGCGCTGACGGGCGAATCACAGCCCGTTGAGAAAGCACCCGGCGTCATTGCCGATGAAAAAGCCCCCCTCGGCGACCGCTCGAATATGGTGTATATGGGCACGGCGGTCACCTACGGCCGCGGCACGGCGCTGATCGTCGAAACGGGCATGCAGACCGAACTTGGCCGCATCGCCGAACTGATTCAGGGCGTGGAGAGCGAAAAGACCCCTTTGCAGCGGCGCATGGATGAACTCGGCGGCGTGCTGATCCGTGCGGCACTCGCCGTGATGGCCATCGCGGTTGTCGTCGGCTTGATCGCAGGTGACACTATTCAGGATGTGCTGCTCAACGCGGTGGCGATTGCGGTCGCCGTTGTGCCGGAAGGGCTGCCCGCCGTGGTGACGATTGCGCTGGCGCTCGGCGCTCAACGGATGCTGCGCCGCCGTGCCTTGATCCGTAAGCTGCCCGCTGTGGAAACGCTCGGCTCGGTGACGACGATTTGTTCGGATAAGACCGGGACGCTCACCGAAAACAAGATGACGGTGACGGTCGTAGATGTCGCGGGCAGTCGTGCCCGCATGGATGAGGCGGCTGCGCAGGGCATGTCGCGTCTGATTAGTGACGGCAGCGGCAATTCAGCGCACGCGGTGCTGCTGACGGGCGATGCGCTGTGCAACGATGCCGCGCTCGACCAGGTGCAGCCCGGCGAATGGAAAACCATCGGCGACCCGACCGAAGGCGCGCTGCTCGTTGCGGCGGCGCATTACGGACTGGTCAAGCCGCATCTGGAACGTGTGTTTCCCCGCGTCGGCGAAGTGCCATTCGACTCGGAACGTAAACGCATGACCACGATCCACACGTTGGAAGCGAATGCGACGCTTAACGACAGCGAAGACTATGTGGCGCGTCTGCTCAATTTGCGCCCGCTCGAATACGTGGCTTTCACCAAGGGCGCGGTCGATATGATGCTCGACAGCAGCACCCACGCCTGGTACGAGGGCAAAGCTGTGCCGCTCACGGCGGAATGGCGGCGGCGCATCGAAGACGCGACCAATGACCTCGCGCAGAACGGTCTGCGTGTGCTCGGCATGGGCTACCGCCACCTGACAGAATTGCCCGCCAGCATCACCCCGGAAACTGTCGAATGTGACCTGATCTTCGTCGGCATGGTCGGCATTATCGACCCGCCGCGTAAAGAAGTCCGCGATGCAGTCGTGGTCGCCAAAGGTGCGGGCATCCGTCCGGTGATGATCACGGGTGACCATCCGCTGACGGCCTTTGCGATTGCCCGCGAACTCGGCATCGCCAAGGAAGGCGATCAGGTGCTCACGGGGCATGACCTCAACCAGATGAGCCAGACCGATCTGGAAAATGCGGTCGAAAACGTGGCGGTCTACGCACGTGTGTCGCCCGAACATAAGCTGAATATCGTGCAGGCGCTGCAAACCAAAGGCCATATCGCCGCCATGACGGGTGACGGCGTCAACGATGCGCCCGCGCTCAAGAAAAGCGATATCGGCGTGGCCATGGGTATCACCGGGACGGCCGTGAGCAAAGAAGCGTCCGACATGGTGATCTTGGACGACAATTTCGCCACCATCGTCAGCGCAGTCGAAGAAGGCCGCACAATCTACGACAACGTGCGGCGCTTCATCAAGTACCTGCTGGCGAGCAATACGGGCGAACTGATCGTGCTGCTCACCACGCAGTTGATCGCCGGGATGACGCTGCCGCTCACCACGCTGCAAATCTTGTGGATGAACCTGATCACTGACGGCATCCCTGCGCTGGCGTTGGGCGTGGAACAAGCGGAAAAGGGCGGCATGAAGCGCGCCCCATATGCACCGAATGAAAGCCTGTTCGGGCGCGGCTTGGGTCGCCACATTGTGATCGTCGGCGCGCTGCTCGGCATCTCTGGCGTGGCGCTCGGCTACTGGGCGTTCGCGAATAACATCACCGCGGCCAACGGCGCGCCCGCATGGAATACGATGGTCTTCATCTTCCTGACCATCGCGCAGATGGGGCACGCGCTGGCGCTGCGTTCGCATCGCGAGTCGATCTTCACGGTCGGGTTGGCGGGCAATCGCCTGCTGATCGGCGCGGTTGTCGTGACCATCGTCTTGCAGTTGATCGCCATCTACACGCCATTCTTCAACAATCTGTTTAACACCAACCCGCTGACGCTCGAACAGCTCGTGATCTGCCTCGTGTTGAGTACGGTGGTGTTCTGGGGTGTCGAACTGGAAAAGCTGCTCATGCGGCGCGGCATCCTCAAGTAATGTCGATATCTAAAGCCGACGGCCCACAGCACCGTCCGCTTGACCAAGCAGTCCCCATGTCTCGCCTACGTGGAGATTCTCCATCGAAGCGTAGGCACCTCTACACCGGGAGAGAGGGAACTTCCTCTCTCCTCCCTTCCCCCAGAGGTTCATGGGGCAAAGATAAGCTCACCCCCGCCGCCTGTTTAAGAGGCGAGGGGAGACAAGATAGCAATTGTGAGGCGCAAAACACAACATCCGAAGCATATAGTAGGGACGCGATTTATCGCGTCCGCCTACTCGAAGTGGAGACCGCGGACGCCATGAATGGCGTCCCTACGAAAACGAACGTGTATCTGGGACGCTGTAGCGTTGCCAATAGAGAGAAGGAAAACACACGATGCAATGCCCGATTGATGGAACCCCGCTGGTGATGGCGGATCGGCAAGGAATTGAAATCGACTACTGCCCGAAGTGCCGGGGCGTGTGGCTCGACCGGGGTGAGCTGGACAAGATCATCGAACGCTCGGCGGGGTTTGATGCACAAGCCGCTGCGCCGACGCAAGGGTTAGCTCCGCGCGCTCCCGCACCGCTCGGCGAGAAGCCGAAGAATGACCAGTACTATCGCGATCACGATTACGACGATGATGACTATCGCCGTCAGTACCCGCCGAATCAATACCCGCCGGGGCAGTATCCGCCCAAAAAGAAGAAGAAGAATTTCCTCGAAGACATGTTCGACATCTTCGATTAACGGTTAGTGAAGGGGCGCAGCACTGCTGCGCCCTTTACATTTCTTCGGCACACTGGAAAAACACGTGCATTCCAGTGCGGTAGAGGTAGGTCGAAACCAAGAACAAGTGCGGTCGAAAACGTATGTATTCGTCGTCCGTTGCGTAAAAGAGCCAATTGCCGATATATATGACAATTTCCTCATCCGATTTTGCGTTCTTCAGTATTTCTGCCAATTCCGCACACCGGTTTGCTTTCCGAGAAACGACTAGCTGTAATGCCGTCAAAAATCGCGCGACGCGCGGAAACTGCCCCTCGAGGACGGGGAAACTTGTTTGTTCGGGTTCGTCTTTGAATAGACGACGAACGAAAGCCATCAAGTTGTACAGCACATCAGCCTGAGTGCGTGCCATCAATTCAGCGTCCATCCTGTTCACGAGTGCTTCCTTGTCCATCGCCAGATATTTCCGAGCTTCACGAATTTCGCTCGGCGTCGGTTCGCGGAATTTCTGTTTTGGCATAGTTCAAGGCTCTGCTGGAAGACACGCTTCTATTGTAAACAAAACGCGGCGATCAAGCGATCACCGCGTTTTTAGTTTCCCCTCTCCACACGGAGAAGGGGCTAGGGGTGAGGTTAGTCCGCGGCCATTTCCGGCGAGAGTTCGATCTCGCGTTCGCGGCGGAACTGCTGCGTGTACAGGCGGTAGTAGTGTCCGCGCGCCTTGAGCAGTTCAGCGTGCGAACCCTGTTCGCTCACGCCGCCGTTCTCGATGACGAGGATGCGGTCGGCTTTGCGAATGGTGCTCAGGCGGTGCGCGATGATGAAGCTCGTGCGCCCCTGCATCAGCGTTTCCATCCCCTTCTGGATCAGAGCTTCGGTCAGCGTGTCAACACTGGATGTCGCCTCGTCCATGATGAAGAGTTCCGGCTTGGCCAGCACCGCGCGCGCCAGACTGAGCAGCTGCTTCTGACCGACGGAGAGCAGGTTACCGCCCTCGCCGACTTCCTCATCGTAGCCCTTCGGCAGCGTCTTGATGAACTCGTGCGCGCCTGCCATTTGGGCCGCCGCTTCGATCTCTTCATCGGTGGCGTCCAGCTTGCCGTAACGCAGGTTCTCGCGGATCGTGCCGCTGAACAGGTGCGGCGTTTGCAGCACCATGCCAATGCGCGACTGGATGGCATGCTGCGTCATGTCGGTGTAGTCGATGCCGCCGATGCTCAGTGTGCCGCCGCGCGGCTCAAAGAAGCGGCAGATCAGGTTCACCAGCGTCGACTTGCCCGCGCCCGTCGGCCCGACCAGCGCGATGGTTTCGCCGCGCTTGATGGTCAGGTTGAAGTCACGCAGAATCGGCTTATCGACTTCGTCATCATAGTAGAACTGCACATTCTGGAACACGATGTCGCCTGCAATCGTGCCGGGGTCAACCGCGTTGGCCTTATCGACAATCGACGGCTTGCTGTCCATCAGCGCGAAAGTACGTTCTGCCGAAGCGATCGCGTGCTGCATCGAGGCGAACACGCGCGCCATGTCGGCGACCGGCCACAGCATGAACGTCACGTAGCTGATGAAAGCCTGAATGCCGCCGACCGTCATCAGGCCGAGGTCGATCTGGATGCCGCCGAAGTAAATGATGCCGCCGAGCGCGAACGCGCTCACCAACTGTACGGCGGGCAGGAACATCGCCGACAGCCACGCCGCTTTGAACGAAGCGCGGTACATGGTATCCGTCAGCACGCCGAATTCGCGCAGGTTTTCCGCTTCACGTCCCAGTGCTTTGACCACGCGCACGCCCGTGATGTTCTCATTGAATGCCCCCGTGATCTTTGAGTTCGCTTTGCGCGACTCGCGGTATTCGTCGAGGATGCGCGACTCGAACCACACGGCGATCACGAGCAGCACCGGAATGACCAGCATTACGCCGAGCGCCAACTGCCAGTTGATCGTCAGCATGAAGAAGACGGCCGTAATCATGTTGACCGTCGCCCACGTCACATCGAGCATGCCCCACGTGATCAGGTCGGCGATGCGTTCGGTATCCGAGGTCAGGCGCGACATGATCCAACCGACGGGCGTCTTGTTGTAATAGCTGATCGACAGCTTTTGCAGGTGATCGAACAGCGCCGTGCGCATGTCGTACATTACCTGCCAACCGAGCTTCCCGGTCAGGTAGATGAAAATATAGACTGACGCCGCCTGAATGACCATCAACACGCCGTACACCAGCACGATCTCAAGCAGACGTTCCCGGTCACCGGGGATGATCGCCTCGTCGATGATCAGTTTGCTCAGGTAGGTGAGCAGCATGCCGATCACCGACATGACGCTCACCGCGGCGATAAACCCGACCGTCGCTTTCATGTGCGGACGGAGCTGACTCACAATGCGAATCAGCACGCGCCCGTTGAATTTAGCTTTATAGTCTTCTTCTTCGTAGCCACCAAAATCAGACATTGGCTAGCTCCTTTTCGAGTTCCGACTCGATGCGCATTTGCAGATCGTAAATCTGCTGGTAGATGCCCGGTTGATTGACGAGCGTGTCGTGCGTGCCGCGCTGCACGATATGCCCCTTGTCCATCACCAGAATTTGATCGGCGTTCATCACACTTTGAATGCGGTGCGCGATGATGAACGTTGTCCGGTTTTCCATCAATTCGTCCAGCGCTAAGCGAATATTCGCTTCCGTCTCCGTGTCCACCGACGAGGTTGAGTCGTCGAGGATGAGGATGCGCGGGTTCTTGAGCAGCGTGCGCGCAATCGCCACGCGCTGCTTCTGCCCGCCGGAGAGCGTCACGCCGCGTTCGCCGACGACCGTGTTGTAGTTTTCCGGGAACGACATGATCACGTCATGTACGTCCGCCGCTTTCGCCGCGGCGATCACTTCCGCATCGTCGACATGCCGACCGACGCCGTAGGTGATGTTCTCGCGGATCGAGCGGGAGAACAGGAACGGTTCCTGCTCCACGATGCCGATGTTCGACCGCAGGAACTGCCGCGAGATCAAACTCAACGGCACGCCATCCAGCGTCACGCGCCCGGACGTGTAGTCATAGAAGCGTGGCAGCAGGTTGACCAGCGTCGTCTTGCCCGATCCGGTCGAACCGAGCAGGGCGACCGACGATCCGGCTTTCACCGTGAAGCTGATGTCTTGCAGAACAGCCTGTCCCGGCTCGTACTCGAAACCGACGCTTTCGAAGGCGATGTTGCCTTCCAGCGGCTTATCCAGTTTGGACAAGCCATCGGTGATCGGTTCACGGTCTTCGCGCAGAATCTTCGCCACGCGGTCGTAACTCACCAGACCTTCGGACATGTTCACGATGATGCGACCGAGGCCGCGGATCGGTTCGATGATCCAGATGATCAGGCCGATGTAGGCGATATACGTCCCGATGGAGATCGTCCCGTCCATCACCATGATCGCGCCCACCACGTAACCGGAGAGCTGCTGCAAACCGCTGAGCATGTCGGTGAGCGGCCAGTAGGTCGCATGACCTCGCATGAACGTCACCCCGCGGTTGAAGTGCTCGCGATTTTCGGTCTCGAACTTCTCCCGCTCGTAGTCTTGCCGCGCAAACGCTTTGACCACACGCACGCCCGTCAGATTTTCTTGCAGGGTGGCGGAGAGCGTCCCTTCTTGTTCTTGCAGGCGTTCGTACGACTTCGAAATCTTGTTGAAGAAATACAGCGATACCACGCCAATCACCGGGACGACGATCACCGAGAACAGCGCCAACTCCCAGTTCAGGGCCAGCAGGGCCGTGAAGTTGATGCTGAACAGTAAGCCGATGCGTCCCAGACCGATGGCCTGTTCCGAATAGAACCGCTGAATGTGATTCACGTCTGAGGTCACACGCTGAATCAATTCCCCGGTTGCGTTTTTACTGTGGAAGGCGAAGGTTAGGCGCTGCAGGTGATCGAATAGATAATTACGCAGCCGCAACACAATCCCCTCTGCCGTTTTCGCCGCCCAACGTCCGCTCAAATACGTGAACACCGCTTCAATGCCTGCCATCGCG
>CALKIA010000184.1 GCA_937988705.1 uncultured Chloroflexota bacterium | reverse complement strand
CCAGCGTCCCAATGAAGTTCAGGCCGAGATTCTCGATGCTGACGACCGTTTCCGTATATTCAAACGACGGTTCGGAAGCGGCGAGGGCTTCAGCCTGGCTTCCTAAATCTTCCTGAGCAGCTAGAGGGAACACCCAGATCCCGACGAGAAGGAGGAGCAGCAGGGTTGTACGGATACGATTCAAGTTGAAACTCCTTGTGTTCTGCTGAGTAAGTACAAAGTTTCTTGCGTGCGCCGACTATAACACGCAAGTCAAAAAAAGAAATTCTCGTTTGTCGACCGATCATTGATCGCTTGTTTGGGCCGGGGCTCTCATCTGTCGCCCGCAGCTCAATCCCAGCGCAGCGGCAAATTGGGCACAGTCCGAAATTCATGTCCTTGCAGGCCCACGGACGCGGATGGCCGCAGCCGTGGCAATCGTTCTAGCAGAATCTGCAGACCAACCTGTGCTTCAACTCGCGCCAACCCTGAGCCGATGCAAAAGTGTTTGCCGATACCAAAGGCCAGATGATCAGCCGCATTGGGTCGATGTATATCAAACCGCCCCGGCTCAGGAAAGTAACTCGCATCCCGATTCGCTGCCCCCAGCATACATTGCAGCGTATCACCGGCGGGCAGCCGCACACCACCAAGGCTGACATCCCGTGTGATATGACGCGTCGCCGTTTGCACGGGGGACTCCCAGCGCAGTGTTTCTTCGATGGCCTTCGGCAGCAGCGACAGATCCGCCCGCACTTCCGCCAGCTGGTCGGGGTGCTGAGATAGCGCCCACAGGGTATTGGCGATCAGCGCGGCGGTCGTTTCCACGCCGCCGAAGCTGATGACCCGCGCTGAATCCACCAGCTCCTCGATCGTGAGTTCACCGTCGCGCCCAACCCGTGCCAATTCACTATCAGGCGGAAAAGTCCCCGTCCCAGCGAAGAACGACTGCACATGCTGACCGAAGGCCCGCTTCGCGTTGTGCGCGCGTTCGGCAATGACGCTCGCCCCACTGAAGTTGCCCAGTCCGGCGGCGAAACTGGTGATCCAGCTTCGAAATTCCTCCCAATCAGCGACGGGCAAACCGAGCGCATCGGCCACCATGAGCAGCGCCAACGGGTCGGCAAACATCGCTTTCAGGTCTGCGCTGCCTTTGGCCAGCACCGCATCGATCAACTCATTCGCGAACCGAGTGCCGCTGACAGTTGACCGTTCCCGATTCCGCCGCGGCGCAAACGCGGGAATGAACGGCTTACGCAGCCGCTGTTGCGCTGCTCCGTCTGTCGTCAGCATATTCGTGCCCAAAATCTCTTTCAGCAGCGAACCGGGATGCTCCACCGTGAACGTTTCGCTGTCCCCAAGCACAGTCAGGACATCCGCCCGACGCGTGATGTACCACATTTTCACGTCGTCAACCCATGTCACCGGCTCGTCCCGGTGGAGCGCTGCAAACAGGTCATAGGGGTTTGCACTCAAGTCCGCCATTCGAATCGTCGCGCCGAGTGGAAAGAATTGCTTGAGCATAGCCTCTGCGTCTCCCTGTGGTGATAAGTTGTTATTCTTTTTCGAACCAACGGATCGAACCAGCATCCAGAGTCGTAGCACTATTTCGCGCGCAGAGCAAAAATCGCTATACTTACGATATACATGTGCTGAAAACAATGTTTTTCGCAAATGCTTTATCAGTAGCGATTTTTTCGTTCAAAATGTTCATGAGTTTGGAGGAATCATGGCCGTATCGTATGCCTGCGGGGATTTGCCGGGTATGAAGCCGTGTCCGGCGCAGTTTACGACCGAAACCGCGGATGAGCTGTGGGAGCACATTACGCTTCACGCCAAAAACGCGCACAAAATGGACACCTCCACCTTACCCGGAGACGTACGCGAAAAGATCAACAGTTTGTTCCGCTACTATTCCGCGGATGAAAGTTAACTCAAACGCCCCATTACGATTGTCCGTCGTTGATTCGCCCAGCGGTTGACGACGGACGCTGCTGCTCACTGCCCTACCCCTTCACCCGCTGAGCAATTGTCCAGTCTACTCACCTTCGCCTTCCAGCCCATCGAACCACTTGGCCTCTGGAACTCACCATTTCGCTGCTGACCGCACCACTCACAAGGCTCGCCATAATATCCGATGCTATTTTTATATATGATATAATAGTTTCATCCGGTAAGTATCAGTGCAAAGGCATTCTCTAGAGCGGGCGAACGATGATGAATTGCAGTCAGCCTTCCACAGTCAATCAACCAGCGCCAGACCTCATCTGGGATTTGATTGCGCCTGCCGTGCCTGACCGTCTCAATGATCTCGGTGGCGGCGTCTATGAAGCTCTGTGGTGGAAACCCGTGCCTGTGATGGACGTCGAGATAATGCGCCGTGACGAGTGCGTCGAACTGCTCGGTGCCCCTTTCGAGCCCGCGCAACTCCCCGGCGGTGTGGGTCTGCATTTTCGGGTGTCCCCTCCGCGCGCGGATCAATCCTAACGTTGCAGTTTATGTTCCGTAGCGGGCTGACGCGAGTTCAGAGCGCGGCTTCAGCTTGTAGTTACGGTCAAGATAGGTTACAATAGTTCTTTCAGAGATACACTTCAGCCACAAGTCTCAAGACTGTCCCTTACAGTCTGCCTCACCTCTTTCTCTGATCTGGGTTTGATGCAGTCGGTTCAATCCTTGCTATTGTCTTAAACAGGATTCTATCTCTACCGCTCATTGAACAAAGCCTCAGACTTCATTTCCTAACGATCCCTTCGGTCTGCAGTCACGCACCATCACTGCCTATCGATTCGTCTGCTTGCGCTCACCCGCTCCGAGCAGATGAGAAAGCGTAACCAATGCCAATCGTTGCATCGCACCTGCAAAAGCATTTCAAGCTCGACATGCTGGATGGGCTGCCGTCGTCGACCGTAACCGTCAAAGATATCGGACGTTGGCTGATGTGCTGCCCGCTGTGTGGCTGTACTCACGAAGTCGGTTCAGCGGACGAAAGCAAACCCTATACCCCGATGTGCCAATCACTTCCTGTCGTCTTCAAATCTGCCCAAACGGCCTGGCAGAAAATTCATCCGGAAGTTTCCGAGTACAAGACCCTCCGCCTTGTGCATGCGCTCTAATCACTGGGAATCAAAAACCCGCCTCGAAAGGCGGGTTCTTCGTGACGAATGCCGAGCGTTTAGCCGACGACGCGAACTGCGGTCGCCTGCTTGCCCTTCTTGCCGTCGGTGATTTCGAATTCCACCTTCGCGCCGTCATCGAGCGAGCGGAAACCGCTGCCCTGAATTTCCGAATAGTGCACGAACAGATCCGCGCCGCTTTCGGGGGTGATGAAGCCGTAGCCTTTATCGCCGTTGAACCACTTGACGGTGCCTTGGACACGAGTTGCCATTGTATTCACTCCTGAATAATTGGGTATTGCCATAGCCTACTGTACATACATCCCAGCTATCACAGGAAGCCTACACAGTACTTCTCGAGAAGACAGAGGAGGAAATGAGGTAAACGGTTCTGATTTCTCTGGTGAGGTCTTATGGGTGCTCAACCACAGCACCGATGTGGAGAAGACTGCATGTCTTTGAAAACCACATTGCTCGCTAAAGATACCACAGCTTAATCTTGAACGCAAGATCGAGTTTGCAACTGCAAGATCAAGCTCGGAATTAGGGAGTCTACAAGCATGTCAGGTCTACAAATCACCTGTATTAACAAAGACCATCGCGGCTTACTGATCCGACTTGGCGGTTCTGGCTGGAGCATGACCACCCATGAGGCGATCGTCAAACTCATCAGCCATCAGCTTCGGTTGAATCTCCGTGCTGGTGACCAGTATTTCGACGTGGGCGTGCGCGGGGAAGGTTTCGCCGCCTATCTCGTCATCGAACCGGAGGGTGTTGCGCTTCATAACCTGACCAGTTTGCCGAGTTGCTAGCCGTCAAAGGGCAATCCTCATCCTAGAATTAGTTTTTTTCATGCAATCGGGTATACAATGAGTAATGTCCGTTGTAACTTGGGACAGATAAGGGAGAGTATGATGGCGGAATACATGCTGAACGACAAACAGAAGCAGTTGCTGCAAGCGCTCGTGCCCGGGTTGAAACAGGCGCGCATCGGATTGGATTGGAGTGTCGTGCTTGGTGCTCGCATTACTGCCATCTTCGAAACGGGGCAAATCAATCTTCGGTCGCTCGGCTGGCATCATGCCGATCGCCGGGACTTTGACCAGTTCGTGGCGCAGGGATTTTTCAAAGTGACCAAGCACAATCGCATCGGCGAACCAAGTGCCTACACGCTGAATGATCAGTTGATCATTGAAGCGGTAGAAAACCAATTTCAGCTTTCCAACACGGGCGCGCCTTCTGCCCTCTAGCGACCCTCTAAGGCGCAGCAGGATCACGGCTGCGCCTTACGGTTGCCCAACGGCCTTCGGCTTAGAGTGTTGACCTACAGTGGCGACCAATCGACTCGCTGTATCTCTCCGGGCCAACGTATCAAACTGCCCATGAGCGCATGCGCTTCATGGGCAATTTGTCGGGACACAGTTTCGCAGTTTAAACAGAGAATTTGAATTACTCCTCTCCCTGAATTCAGAGAGGAGAGCCAACCGCCCTGAGTTGGTCTTCGTCGGCACGCGATTCATCGCGTCCGCTGGTATTTGTGCAGTTGAGAAGGTCGGACGGCGGTTTTTTAAACACCCTCATGTCTCATACTTACGAGCCTGCCCCCTGCCAGTCGATCTGGTCGCTGCACTGTAAATTGTTCGCCCTACCTGCGCCTTTCTTTACAGTCAGCTAGAACAAGAGTACAATAGAATATCGGTGTGGTTCGTACACACCTCAGTTGAACCACCCTTTCCATCTGATTTGATGCTACTTGCTGTGTGATCGCTAATTCCTGAGCGGTCATCCAGATTTTTCCCGTTCATCAAATGACACCCCACAGGTTTGCTTCTAACCAGCAGTCATTACGGTAAGGGCGCGTCCAGATGGAAAAAACGAAACCACTCACCTATCTCGAATGGATGGCACTCTCTACTCTTTATCAGCACCGTGACCGTGCCTCCAGCCCTGTCCGCTATGTTGGCTTACCTGCGACCATTACGGCGCTCATCCAACATCGACCACCGCTCGCAGAATGGGTTGGGAAACAGTCGGACAATCAAGTCCATATCACGTCAGCCGGTATCGCCACTTATGAAACCTCCCATGAGGACACCTAGAGTATGAGTTCAGAGGGACACATGATGGAAAGTCTGCAAGAATTGACTCCGAAGAAGCTGCAGGAACTGGAACTGTTGACATCCCAGCTGCTGACCGCCATGAAACGGACGGGGCTTGAGAAAGAGGGCATCTTTGCTGATCTCTCTCACCTTGAAGCTGAATTGAGCCGCATCCGACGCGCGCGCTTTGATGCGGAAAACCCGACCTTCACTCGTCTAGGGGCGTAATCGCCCCTGAACGAAGTTCAGTTTTTGCCCGCTTTGCAAAACAAACTTCTGTCTGTGTAGCTGAATGAGACTGCGATGTCCGACCCCACTCCGTCGCTTGATCCGCAAGCCAAGGCTTCTGATGCACCGTTCTTACGCTTCTATCACAGTGACACGCTGCGTACGAAAACGCTAACGATCCTGAGCGCGGTGGAAGCAGCCAAAGACCCCACGCGTCACCGAAGTCAGCTTGCTGATCTCGTGATGGAACTGACCAACAGCGGCATGGATTATTATTTCATGCGCCCACTTAAACTGGCGAAGGTCGGTTTTGTCGTAGAGCAGTCGGCTTCGATGAGCCTCTCGGGTTCAATTCGTGTGCTGGCGGGCGTCATCCACAACATCATCGGGCGCATGAACGGCGAACAGCTGCTCCTCGTCTGCAAACACATTCGCGAATTGATGACCTGAGCCCATACGTAACTCGCGTATCGCCAGGTCTGACCATTTGCAGTACCTACAACTGCTCAACCAGAGCCTGTTCCTTGTCTCACGGACGCACTGTTTGCCGTGCCGACGTTTTCGATTTATTTCGGAGACTCACGTGAGCGCAACCGGGTCATCGGCCAACTCGCCCCCGCGGCGCTCAACGACTCTCTGAGCTTTTTACTTGTCTTGCGCCCCTTGAATTGCATAGGCGTCTAGGTCAGCCGGGCTTGTGTCCGGACTCAGGCACACCGGCGATTCCCATTCAATCACGCGCGCTTCAATCGCCCGAGCGTGTAGCCGGTAGGCCACCGAAACCCGATGGTTACCATCGATCACAAAGTAGGCCTCGCAGATCTTGTACAGTTCAACCGGCTCCAATCCTGCAACGGTTGTGGCCAGTTGAAAGACTCGGCTCCAACGATCCCGCATTTCCTCGCGTTTCGGCAAGAACGAGCGCGTGAATTCGCTCGACCGCCCCACGCTGCCGATGATATGGTTTAGCGGCACTTCCTGCACACCCACAGGATGCTGTTCTCGGAGTCGCAATTGATTGCGCACCTGTTCAAAATCCAGCAATTGTGTCGGTTTACCCCGTAGACGCAGCCGCAGTGTATCCCAGAATTTAGTACTCAGTGCATCCTGGAACTCTATAACTGCCTCTTGCTGGCTTGTCGTTGTGTTGGTGGCGAACATCCCATCCCCCTAGCCTCTCGAAACTGACTGCCAGACGCCGACTATGCATCCATCGGGTCGGTATCGCTTCCAGATCAATCGGCTGTCCGGGTTTGACGCAGGGGTACACAGTGAAGCTGAGGACGAGGAAACCGCTTCTATCATTGCGGCGAACCAGCCGATATTACAAGGCTAACGCAAGGGTTACCGGCTGTCATTCAACTTTCGACGGATTTTTCGCAGCGACATTTGTCCGAAGCTGACAATAGAGTCTTCAGGCGTCGTGTTTGTTCCGCCCGTTAGGGCACGCTGCTGTGCCGACTCACAACCAACGGCAAACGTCCAATGTGGTGTTTAACCGCGTAAGCGGCGGCTCCTGCCCGGTTGGGGACGCCAATCTTCTCCAGAACACGGCTCACATAGTTGCGTACAGTGCCTTCTCCAAGATAGAGTTTCACTGCAATCTCGCGGTTCGTCAGACCATCGCTAACGAGCGCGAGAACCGATAGTTCCTGTGCGGTGAGTGACTTGAAAGCCAGTTTATCTTGGAATTGGCTGAACTTCCGAATCTGCGCGAGGATGGGTTCGGTCATGCTCGGGTCGAGTATCGCTTCTCCTCGGCTGACGCGCTCAACCAATTGCACAAGATCATTACCGCCAATGCGCTTCAGCACATACCCGGAAGCCCCAACATGAATGGCAGCCGACAATAGCGCGTCCTCGGCGAAGGCGGTGAGCATAATTACCCGGCAGCCTTCAACCTGTTCGATGATTTGTCGACACGCTTCTATCCCGGAAATTCCGGGCATCCGAATGTCGAGGATGGCGATATCCGGCAGGCACTCGCGCGCCTTGGCGACGGCGCTCTCGCCTGTCGCCGCTTCTGCGACAATCCGGAAATTACTCTGACGTTCCAACAGTATCCGCACGCCGGTGCGAACCACGGAATGATCATCGGCCACGAGAATGCGCACGATCTTAGCCATGCTGTGCTCCTCTAGTCTTGCTCTTTGACGATCACTGAGTAGTGCGCGTTATCCCAACCTGACGGGTATGAAGCGCTGCGTTCTCATGCCTGCATCGGATTGGGCTGCGCTTTGCCGGTGAGCTGCGCTAGGAGCGGCATCAAGCCGGTTCCTTCGGAGGTCCGTACCTTCCATCCGCTAACCAGACCGTCACGAACTGTCACTTCACCCTCTTCCTCGTCCATCGCGAAGGCTTTTCCCGTAGCGGGGATTATTCCCAACATCATCGATGTCAGGTTCAGATGCCCTGTATGGGTGCCTGTAAGTCGGGATGAGATTTTGACGACGCTGCCGGTGCCGCTCTTAACTGCAAAGTGATAGTTCAGGTTCGGGATTGCGGTTTTAAGGTTGGCAGTCAGACCGATCCACGGCCCAGCGCCCAGTGGTTCTGGGACCGCCCCGCTAAAGCGAAATTCGCGGGCCAGAAGGGCTCGTGCCTTCTTAAAATTTCCTTCTTGCACTGCGTTCATGAGAGTTTTGACGGTTTCCTGCGAATTCATAAGCTAGCTCCTGTTCTGTGTCATGTCTGCGTTGCTGAGGTTATTCGCTGGCGGGCAAGCTGAATAACGCCGCGATCGCTGGTGTAGTTCCGTGTCAAGCAAATTCAAGTTACTGCTAGGAAAAAAGAGTCCGGATTTTGCATGATGAGCACGACCGCCCGAATCCGGCGCAGACAATCACCAAGATTCAACGGGCATCATCAAACCTGAAAGAGGGGTATAGGTTGTGTAGGGAAATTTGAGACGAGACGAATAACCTGAATGGGGGGAAACCCCCTCTTGATGATTGAAGTATAGCGCTTCTGGGCAGATATGCAAACCGCAGCGAGCGTCCAACGTTTTTCGCTGCGTTATCGCGCTCTGCCCTTCCCTACCCAACTGCTATCTCTGCTTAACCTGATGGTTCGGCTAATTCTCCAGCAGCCGCTTGGGGAGTTTACACACCATCGTGTAGGCGGGATCAAACATGTTGCCCAAATCGTATTCCACACCATAACCGATGAGTATATTCGCTTCCCGGAGTGAATAGCCGTAGCGCTGCTGCACCCAGGTCAACATCTCGGTAGTCGCGTGCTGCATGGCCTGATCAAGCGGACGGGCATTGCCTACGGTGAAAATATAGTCCTTGTTTTCACCGCGCGGCCAACCTGAACGAACACCTTTCAGCAAATCGACCGTGAACTGTACATCAAATGAGGTTTCGATTCCCGTGCCGCAGACTTCCCCATCGCCCTGCGCAGCGTGCCCATCCCCCAGATGAAACAGAGCGCCTGGTTGAAAGACGGGGAAATAAACCGTCGTCCCAGCAACAAAGCCGTTGTAATCCATGTTCCCCCCGTGCTCGCCGGATGTGGCCGTCGAAATCGCCTGACCATCTGACGGAGCAACTCCAAAACATCCAACCATGGGGTTGATTGGAAGCATGAAATTGCCCAGTTTCCCGACTGGTTCACGCAATGAGGCGTTACCCGTTTGGAGATCAAGGTGCCACTGGATGACATCATTCTGCGCGGGCAGCGCCGCAATCACATGCGGATCAATCACGTTCGTCGCCAACAAAGGACGACCCCATCCAGACGGACGGCTTGGGGTCAGCCGATCGAGGTGAATGACCAGGGTATCCCCCGCTTCAGCTCCCTCAATCGAGAAGGGGCCGGTCATCGGATTGCCGCCTTCGGTTGCTTTGTGCTCATCGGCGTCCAGTCCCCATGCATCGACCGTCGTGGTGATCACAGAATCACCGGGAGCAATCTGGAGCACTGGGGCATGGGAACCCATCGTGCGATAATACTGCGTTGGCGTAAAGCGATGAATTGTCATTGCCGGCCCCTCGTTTGAGTTACTGATTCAACCTGTCGATCACCAATATAGTAACGAGTGCGGCACAAGACCGCTATGACGCTAAGTTTTGGCCAGACTATACGCTTCTCTGAAGCGGCCGATTATTGAACCGGTAACTATGAGCGCCTTCACGGAGAATATACTCCCAATCCCGGTCTAGCTCGGCAATTCGCTGACGTACGGTTTGGGCAACGTTGTCGATTACGTAGTCGCTCACCCACTCTTTGTCGGTTTCCGGCCACACAAACTCTGCAATTTCATCCCGCGTACACACGGCGCCAGATTCGTTGAACAGGAGCTGCAAAAAACGGAATTGAGCCATTGTGAGTGGCGGATTCAATGCAACCCCCTTAACCGTCACTGCGTTCGTTGTATTGACGATATTGACCGCTGGCGCTCCTAACATCGGCACCGGCACTGTCCACGACCGGACTGCATCATCTAGCCCATCCCCGTCGGTGTCATCCAGCTTCCGTGCCGGAACCGCAGGTGCCGCTCCCATCTCAAAGTGAACATAGACACCCGGCAAATCAATCCGGTATCCCGGCTTCAAACTATGCTTGTATCCGGGACTCACAATGACGCCATTCAGCGCAGTCCCATTTCGACTACCGAGGTCTTCGAGAAAATAAGTTCTGTGCTCAGCGGTGATGCGAATGTGCGACCGGGATACCGCTGAGTTACGGATGATCACAATATCACAGTCGGGACCGCGCCCGATGATCACGGGCGTCCGTGTGATCGCGGTGTGCGTGCGCCGAGTGTCATCTTGAAACACCAGCAGCGGAACGGTGGTGTGCACCGTATTCGGCCCGACTACTGCAATCTGGCGATCAATAACCAATGGTTGCTGCGCATCCTGCCCGGGCTGCTCGATCACCGCCTCATCAAGCATGCCGGTTGCTTTGCCTCTACGGGGCAAGACAGCCAATAAACGACTGAACGCCGCCGCATAGTTATCCTGAAATCGCCGCCGCTGGATTCGGCGCAGGCGAAACGGTATTTCGCAATCAGCCAGTTCGATCGGGATCAGGATCTTCTGCTCGTCAATCGCATACCCGATTTCATCCAGCACGTTCTGGGAATTGACGGCCGCTGGTGACAACACGGCGAGCACATGCGAACACTCTTTGAGCGCATTCTCAATGGCTACATCCCAGCGCTGGCCTAATGGAATGTCGAACTGATCCAGCCAGATCGGCACCGCATGCTGCTTGAGCTCAGCGGCCAATCGTAATACGAACTCAGCGTCTTTTCGGGAATAGCTAACAAACACAAGCTTCATGTGGCGGCCCAACTCTCATCGTCAATGTGTCAGTTCTGCAGGAGTTTGCCAGTCCGCGCGACCAGCGTGCGCAGCGTCTCGGTCGTCGACCGGTTGAGGGCGGCATTCACCAGCAGCATCTACAGGAAAATGCCGCCCCCTTATGACAGCGGCTTCGCCTGTAGTCCCCATGTCGGGCACCAAATTATCCCCAGAGCGCCGCCAATCAAGTGTGGCCCTGCCCTGAGTTCCCAGCGTGAAAACTGCTGGCAGTCCGAAATACACCCGCACGATCCATTCCCCTAGGGACATATCACAGCGCTCCTCAACCCGCTTACATCTGCTTTTCAGACACCCCCATAGAGGGGGAAGGAAGCGGAATTATATTCAGCCAAACCAAATCACTAACTACTGCGTCATTATTCATGCTATTATGACATAAAATCTCCTATTAGGCATGAAACAGTCTTGAAACCGCTTCAGCTTCAATTCGTTTGAAATCGGTATTCCAACCATGTTCGGGGTAGAAATCATCTCCGATTAACGTAGTAAACCACACCGCGCACGTCAATTCCGTGCAAAACAACCTAACCATCGGCGCACGTATCGAAACTGCGATCCCCGGAGCCGATTCATCCCCTCTCTACTTCATGATTCTACCTGGGGCGAACGACTCGGCTCTTCCTTCCTACGATCTATCATGACCGTGAATTCAGCCAGCACGCGGGCAGAGATGAACTCACAGACACCCAGCGCTTGAGGATTGACGCAGTTGATCACTCCATGCGGAACGTCTAAGGGTTGCCATTGTCTTGCTTAGTGGTATTTTGTAAACGTGAGCGACGGTTTGTGCGGTGGCAATGATCGAGGAATGCGCTGATCGATAGGTTTCCTGGGGTAATTCTTAGCCTTTGCGATCCGTTATCACCCCTGGTTTTGTACAGCTCGGGTGATACTTCTAGCTTGTTGTGTAACCAATGGCCCAACTGGAATTGTTCACGCACAAGCCTGCCCGTCAGGCGCTAATCGACCTCACGGCGGTGCTGGCGCAGCGCTATGGCTTTCTGCGTCTAGAAAGCGGTGAGCGCCGAGCGCGGCACGATTCTGCCTGAACGCCGTTTCCGCCTGCGGCGCGTGGAGACCTCATGACGCGCCTGTGGCGCACGGGCACGCCCATCGAAGCCTACACCAACCCAGACAGTGACCTGCTTGCGTTCACATGGAACAACGCGCACCCTATCGATCGTGACCGGTCGCTGGCGCGTCGACCTCGACTGGTGGGCGCAGCGCCTCTGACCTGTGTACTTCCAGCTGGCACAGGACGACGCCTTAATCACGCGCTACGGTTATATGGAGCGGTTCAAACTCCTGCACATTCGGCATTGCCGTCGGACTTAGCCCTGTAGAATAAGGTCACTGTGAATCTTCAGTGCCCGTTCAGCATCTATTGAGATGACTTGGCTTGCCGATCCCGGATCTGCGCCAGCAAACTGATCGCCTCATTGCTGAGCTGGTAGGCCCGCTCCTGCTGTTCAACCGTGACCCTACCCTGCTCGTCGAGCAGCTCGGCAGCAGTCTTCAAGAGACTCTCAGCCCGCGTTCTTAACCGTTTTGCATGTCGTCCTCTAGCCTTCGAATGAGTAACGGTGACCTGCATCATTTCAGCATCCTATAATGACTAAATGAATACAGCATCACCCTATACCAGCCTGCTGAACAAAGTGCATACCAGCCTTTGCGAGCGGAGAAAAAGCCTACACCGCGTCGCATGGAGAGGTCGTCGACTTTTCGATCAGCTCAGTGGCGACTTGATCGACATGCGCGGCGGCGCAGCCCGCCACGCCGGGAGGGAGGTCGCTTTTCTCCACGAATCAAAACTGCCCTTGATACGCATCAAGGGCAGCGGAATGATATGCTCCATACGGACATCGACTACGTATCATTCCGTTTAGACGCGGTCAAGGCAATGTCAGCTGTTCTTTACCTGCTTTATCGTGATGTTCCTACCCCAACAAGTCCACTCTCACTCAAGATTCAGGAGAAGAAAGAGCGCAATGCCGCTATACGCCAACGCTTTTACGAAGGCGAAAGCCTTACCGAGCTCGCCCACGCTTACAGCATATCCGAACAACGCGTGCATCAGATTGTCTACGGTTACTCATAGTAGTTGGATTGGAAAACGGTTTTCTGACCGCCAATCAAGTTATCGCTTTACTCTCCCACATCAATCGGCTTAGGTGGCGAGCCAATCACAATGTGGTGATGTCGAGCACCAGGCCAACTATACTTATCCAGTAGGCGGCTTATCGACCTCTGGACGTTCTGGCGGACAAGCGGTAAAGAACACAGCCGCGATGATGCAACCAACGCCGACGAGGATAAATTCGATCCCGATCCCAATCCAGCGGAGACGTCGCACGCGCGTTTTCTCGCGATAGAACCGTTC
>CALKIA010000183.1 GCA_937988705.1 uncultured Chloroflexota bacterium | reverse complement strand
ATGCTGCTCAATATTAAAACTGTCCCGCCTTCAACTGAATTCGGGGAGGGGCCGGTGGTGGGGTGCTGCACTTTTCGACGCCGCCCACGCGGCGTTTTGCGATTCTGCACAAGGTTAGCGGCAATCATTTGACAACCTTTTGCTCTCATGATATTTTCATGAAAGCGGTTTCGAAACCGCTTTCATGAGCTAATGAGATTTTAGAAAGGATGTTGCAATGCGTAATCGAGCCCTTTTACTGCTGGTAATTAGTCTTCTGGTTCTCTCTGTCTCGGTCGCAGCGGCGCAAGAACCCGTGACCCTGCGCTTAAGTGTGTGGGGTGGTTTGGGTGATCAGGAAGCCTATCAGGCGCGCCTCGATCTCGCGCACGAAGCGTTCCCGAATATCACCGTTGAACTCCTCTATACACCGGATGACTACGATCAGCGTATTCAGACGATGATGGCGGGCGGCGATGCCCCCGATATCGTGCAGTTGGCCGAAGCGATTCACGGCTATTCCAGCCGCGATCAGCTCCTCCCCCTGAATGACATGGTCACAGCCGCCGAGCTGGATCTTGCTGCCCGCTTCGGCACGAACTACCTGCAATATCAGTATGAAGGCAGCCTGTACGCCCTGCCGGATCGCGGCGGCGCGATGATCGTCTACTACAACGTTGATATGTTCGACGCCGCGGGCATCGGCTATCCGACCGCCGACTGGACATGGGAAGAATTCCTCGCCGCGGCGCAGGCGCTCACCATCACCGATGGCGACGCAACCTCGCAGTACGGTTTCGCGGCGGGCGGCTGGTGGCCCTGGTGGATGAGCTTCATTTATCAGAATGGCGGCGCGGTGCTGGACGAAACCGGCGCGCCCGTGATCAACAGTGAAGCCGTGCAGGAAGCCCTCCAGTTCTACAATGACCTCGTCTACACCTATGCCGTCGCCCCGTCGCCGCAAGATTACGCTGACCTCGGCACCAACAGTCCAGATCCGCTGTTCGCGCAGGGCAAAGTCGCCATGATCATGACCGGCTTCTGGAACATCTCCACGCTGCGTGACGTCCCCGACATCAACTGGGATATCGCGCCGGTGTGGGGCAATGTCAACCGCGGTACGGTGGCTTTCGGCAGCGGTCTGGCGATCACCAGCGGCAGCGCGCATCCGGAAGAAGCCTTCCAGATCATCAACTTCCTGACCGACGAAGCCGCCCAAAGCGTGATCGTGGAACGTGGTGAAGATGCCCCGGCCAACGTGAACGTGCTCAACAGCGAGCTGTTCCTGAGCGGCGAAACCTTCGCCAACCGCGACATCTACATGGAAGCCTTCGGCGAATCGGCTGACGCCATTATCGCCCTCCCCTTGATCCCGCAGTGGAATGAAATGCAGTCCGTGATGGGGACGACGCTGGATGAGCTCTTCCTGAACGCCATTGACGTGCCGACGGCCGTCGAACAAATTCAGTTCGATCTCGAGGATCTGCTCCAGTAATCACATTCGAATCGGTCGGGTCAAGCCTACGGGTGTTTACCCCTCTCTCCTACACAACTGGGGAGAGGGACGGAATGGCAGCTCTGTTTGTTCCCCTCCCTGAATTCGGGGAGGGGTCAGCCTGAGAACTGTCTCAACACACGCTAAGTTTGCCCGACTAATTGACACGGATAAAACATGCGCCATTTCTTTTTCATCAGCTTCCTCGTATTTTTTCTTTTCTCAAATCATGGACAGGCACAAAACGTGACAACGATCCGAGTACAGCCGGCGGAGGCTTTTCAAACCCTGGAGGGGTTCGGCGCGTCGGGCGCGTGGTGGTCACAAATCATTGGCGGGTGGAGCGACGAAAATCGCCAGCGCATCATCGATCTGCTCTTTGATCCGACCATCGGGATCGGCCTGACGATGTATCGCTACAATATCGGCGGCGGCGAACAGGGCGTGATCGACCCGTGGCGCAATACCGAAACCTTCGAAGTCGCGCCGGGTGAATATGCTTGGACGCGGGATGCGAATGCGCTGTGGGTGCTGCGCGCGGCACGCGACGCGGGCGTGACCGATGTCATCGCCTTTGCCAACAGCGCGCCCGGTCGCATGACGATCAGCGGGCGCGCCGCGGGCAACCCCGGCGGCGGTTCGAACCTGCTGCCCGACATGCACGACAATTTCGCGCAGTATCTGATCGACATCACCCGCCATCTGATCGAAGTCGAAAACATTCCGGTGCGCTGGATCAGCCCGATCAACGAGCCTCAATGGGACTGGCAGCCGTCCAAAGGTCAGGAAGGCACGCACTACACCGGCGCTGAAATCATCAGCGTGCTGCACGCGCTGCAAACGGCTATCGACGAGTCCGGGCTGGAAGTCGAGATCTCGGCCATTGACGCGGGCGAGTGGAGCACCGCGTCGGTTTACGCCCAGCGGATCTTGGAAGACCCCGTACTCGCCGCCCATCTCGACCACTTCGCCGTGCATTCCTACTGGTCATCCCCGGACGACAAGGCCGGTTTTGTCCGCTTCATGAGCCGCCATTACCCGGATATCCCCCTATGGATGTCGGAATGGACGGAGATGCAGCAGGGGCGCGACTATGGCATGGATTCCGCGCTGTTCATGGCCAACGTGATCCATGATGATCTGACCATCGGCGGCGTGACCTCGTGGCAGTACTGGATCGCCGTGTCCAAGTACAATTTCCGCGACGGCTTGATCTACACGCCCGAATACCGCGAAGAAATCACCGAAACCAAACGCCTGTGGGCGCTCGGCAACTACAGCCGCTTCATTCGCCCCGGCGCGGTGCGCGTGCAGGTTGACCTCGACAGCGCGTTAGTGAACGCGAGCGGCTACGTCGATCCCGCGACGGGCGCGCTGACGGTCGTGGCCATCAATAACAGCGGCGAAGCGCAGGCGATCAACTTCGCAGGTGCGGATCAGCCCAGCGTGAGCGTCTACGAAACATCAGACGCTAACGATCTCGCGCAGGTTTACAGCGGCGCCGCGCAGGCCAATTACACCCTCGCGCCGCAGAGCATTACGACCTTCGTCTTTAGTGATGGGACGTAACCGATGGACGTGCCTGCCCACCTGATGTCCGAGGCGCGGGTTGAACGCGGGAAAGGACGGCGTCTGAATGCCCGCCACCGCGAAAGCCTGTGGTTCTACCTGATCATTTCGCCGTGGCTGGTGGGGTTGCTGCTCCTGCTGGCCGGGCCGATGGTGTATTCGATCTATCTCAGCTTCACCGACTGGAATCTGTTCAACGCGCCGGAGTGGGTCGGCCTCGACAATTACGTGCGCCTGTTCACGCGCGACCGGAACTTCGGTCTGGCGCTCGGCAACACCTTCTACTACACGCTGCTCTACGTCCCGCTGAATATCGTGATCTCGCTGGCGGTGGCTTATCTGCTCAACAAGCGTCTGCGGGGGATGCGCTTCTTCCGCACGGTGATCTATTTGCCGTATGTCGTCCCGGTGGTAGCGACGACGATGGTCTTTCGCTGGATCTTCGCCCCGACCAATGGTCAGCTCAACAGCCTGCTCGCACTGTTTGGCGTGGTCGGCCCCGCGTGGCTGCTCGACCCCGGTTGGGTGAAACCCGCGCTCGTCATCATGTCACTGTGGGGTATGGGGAGCAGCGTCGTCTTTCTGCTGGCGGGCATGCAGGGTATCCCCACCGAGATGTACGAAGCCGCCGCCATTGATGGCGCAGGGGAACGGCAGCGCTTCTTCAACATCACGCTGCCCATGCTCAGCCCGGTCATCTTCTTTAATATGATCATGAGCATCATCTCCAGCTTGCAGACGTTCACGCAAATCTACATCCTGAACGCCGACCCCAACACGCCGAACAACGCCATCAACATGATCATCCCGTACCTGTTCGATAACGCCTTCCGCTTCAACAAAATGGGCTATGCGTCGGCAATTGCATGGGTGCTGTTCCTCATCATCTTCGTGTTCACGCTGCTGGTCATTCGCTCGTCTTCGGTGTGGGTGTTCTACGAAAGCGAGATGAAGAAATGAACGGACGAATTGGTCTGGCGGAGAAAATCTCGACCTATGCCATTCTCAGCGCGCTGGCTGTGGCGATGGTCACGCCGTTTCTGCTCATGATTTCCATTTCGCTGGCCAGCGACAGCACAGCCGTGCAGATGCGCTTCACGCTCATTCCGCAGGAGTTCGAGGTCAGCAATTACGTGCGCGTGTTCACCACGCCGACTATCGATCTCGGGCGGCACATCCTCAACAGTTTGATCATCGTCGTCGGCTCGATGATCGGGCAGGTGCTGGTCAGCTCGTTTGTGGCCTATGGCTTTGCGCGCTTCCACGCCCCCGGCAAAAATGTGCTGTTCCTGATTCTGCTCAGCACCATGATGATCCCCGGTGCGGTGACGCTGATCCCGCAGTTTGCGCTCTACCGGGCGCTCGGTTGGCTGGGCACGTTCGCCCCGTTGATCGTGCCGAACTTTTTCGGCGGCGCGTTCAACATCTTCCTGATTCGCCAGTTCATTGTGCGCCTGCCCGTCGAACTGGACGAAGCCGCCAAAATCGACGGCGTGGGGCCGATTGGCATCTTCCGCTTCATCATCTTCCCGTTGATCCGGCCGATTGCCGTCGCCGTGGCGATTTTCACTTTTCAATTTAACTGGTCATGGTTTCTGGAACCGCTCATCTATCTGCAAAATGCAGATATGATGCCGCTGGCGGTCGCCGTGCGCACCCTGAGCGCCGTCACCAGCGCGGGCGCTATGCCCATGTGGAATCTGGTCATGGTGGCATCCATGCTGCTGACCATTCCCATGCTGCTCGTATTCTTTTTCGGGCAAAAGTACGTCTTTGAAGCCAATATCTCTGGCGGCAGCGCCGGTGTTAAGTAAGGGACAATCTGGTGGACACGCACAACACCTTCCATTTTCCGGGCATCCTCTACGGGGGCGACTACAACCCGGAGCAGTGGCCAGAAGCCGTCTGGGCAGACGATGTCCGCCTGATGAACGCCGCCGGAGTCAACTGCGTTTCGCTCGGCATTTTCAGTTGGGCGAAGCTCGAACCACAGCCGGGCGTGTACGACTTCGGCTGGCTGGATCGCATCATCGACTTGCTGCACGCACACAACATTCGCATCCTGCTCGCCACGGCGACCGCTTCACCGCCGCCGTGGTTCTCGCGTCAGCACCCGGACAGCCTGCCCGTCGACAAGCACAGCTTGCGTTATAAACCCGGTTCGCGCCAGCACTATTGCCCGAACAGCCCCGCCTACCGCGCCGCCGCCGCGCGCCTCGCCGGGATGCTGGCCGAACGCTACGGTCAGCACCCGGCCGTGCTGATGTGGCACGTCAACAACGAGTACGCCTGCCACATCTACGAATGCTACTGCGACCAGTGCTGCGCCGCCTTCCGTGACTGGCTGCAAACGCGCTACACCTCGTTGGATGCGCTCAACCATGCGTGGGGCACGCGCTTCTGGAGTCAGCAGTACGGCCAATGGGACGAAATCGAACTGCCCAACCGCACCACGACGTTCGTCAATCCCGGCCACATGCTCGACTACCGCCGCTTCATGAACGCCTCGATTTTGAACCTGTTTCGCGGCGAAATCGCCGCCCTGCGCGCAGCGGGCGCGGCGCAGCCGCTGTTCACCAACATGGTCTTCGGGTTGAAATGGCTCGATCAGTTTGAATGGGCGCAGTTCGCCGATTACACCGCGGTCGATATGTATCCCGACCCGACCTACAAGGATCAGGCGTGGCGCAGCATCGCCTTCGCCTATGACGCCATCCGCTCGGCCAAACCCGGTCAACCGTTCCTGCTGCTCGAACAGGCGACGACGCAGGTCAACTGGCGGACGGTCAACCAGCTTAAGCCGCCGGGCATGATGCGCGCCTTGAGTTATCAGGCGGTCGCGCGCGGTGCGGACAGCGTGATGTTCTTCCAGTGGCGGCAGTCACAGGCGGGCGCGGAGAAATACCATTCGGCGATGGTGCCGCACGGCGATCCGCAAACCAGTCGCATTTTCGCCGAGGTGACACAGCTCGGCGCGGAACTTCAGCGCCTGCCGCAGCTGCTTGGCAGCCACGTTCCGGCACGGGTCGGGTTGCTGTTCAGCTATGAAAATATCTGGGCACTGGAAATCGACTCCAAGCCCGCGGGGATTGACCCCATGGACGCCATTCTGCCGTGGCATGATGCGCTCGTCGAGCAGAACATCCCCGTCGCTATCGTGCATCCCGACTCCGACTTGTCCGCTTATCGCGTGTTGATCGCGCCGCTGCTCTACCAGCTGACCGCCGCGCAAGCCGATCAGCTGCGCCAGTTTGTGCAAGCAGGCGGCACGCTGGTCATGAGCTACTTTAGCGGCATCGCCGATGAGCATGACCACATTGGACTGGGCGGCTATCCGGCACTGCTGCGCGACGTGCTCGGCCTCACCGTCGAGGAATGGCAGCCTCTGCTCCCTGACGAAGCGGTGCGCTTCGTGGATGTTGATGGACGGCAAGCTGAGGCCGTTCACTGGGTTGATCTGCTGCACCCAACGACCGCCGAGGTGCTCGCGCAGTATCAGCACGGCTTCATCGCTCAGCGCGCGGCGATCACGCGGCATCCGTTCGGCGCGGGTCAAACCTACTATGTTGGGACGCGACCGGAAGCCGCCTACCTGCGCGACCTGCTCTGTCGCATCTGTGCCAGCAGTGGAGTCGGCGCCTTGATCGGCTCAGCCGAAGGGGTCGAGGCGTCCCTCCGCAGCGACGGCACGAACCGCTATCTGTTCGTGATCAACCACACGAGTGAGCCGCGCACCGTGGATCTCCTCGGTCAAGCGGGTGTTGATCTCTTGACGGGCGCAGCGCTAAGCGCCACGATCCCGCTGGAAGCCTACGGTGTGCGCATCCTCGCCTTACCTGCACCCGCCTGACGCTCACGGATTCAGTCCTAAACAAACAACGCCTCTCAGTTGAGAGGCGTTGTTGTTGCAGAGCTCATGGCGCTTTCGGCCCAATGATCGACCCGCCGAGGATGATGACCGGCTGATCGAGCGGCGTTTGCCACCGGTTGAACTTCGGACTGCTGTAGAAGCGCGTCTCGCCAGCGGGCGGAAAGCGCGTCACGAGCTGATTCACCATCGTTTCGGACATAAACAGCAGGGGATTGAGGATATAAGCGCCCAACCGAATTTCGATATGCACATGCTGTTCCTTATAGTCGATTTCCCCCAGTTGGGTCGTCGGCATAATCGGCGCGCCACGCTGTAAAGCCCGGTTCGGTTTCGCCAGATGACCGTAGATGATGCGGTATCTACCCACCAGCACATCCACGCGATTAGGGCCAAACGCCGACCCGGGGCCGTCGAAGATGCCGCGCAGTCCTGCTAACACCGGCGCCCCGCCCGTCTGCTCCAAATCCAACCCGCCGTGCAGCCCCTGACTGTAGCCGTTATAGTTGTTTTGCGCGCCGAAATCCCACGCGAACTGGGTATTCCCGAAATAGAAGACCTTCTGCAGATACTCAAAGCCCAACGGGAGCCGCTCGAAACCAAAGCCGACCCCGGGAACAACGGGTTTCACGCGGGTCATGAAGACCTGGTTCGATGTCTGGTTAAGTTCGGCTGACCACCCTCGGCTGTGTTTCCAGAATACGATCCCACCAGATACCGTCCGTGAATTGGTGTCGACGGTGATTTGCTGGCCTAGATACAGCACGCCCGTGACGGGTGCTCCCAGACTAGCGCTCTGGCGAATGTTGAGAATCGGCTCAACCACATAGAAAGTCGTCGTGGTCGGGGGGGGTGGCGGGGGCACGGTATTGACCGCCGTCATGTAGATGGTGCGGTTGTCGATGCGACGCTCAGCCGACCAACCGGAACTGTGCCGCCACCACACGATGCCATCCTTCTCGGTCCGTGAATTGGCATCGACCACAATCCGCGTGCCTGACCGCAGCTGTACATTGGGTAGGATGAATCGACTATCAAGACCGGGTGCGCTGCGCACATTGAGAGCGAGCACAATCACTTGAAAGACTTTATCGGCCATCACGCGCCTCCTTTTTTTCTCAGCCTAGAGCATACCCCGGTTTCCGCGTCACGCCCGCTGACGCGCCTAAAACCGCCGCTTAAGCGGAAGGGTAGCGCACAGTCTACCACGACCA
>CALKIA010000182.1 GCA_937988705.1 uncultured Chloroflexota bacterium | reverse complement strand
CGCCTATGACATCGTGCGCTACTTTGAACGTCTGCCGAACACGGCTAAGCGCGAATTCGACGTACCCGATCTCGCGTTCATGCTGATCGACACGCTCGTGATCTTTGACCATGCTAAGCATCAGTTGATCGTGCTGGCGAACGCGCACAACGAGGGCGATGCCGATGCCGCCTATGATGACGCCGTGCGCCGCATCGACGAAATCGTGGCGGCGCTGCGTCAACCACTGATCCTGCCACAGGAGAACACCACCCCGGTTGACGAAGAACTGCAATCGACGATGGCACGCGAGAAGTTCGAAGAAGGCGTACTCAAGGCGAAAGAGTACATCGCGGCGGGCGACGCCTTCCAGATCGTGCTGAGCCAGCGCCTGAGCCGCAAAACCAACGCCTCGCCGCTGACGATTTACCGCGCGCTGCGGGCGACCAATCCCTCACCGTATATGTTTCTGCTGCGCTTCAGCGACGAGTTCACGCTGGTGGGCGCGTCGCCGGAGATGATGGTGCGCCTCGAAGATGGGATTGCCACCACGCGTCCGATCGCCGGATCGCGTCCGCGGGGGCGCGACGAGGCTGACGATAGGCGCCTCGAAGCCGAACTGCTGGCCGACCCCAAAGAAGTCGCGGAACACATCATGCTGGTGGACTTGGGGCGCAACGACCTTGGGCGGGTGTGCGACTACGGCACGGTTAAAGTCACGGATATGAAGTATATCGAACGCTACAGCCACATCATGCACATCGTCAGCAACGTGCAGGGCAAGCTGCGCGCGGGGATGAACGCCTTTGATCTGCTGCGGGCGACCTTCCCGGCGGGCACGTTGAGCGGCGCGCCCAAAGTCCGCGCGATGGAGATCATCGAAGAGTTGGAAGGCACGCGGCGCGGGGTGTACGGCGGGGCGGTGGGTTACTTCAGCTTTGACGGATCGATGGACACGTGCATCACCATCCGCGCGGCGCTGATTCAGCGCGACATGATTTACATTCAGGCAGGTGCAGGGTTGGTAGCGGATAGTGTACCATCCACGGAGTATGAAGAATCGCTCCATAAAGCGCGGGCGATGATCCTGACTATTCGCCGCGCTGAACAGGGCTTACTCTAAGGGGGAAGTTGCACATCATGGCAGTCGAACGCATCATTTTCATTCGTCCGGGCGAAACCGATTGGAACAAGCTGGAACGCTGGCAGGGGTGGGTGGCAACTCCGCTCAACGAACACGGGCGGCAGCAGTCCGAAGCCTTAGCGCGGTTTCTGCGTTCGATTGGCATGACGGCGCTGTACACCAGCGATCTCAAGCGGGCGCTGCAAACGGCGGAAATTCTGCAACGGGCAAGCTCGTTCGAACTGATCCCCGATGAACGCCTGCGCGAACGCAACATCGGCCTGTGGCAGGGGCTGACGCTCGACGAAATGCGCAAATGGTACGCGGAAGAATACGCGGCCATGCTCAAGGACGCGGATACTTACCGCGTGCCCGGCGGCGAATCACGCGAGGATGTGCGGGTGCGCATGACGGCGGCGTTTGACGATGTGCTGGCGCAGGCCAAGGGCGAAACGGTCGGCATGCTCACGCACACGACGGCGCTCAAAGTGCTGATGGAAGATCTCTTCCCCGGTTACAACCCGCTGACGGTGGATCTCGGCAATACGTCGGTGACCACCCTGCGGCGCAAAGATGATGGTTGGAAACTCGTCGCAGTCGATGACTGCTTACATCTCGAAGGTTTGCGGACTTCCGCAGTAACTGAACTAGAGGCGAAACAACATGATCCTCGTGATCGATAACTACGACAGCTTCACGTATAACCTCGTGCAGTATCTGGGCGAAATGGGCGCGGATTTGCAGGTGGTGCGCAATGATCAAATCACGCTCGCCGAGATTCGCGCGCTGAACCCATCGCATATTGTGATTTCACCCGGACCCGGCGATCCGGACGATGCGGGCATCTCGCTGGATGTGATCCGCGAATTTGGCGCGACGACGCCGATCCTCGGCGTGTGTCTGGGGCATCAGAGCATCGGGCAGGCGTATGGCGGCGTGGTCAAGCGGGCGGGCAAGCTGATGCACGGCAAGACGAGCCAGATCCAGCACACCGACGATGTGCTGTTCGCGGGCGTGCCCAACCCATTTGAGGCGACGCGCTATCACAGCCTGATTGTCGAAGAAAGCACGCTGCCCGACACGCTGCTGATCACCGCCTACGCCGACAGCGGCGAAATCATGGCGATGCGCCACAAGGAACACCCGGTCTACGGCGTGCAGTTCCACCCGGAAAGTATTCTGACCGAGTCGGGCAAGCGCATCCTCCAGAACTTCATCGAAGTGCGCGTGCCGGAACAGGCGGTTTAGGATGGATATTCAAAAGGCCATCGACATCGTCAGTAAATTCGGACACTTGCAGCCGGATGAGGCCGAACTGGTCATGAATCAAATCATGAGCGGCGGCGCGACCGAGGCGCAGATCGCCGCGTACCTGATGGGCTTGCGCATGAAGGGCGAGACGCGCGACGAGATCACCGGGAGCGCCCGCGCCATGCGTGCCAACGCGCACCGTGTGCCGATCAGCGCGGAGGGCGAATTGCTGGACACGTGCGGCACGGGCGGCGACAAAAGCGGCACGTTCAACATCAGCACGACAGTGGCGTTTGTGGCGGCGGGGGCGGGCGTGCGCGTCGCCAAGCATGGCAACCGCGCCGCGTCGAGCAAGTGCGGCAGCGCCGATGTGCTGGCGCAGTTGGGCGTCAACCTCGATTTGACGCCGGAGCAGGTCGGGCAGTGTGTGGATCGGGTGGGAATTGGCTTTCTGTTTGCGGCGAAGCTGCATCCGGCGATGAAGTACGCCATCGGCGTGCGCCGCGAGCTGAGCCTGCGCACGATCTTCAACATCCTCGGCCCGCTGACGAACCCAGCGGGCGCGCAGCGGCAGTTGATGGGCGTGTTCGCCCCCGATCTGACTGATTTGCTGGCGCACGTGCTCGGCGAACTGGGATCGACTTCGGCGATGGTGGTGTGCGGCTATGGCAATATCGACGAGCTGACGACGACCGGGCCGAATCACATCAGCCATTTGCACGACGGTAAAGTGACGACCTACGATATCAACCCGGAAGATTATGGGTTTCGCGGCGCGCACATCTCCGAGCTGCTCGGCGGGGATGCGCCAACGAACGCAGCGATTCTACGCGGCGTTTTGAGC
>CALKIA010000181.1 GCA_937988705.1 uncultured Chloroflexota bacterium | reverse complement strand
AAATGGGTTTCTGGTTCTTGCAGTCCGGCGAAATACACCAACGACCGCAGCGGATAGCGATTGCTGGCGACGTTTTCCAGCAGCGGCGCGACATTTTCGATGCGTAGGGGCTGCACACCGCTGTTGAGGTAGCTCATTGACACGTAGCCGATGGCGCCGGGCGTCCGCGCTACACTCGTCACCACCGCCGCGCTGGAGGGTGCGATCTGCGCGGTGGTCGTAGTGCGGCGGCTGCCCATCACCAGATTTTCGAACACCAACCGCGTCCCTGATCCGTCTTCGCGGCTGATCACGGTAATCGGCTGGTCAGCACCGCCGACTTCCGCCCAATTATTGATCCAGCCTTGATAGATGCTGCGTATGCGGCTCACGGTCAGATTTGTGACCGGGTTGGACGGATGCACAATGATCGCAATACCGTCTTGCGCAATCGGCAAGGCGATCAACGAGCTTTCGTTTTCCGGTGGCAGATAATTGGTCAGCAGATAAGCGTCGTCGTGCAGCAGCACTTGATCGACCATCGCTTCGTAGTTACCCGTGTTGACCTCGAAGACCACCGCCGGATTGACGCGGCTGTAAGCCGCCGTCAACGAGTTGATGAGCGGAATCATCGGGGTCGTCACATAGAGTCGAAGCGCCGTCACTTCAATCGTCGGCGTTGAAGCCGGCAGCGTTTGACCGCTGCAGCTTGCCAAGGTAAAGGCGACAACAGCAAGCGCGCGTTTGGCTTTGCCCATACGCGCTTAGCGTTCCTGAGTGGACTGCAATGCAGAGTTCGATGTCATTATTCAGCCAGTTGCGAGATATCGTCCCAAAAAGCGATCGACATACTGATCAATCGTGCCATCCAAAATCGCGCTGCGCATGGCACCAACGTGCCGAATTAGGAAGCGGATATTATGCACACTCAACAGATAGTGGGCTAACAGCTCTTTGGCTTTGACCAGATGACGCACATAGGCGCGCGTGAAGTGCTGGCAGGTATAGCAATCGCATTCCGGTTCCAGTGGTCGACCGTCGCGCGCATGGGCGAGGTTGCCCATGTTGATCGTGCCATCGTAGGTGAAGGCCGCGCCGTGTCGAGCGATGCGCGTGGGCAGCACGCAGTCGAAGATATCGATGCCCCGCATGATCGCTTCCGCTAAATCTTCGGGAGCCCCCACGCCCATCAAATACCGGGGCTTGTCGTCCGGCAGCATGGGCACGGCGAAATCGAGGGTCGAATACATCTGTCCCTTGCTTTCGCCCACCGCCAGCCCGCCGACCGCGTAGCCGGGAAAATCCAGTGTGCGTAAATGTTCAGCAGATTGCAGGCGCAAATCCTCGAAGATGCCGCCCTGCTGAATTCCGAACACCGCTTGCACGGACATGTCGGGATGCGCGTCGCGGCAGCGAGTCGCCCAGCGGCTCGTGCGATCCACGGCGCGTTCGACAATGCGGCGATCCGTTGGCAGCGGGCACTCATCGAAGCACATGATGATGTCGGCGCCCAGGTTTTCCTGAATCTTGATCGAGCTTTCCGGCGTGAAGCGGTGTTTACTGCCATCTAAATGACTGCGAAATGTCACGCCGTCTTCGTCAATTTTGTTAATATCGGCTAAGCTGAAGACTTGAAAGCCACCGGAGTCCGTGAGGATCGGCCCATTCCACCCCATGAAGGTGTGCAGGCCGCCCATATCGCGCACGAGCTCTGAACCGGGGCGCAAATGCAAATGGTAGGTATTGGAGAGGACAAGGGTCGCGCCCATTTCGGTGAGGTCGCGCGGGGGAACCGCCTTCACCGTCGCCGCTGTGCCCACCGGAGCAAACACGGGCGTTGGGATGTCGCCATGCGGCGTGTGGAAGATTCCAGCGCGCGCCTTATTTTTGGTTTTGAGGATTTCAAAATAAAATGACATAGGAAGCAATCGTCCAGAAAAAGACGCGTCGGCAGATTATATCAGAAGTTGCGCCTCATGGTTAAAACTGGCAAGAAGCAATGATCAGCTTATACGACATCCTCGAAGCGGCCAACGGCCAGCCTTTTGGCGAACCCGGTGCGCAATTGTTCAACGATTTCTCATTTGATTCGCGCACAACTGCCGACTCGAATCTGTTTGTCGCCCTCAAGTCCGATCGTGGTGATGGTCATCAGTACATCCGCGAAGCCGTGGAACGCGGCGCTACGGGCGTATTGTGTACGCGCCCGCCTGATTTCGACGTGGAAGGCGTTTCGATCATCCTCGTGCGTGACACGCAAGTTGCCCTCATGAAATGGTCGCACTACGTCCTGAATAAGCTCGGCGTTCAGGTGATCGGCGTGACCGGCTCGTCCGGCAAAAGCATCACGGTCGAGGCGATCAGTCAGGTGCTGAAAACGCGCTACTCTGTGCAGCGCAGCAGCGCCGATGGCGGCGGGCGGCTCAGTCTGCCGCAAACGCTGGCGCGGCTCACGCCGGAGCACAAAATGGTCGTGCTGGAGCTCGGCGCGACGCAGCCCGGCGAAATG
>CALKIA010000180.1 GCA_937988705.1 uncultured Chloroflexota bacterium | reverse complement strand
CCTGAATTCGGGGAGGGGCCGGGGGTGGGGTCGGAAAGCAACCTTCTTAAACACCCGGCTGCCTCTTCCTCCGAAACCGGACAGCCTTCTCCGTGTGCTTCCGGCAGTGCTTGTCCCCACACAACATGGTGTGGGGACAGTTGGCCTTTATCGGTCTGACTATTCCCCGCACCAGGCGGCGTTACACAATGTGATCTGTGTGCCTTCGCCGATTTCCGGCAGCGCGTAGAACTGCTCGGTGGTGACGGAGGTCGTCAGGTAATCGACGAAAATGCGGAAGTCATTCCCTTCGATCAGCATCATGTTCGAGAATTCGAAGCCGCTGCGGGAAACAGGCGCGAAGCCCGTGCCTTCGGGGAGCACCCCGGCGCGGTTGCGTGCCTTGCGATCATAGAAGGCCACCACATAGTAGTTTTCGGCGCGGAACGGCTGGCGTGAGTTGAAAGTGTTGATCTCGTCGGCGGTGGTGATCGCGGGCGGCGGTTGCAGCACTGTGCGCTCGACAAACTGGGCGATCTCAATGTTCAGCGAGTCGCACAGGCCAGCCTGACCGAAATCGATATTGAACCCGTAGCCCTCTCTGTTCAGCACGGTGATCAGCGCCTGCGTGGTGCGGTCGCAGCGCATGAGCGGATCATCGCCCTGCCAGCCCGCCGGACGGATCGTCGCCGTCCCCATGATGTTATCGGCCAGCAGTTCGAGATCGTGGCGGATATCGCGCGCAAACGCCAGCGGTACGCTTACAACGCCGCCAAACCAGCCTTCGGGACGCGGATCCACCCCCAGACGGGAGGCGGCCAGCAGTTCGAGGTCGTAACGGATGAGCAGCGCCAACTGCGAATTGGTCGCGTCAATCGTGCCCGTCCAGCCAAGCGGACGCTCGGCAAAGCCGTAGATCTGTTCGGCCAGCAGCTCAAGATCGGCGCGGACGCGCAGCAGCAGCGGCAGCGCCTCCGTCTCGGCGGCACTGATCGGCGGTGGGGAAGTCGGCGTCGCCGTGACAATGATCTGCGCGGCAGTCGGTTCGGTGGCAGGGTCGAGGGTCGCGGTAGGCGTCACCGCAAACGTCGGATCAAAGGTCGGTGATGGAGCCAATGGCAGCGTGGGCTGCGGTGTCTGCTCCTGCGCCGTGACCGTCACGATGCCGAACAGCAGGGCGCACAACACGCCGATCAGAGGGATCAGTCGTTTCACAAGAAGACTCCTAAGGTCACTATGATGGTTCATCCGCTAACAGCGTCCGTAGCGCTGCAATGATGGCCAGCGTGTCTGGCTTCTCCTCTAACCACAGCGTCGAAACGGGTAATTGGAAGCGTGGCAGTAAAGGAGTACTGTAATTTCCATCCACGTTCGGCTCAATGATGGTATAGGTTCCGGTCGCATTCAAGCGATGGAAGCGGCTGTCTTTGCGTTTGAGATCGAAGATCCAGTATTCACGCACCCCACCCTGCTGATACTCGCTCAGTTTATCGGCATAATCGCGTTCGACACTCTCTGGCGACACGATCTCGATACAAATATCGGCAGCACCAAGCATCCCCGTATTGGTGAGTTCGCCCGGATTGTCGTGCAGAATCACCTGTAAATCCGGTTCGCGATACCTTCCCCCCAGCCGCATGACGAAGGGGGCCCCCACGACCTGCCCGATCGGCTTCAAGCGCAGATACTGTTTGAGCCAATCGCGCACATAATCTTGCAGCACATCATGATCGAGCTGTATGGGAGACATCGGGAGCAGTTCTCCATCGACCCATTCGTAGAAATCGGCGGCGTATTTTTCCAGATATTCCTCTTCGCTCACGCGGATGCTCGCTTGTTCGACCATACGCTTTATTCCTCCGGCAGTCTGGGAACGGGCGGGGGCGGCGGCTGACGCTTATCGCGCCGACCGGGATCGAAGAATACCGGGATGCTGTCCGGCTTGAAGAGGGGTTCTTCAGGAACTTGGCGCGGCGGCGGCGCAAGATCGATGCGATCTTCTTCGGGCAAAATCATGGGCGGCTGAATCGTGGGCGGCGGCTGGGCAATCGTCTGCGTGTTGGTCGACACCGCCGCCTGCGTCACGTCGAGGCGTGGCGGCACTTGCGGCGGCATTGACTGCGTCGCGTCGGTGAAAATCGGCCGCAGCGTCGGCGTCAGCGGAGTTTGCTTGACATATCCCGTCAGGAGATTGCGGACGAGCGCGGCGCAGTTATCGCGGATGGTGCGGTAGGCTTCCCGCGGCAGATCGCCTGCCTCCAGTTCTTCCAGCACGATATCCATCAAACCAATGAGCTCGACTTCGGTGGATGTCCCGTGCTTCAACGCGATATACGGCGCGATATACCCCGCCAGCATCTCGATCACGGGGATCGCTTCGCCCTGCACACCTACAATCGGCGGCGACTCAGTCTGGTCAATGTAAAACGCCTGCACATTCTTGAATGACGGAAACAGCGCTGAGGCCAGCAGCGTATAGAGTGCTTTATAGTTCTCAACCCATTCGCGATAGTGGAGGGTCGCCTGCGTCGCCAACTGCGGCGGCACATCGCCCACCATCACCAGCACGCCGTAACCCGCCAGTTGATGCGCCAGATCCGGCAGGGGCAAGCGATAATCCCCCGGCTGACGCCAGGCCAGCGGGGCGATCCGCGGCGCGTAATTCCGCGCGCACTTGACGAGGCCTATTTCCAGCCGTTGTGCATAAGTCGTCATACCGTGATCCCTTGAACGATCAGCGATAACCCGAACACCGCCAAAACGAGCGCCAACCCCACCAGAATCATCCGGTTGGCGCGGTCGCTGAGCGTGCGCAGCCGATCCGTGAGCAGAATCAGCCCGCACATCAGCCCGACGAACATACCATAGAACCCGAACAGAAAACCGAGTCCATGCAGCAGTGACTGGTTCAAGCCTTGAATCAGCAGAGGGCCGTTAATCGTCCCCCAGAAGATATACGGGCCGGGACTCAGGTAGTTCAACTGCACGGCGCGCACCAGCACTTTGCGCTGTGTCGTGGGCGCCTCAGCTGTTTTCACAGCGCCGATGCGCACTCCCCGCTGGATGTCCTGCCCCATGTTCCACGCCAGATACAGCAGGAACACCCCGCCCACGATCCGGATGATCTGGATGAACGCGGGCGGAAACTGGGCGAGCACAAACACGATCAACAGGATGATCGGCACATCGGTGATGAGCGGTGAGAGCGCCACAATCAAACTGCGGCGCCAACCGAGCAGCAGCGACGTTTGGATAATATAGGTTTGCAAGGGTCCCGGCGACAAACCTGCGTTCAGGCCGAGCGTCATCCCTCGAACGAGCAGTTCAATCATTAGCGGATTGGCACTTGATACATCTCGCCCCGCGCTGTGACCCACCGCGCGTCAATCCAGCCAATGATCCCGTTGTAGCGAATCTGATACCAGCGATCCGTCCCGGCTTGCACCGTGCGCCCCACCAACTGCGCCTCGCCGCCCCACGGAATTTCTCCGATCACCGCGACGCGTGTGCTCGGACGGGTGCGGATGAACATGGCCGCCCGCGGATACGCTCGTGCGCCAATATCTGACGCACCGTCGATCTGGTCGAAGACGCTGCCCTGCACCGGAATCTGATCCAGCGGGACAGTCAGGGTCAGAAAACGCCCCGATGCCCAGCCCGTGCGTTCGCCCACGCGCAGCAAATACCAATTGTAAATGCCCTCGTCGCGGTTGCGCGCAATCACCGGATACGCCGTTCCCGGCACAATCGCCGTGATGTACGACGCGCCCATGTACGGGCCAGTCCGCAGCGCCAACCCACGCGCGCCGCTCACCGTCGCCGCCGGGCCGGTATAAACGGGCGTCGTGACCACCGGAGTGGTCACCACCCCCGGCGTCGTGACGACCCCCGGCGTAGTTCCCGGCTGCACGTTGACCTGAAAGTACTGGAACTGAACGGCCGCTTGATCGACCAGTTCCAGATACTCGACCGTGATTGCGTGGGTGCCGGCTGTGATGTTGAGCTGAAAACGATCGGTCGTCAGCACCCGTCCGATGAAGCGATCCCACACAAGTGCATTGTCGATCAGCACGCGGACGCCGTCATCCGAAGACACCACAAACTCGTAGGTGCCCTGGTTGAACAACTGGATGGAAGTGAACCGCGCTGTGAAATTGTCAACCGGAACGGCGGGATTCGGACTCCCCGTCCCCCAGTTGACATTAATTCCCGTCGGCAGCGATTCCGTATAGACGGGCGTACCTTGCAACGTCGTGTTGTTGAAATATTGAGCCGTCCAACCCGTACCGAATTCCGCCTGCACGACCAACGTCGTGAACACAGCGAACACCAGTATGAACAGGATAGCCAGCGCGATCACCTTCTTTGACATTCATTCCCCCTATAAGGTGAAGGGTTTTCTTTTGATTATAGTCACACTTTGAAATGTCAGCGAAATAGCAATTTCGGGGGAATTTGTGTATAATGTGTTTTGAAATGTGCAACCTTTGACGCCACTGTCCGTATAGGTGTATAGAACTATCGAAAGTGTCCTATCAAAAGGAGTGTCGTAACGATGTCCGATATGAATAACATGCAGCCCAGCAATCAGGATCCGAACAACCGTAACTTCAGTGAAGAACTGGAAGTCGCTGGCAGCCAGTTGGTTGACCGCGTCAAAGAACTGATCGAAGAAGGGAACGTGCGCCGTTTGATCATCCGCAATCCGGAAGGTCGGACGCTGATCGAAATCCCCCTGACCGTCGGTGCGGCCGCGGGTGCGGCGCTCCTGCTGTGGCTGGGTCCCGTCATCGCCAGCGTAGCCGTGATCGGCGCGCTGATCGCCCGCGTGAAGATCGAAGTCGTCCGGGAAGAACCCAGCGCGACCGTCAACGATGTCAAGAACAAGGTTGAGGACGCTGCGCAGAATCTCAGCGACACGCTGAATCAGTAATCCACGCCGTCAACGCGCTTCTTTAGGGACGAGGCCTAAGCCTCGTCCTTTTTATTTCCCCGTCCCCTCCCTGAATTCGGTTGAGGACAGGACAGTTTTAACAATGGGTGCGTTTTCACCGCCGTAGGCTTAATTTTAAAAGCCTATAAGCCTGCTGATGCGGCTGGTTAGCCCACTTCAGGAGGCTTTCTTCCCGTAGCCTGACGCTTTGAGCGTCGGGCGGTGCGCCACAACGCTCTTGATTATTAAAAGTATCCCGCCCTCAGCTGAATTCAGGGCGGGGAGCCAACCTTCCGCGCCACGTCGCCCCTCTCCCCGCTTGCGTGGGAGAGGGGTTGGGGGTGAGGGGTAATCCGTGATCTTTTCTTAAGTTGCATCATGGCGTCCGCTGTCCCAAAATGGACTCCACTTTGCTCTGCGCACTATCGGCAGTCCTTGTCCCTACAATTAAATACCACTCATGTCATGGATCGGGACTGGGGTCATAGGGCGACCTTTTTAATCACACGCAAGTATCATCGGCGCGCTGCCCCCTCAATCCCCCAAATGTCCCGCGATCATTGCGAAACATTTCGCTTGCTTGCACAGAGATTGCGCTATCATTATAATGGCGTCGAGATTATCCGCCGGGGCTGAGATACGTCCCGTCCAATTTTTGCGACATCCCGTTTGGCATTTCGGATCATTTCTCTGCGATAGGAGTTTCATCGTTGGCTAAATCACGGACTGAACTATTGAATGCTCGCTTGCGGGATTTGCAAGCCAGTTCAGGTGATGTTGAAGCCGCCGCGATTGTGAGCGTGGATGGGTTAAGCATTGCATCGTCACTTCCGGCCGGATACGAAGAAGATCGCGTGAGCGCGATGTCCGCGGCGATGCTGTCGCTCGGTGAACGTATCGCCACGGAACTTGGACGCGGCGGCTTACAGCAAGTCTACGTCAAAGGCGCGGATGGCTACGTCGTCTTGTTCGCCGTCGGAGAAGAAGCTGTGTTGACCGTCCTCACCCGCAAGGATGCGCGGCTCGGCTTGATCTTCCTAGACGTCGCCCGCACTGTGCAGGATTTGGCACAACTGCTGTAAACCATGAATTAGAAACGAGCCGCGCGCCGTGTCTCTCTTTTATCCAAACCGCTTTGCAGGCGACCTCCTCCTCGCCATGGAGGAAGTGATGGGCAGGCATGGCTTAGATGCGATTCTAGGCAGTGCCGGACTCAGTCCTTTGAGCACCAATCCGCCGCCCAACACGCTCGACCGCGCCTTTGATTTCGCCGCCTTGAGCAAAATTAACGAGGCGCTGGATGACCTCTACGGTACGCGTGGGGGTCGCGGTATGGCGCTGCGAACGGGTCGCGCGTGGTTCGCCGTCGGCATGATCCAGTTTGGCGCGCTCCGCGGTATTGCCGACCCGGCCTTTCGCGCCCTTCCCCTCGAAGATCGGTCGCGGGTCTCCCTGCGCGCATTGGCAGATATTTTCTCCACCTTCACCGATCAAACCTCGCGCGTCGAAGAAGATGCCAACGCCTTCCGCTTCATCGTCCACCCCAGTCCCTTCGCCTATGATCGCAAATCAGATCGTCCGGTCTGCCACCCGCTCGTCGGCTTGCTGCAAGAGCACGAACGCTGGGCCTCGAATGGACGCGAATACATTGTGCGGGAGACGCACTGTGCCGCCAACGGTGATGATCACTGTAGTTTTCTCATCAACAAACACGCGATCTCTTAGAAAGGGATGCTATGAGCGACAAACCACGTATTCTGATCGTCGAAGATGATCTTGATCTGTCGGAAATGCTCGATGCGTATTTCCGCGTTCAAAATTACGACGTGGTTACTGCCGCCTGGGGACGGGACGCCCTGAAGATCAGCCGCGAAACTGACCTCAATCTCATCATGCTCGACATTCGCCTGCCCGACATCAACGGCTATGAAGTCTGCCGCCAGCTCCGGTTACAGCGCCGAACGCAGGACGTGCCGATCATTTTCCTGACCGAGAAGCGCGACCGTATCGACAAGCTGCAAGGTCTGGAACTGGGCGTTGTCGATTACATCACCAAGCCGTTCGACATTCAGGAACTGCGCCTGCGCGTCCGCAATGCCATCAACCGTGCGCGGCAGACCGGCATGCTCAACCCGATCACCGAACTGCCCGAAGTTCAGGTGCTGGAAGAACGCGTCAACCGTGTCCTGTATTCGGATACGCCGTGGTCGCTCATGATCCTGTCGATTAATGGGCTGAGCACGCTGCGCGAGATGTATGGCTTCGTCGCCGCCGATGAAATGCTGCGCGCCATCACGCTTATGGTCAAAAACGCTTTGCGCGAATATGGCAACGAAGAAGACGTAATCTGCCACCTCGCGCTGGAAGAATTGGTGATTGTCACCACCGAGGACAAGATCGCCAACATCCGCAGCCGCATCGAAACGCGCATTCGCCTGTCGCTGAACAACTTTTACCGCCGTCCACAGACCGAAGATCAACCGGAAGACGCCGATTATCTGAGTTTGGAGACGGGCATCGTCGATCACACGACGGGCAAATACGACGACTTCGAGGCGGTCCGCACCGCCCTGTCTGCATCCGGCAAACAAGACGAGCCGGACAAAAAAGACTAGCCCATGACCAACCAACAACCTGACCAGCCAGGCGGCTTCTGGCTGGTGATCGCCGCGGCGGCCATCTGGGGAACGATCGGCATCGCCACGCAAGCGATCTATAACGTCGACAGCGGCACCTCACCGCTGTTCGTCAATTTCGCGCGCATGGTCATCGCCGCGCCGGTGCTGGCGGCGGTCTGCTGGCGCGTGGTCGGTCGGCAGATGTTCAACCTCCCGCGCCGCGATTTCGGGATCATGCTGCTGAATGGCGTGTTCATGGCCGCTTCGCAGGCGTACTACTTTGTGGCGATTCGCTACACCGGCGTGACAATCGCTACCCTGCTTTCAGTGTGCGTCTCGCCGCTGCTCGTCACTGGCGTGTCCGTCATCCTCAAGCTGGAAAAGCTGACCGCGCGCGCCCTCATCGCCGTCGCCTGCGCGTTGATCGGCAGTGTGCTGCTCGTCGGGCTGAATACGCCCGCCGGGGCCCAGCAGAACCTGCTCCTCGGCGCGGTGCTCTCGCTGGTGGCGGCGCTCGCCTATGCCTGCACCATCTTCTGGGGGCGCTTTCTGGCCGGTAATTACCATCCGCTGCACGTGATGACCATCACCTTCAGTTCGGGCGCCTTGGTGCTCATCCCGATCAACCTGCTGAGCGGTGCGGTCGCCATCCACAGCGGGTCGGGTTGGCTGTATGCGCTGTATCTCGGCCTCGTGCCGACCGCTCTCGCCTACTGGATGTTCCAGAAGGGCTTGCGTTCGGTTTCGCCGACGACCGCCAGCGTGACCACGCTGCTGGAGCCGACTGTCGCCGCGCTGCTGGCGTGGGCGCTGTTCGGCGAAACGCTGCCGGGCACGGGCGTGATCGGCGCGCTGCTGCTCATCCTGAGCATCTTCCTGCTGTCCACACGCGGGCGCCAACGTCCAGTCATGCTCCCCAGCGCCGGGGACTAACGCTCAAGCCCGTTGGTGTCCCTAAACCGTCGGCCCCTGCGCTTTATCGACCCACGCCTGATACTCCGCTTCGGTGACCAGCGCGCCGCCCTGCACCTCGCTGTTGCTGAGCTGCCGATTATTGTTGAAGTACAGATCCAGCTCCACCTGCTGAAAACAGGTCGTGCCGCGCACGTACTTATGCACCCACAGTTGATCGCCCGTATCGCTCGCACTGAGATCGTTGTTGCGGTCAATGCGGACGCGCACCACTTCTTCACAGCCGCGCGGACGCACGTAGAAGTACAAGCCATTCGGGTCGCCCGTTGCTTTGGCTCCGCCGCTGCTGCCGCTACCACCACCAAAAATACGTTTTAAGAAGCTCATTCCTGCATCCTTTCGCCAGATCGACCCCTATTTTACCCACCTAAACGGAATTGCAACCGCTTTCACACCCAACTCGTACCATCTGTTCTAGAACATATTTTCGCATCTTTGCTATCATGGATAGTTAGTTTGTTGTTACAACATTGGAGTCCCCGGATGAATATCACCGCATGGGCAGTTTATGACTTTATCAAGGCGTATACCGAGGAGCACACCTTCCCGCCGACGCAGCAGGAAATCGCTGAAGCGTGCATCCTCGCCAAATCGACCGTCAAATATAACCTCGGCAAGTTGGAAGCTGCCCGCTTGATCCGTTTAGAGCCGCGCCGGGCGCGCGGCATCACCTTACTGGAGCAATGAGCGCCTTGATTCGCGGGGCGCACAACCGTACGCCCCGCTCAACGTCGTGGGTTCAGGTCGTTTGCGGCGGGTTGATTGTCGGCGGGCGGGGCGGATCAATGGTCGGCGGCGCGGGTGGGTTGATCGTTGGTGGGGGTGGCGGGTCAATCGTCGGCGGTGGGTTCGGGTTAATCGTCGGTGGCGCTGGCGGATCGATGCTCGGAGGTTGCGGCGGGTTAATCGTCGGTGGCATCGGCGGATCGATCCCCGGAGGTTGCGGGGTGGGCGGCAGCGTCGGATTGCCCGGAGGAATAGACGGACGCGGATCGGTCGACTCGGAATGTGTAAACATACAGTCATCTCCAATAAACCAGTCCGCCGATTATCCTGTAATTTAAAAAGAAATACAATTCCGAAAAGAGCCGCAACCTAACCGCAATCCCAGCGTTGGTGAGGATGCCCTAGCGAGGATAAACGCTTTTGTAGGGGCAGACCTACGTGTCTGCCCTTCTCCCCACAAACTAAATCGGACTCAATGAGGCAATTTACAAAAAGATCACGGTGTTTGTAGGGACAAGGCCTGCCTTGTCCGCTG
>CALKIA010000179.1 GCA_937988705.1 uncultured Chloroflexota bacterium | reverse complement strand
GGGGTGAGGTGCGGATTGCGCGCGTACAGGTCGTCGCTCATGATGAGCGTACCCGCGCCATCTGACCAGAGATTGCCACCTTCGGTGTGCACATCGGTGACGCGCACGGGAATGTGGTTATACGCCGACCAGCGTTCTGGCAGGGCATTGTCGCGCGTCTGTGGGTAAGTCGGCAGCGGATCATAGACTGCGCTGATGGTGACGCGCTGACCGCGAGCGTCGAGCCCGACGATCGGGCCGTAATCGCGCACCCACACATCATCAGTCGGCAGATGCAGCAGGCAGACGCGCGACAAATCGGCCTTCCCGCGCTCTTGGAGCAGCAGCCGAACAGCCGCCGCCCATTCCGGCGCGGGAATCAGCACGTCGGCGCGCGCCACCTGACTGATCGCCTCGATCATCTCCAGATGGGCTGTCCACAAGGGTGGGTAGAGCACGGGAAAGCTGAGAATCACCGCTTCGAGGGGTTCCCACTGCGCCGGGAGACGAACAAGCGCGTCAGACGCCTCCGCTTTGACGGTTGCAGCAACGGATGCAACGGGTTCACTCGCCGCCACGGCGAGGGCGCGTTTCGCGGCGGGCGCGTCCATGTGGGCGGGGAGCAGTCCCCAGCGCGTCAGGTAATGCGCGAGCTGGGCGGGCGTGTCGGGCGGGTGGTCGTCCGCGTCAGCGGCGGTAAAAGGGCGGAGCAGGCGCTTGAACAGCGCGGGAATCCCCTTTCTCCGCCACAGCGGGTAGGGGATGAAGTCGAAGCGCAGCGCGCCGCCGCGTTCCGGTTGAGGCTGGGCGCCGTTCGTCCAGCGCGCAAACCACTGAATCTCATCGGCGGCGCGCATGTAACCGCCCGCCGCGCGCAGCGTCGCGCCGAGGGCCTGCGCCTGGTCGCGGTAGTGGTCATTGGCGAGAATTTGTTCGGCAGTCGCGCGCAGTTCAGCGGCCGAAAAGCTGCCATACGGGGGTGTCCCGCCGAGCGTGAGTCCCGCGCCGCACGCTTGCACACGTCCCGCCACCAGCGACTGTTCAAACTGCTGCGGCACATTGACCATCGGCACGCCATAGTACAGGCTTTCGCTCACGCTGTTCATGCCGCTGTGCGTGATAAACAGGTCGGCGCGTTCGAGCAGCTGGAGCTGCGGCACGAATTCGCGCACGATGAAGTGTGGCGGCAGGCCAGTGAGCAGCGCGGCGCTTTTTCCCGCGGCGATCACCACCTGTCCGTCGAAATCACGGAAGGCGTCGATGGCGGTCTGGTACACATGGGCGCGCGTGCTCATGATCGTGCCGAGCGCGAGGTACACCAGCGGGCGGCGCGTGAGTTGATCGAACGGAAAGCTGGTATCGCCCGCGCGGGATGCGAACGAGGCGCCGATAAACTTGTAGCGGTCATCGAATTGATCACCGGCGAACTGAAATTCGCGCGATGTGAAGACGAGGTTGAGATCACCCGTGTTGTTGAAGGCGTGATCACCGGGGCGGCGGGTATGGGGATAATGACGGCGCAAACGCGCGTCGAGCCACTGCATCTGCGCGAGTTCGGGCAGGTTGCGGAGAAATTCCTGCGCCATTGCGCTGATATTGGGCACGCGCGCGCCAAACGCAAATGTGCCGATGGTGACGACCGTCGGTAGACGTAAGATCGCTGCCGCGAGGCTGCCCCACAGGCACAGGGAGTCGTGCATGACGTAGTCGGGCCGTTCGCGTTCCAGCTCCGCCCGCGCAAACGGGACGAGTCGTTCCGTCACCTGATGCAGGAGCACCGCCGTTTTGAAGACTTTGCTGTCGTCGCTGGCGGCATTGATGGCGGCGGGATCGGCCACGTCGGGATAGGGACGAAACTCTGCGCCCGTCGCCTCGATCTTGGCGCGAAATTCTTCTGCGTTGTAATAGATCACCTGCTCACCACGCCGGACCAGTTCGCGCACGAGCGGCAGAGTCGGATTGACGTGGCCGTGCGCGGGAATATTGAAATAGACCGTTTTCACACTGACTCTCAGTTTCAACCTCACCCGCTCAGGGAGGAGAGGTTCACCTAGATCATTGACTCAAGTATGCGGGGCAATTGTAGCCAAAGTGTAAACAGACCGTTACGTTCTTGTGGACAGCGCCGTTGGTAAGCCATCCTGACTGCACTGATTCTTTGCCTGCTGGTAGGTGGCGACGCCGTCTTCACCTTTCGCGACCCAATACTTGGTGAGCGTCTCGCGTTCGCCGACGTACTCCATGAACGGAACGGCATAGCCGCAGGAGGTTTGCGTTTTGTGGAGGGTCGCCGCGATGATCTGGCGAACGCCGGGGTAGGTCGGGAACAAGGGGCTGAGCGCATCCCACTCAGCGGTGCCAGGGAGGATCGTGCGCCCCGTGCCGTACAAGCGCACGATTTCGGGCGATCCCTGAAAGGCGCAGAACATGAAGGTCAGGCGTCCGTTTTCGAGCAAGTGCGCGGACGTTTCGTTGCCGCTGCCCGTCATGTCGAGGTAGGCGACTTCGTGATCGGAGAGGATGCGGAAAGTGTCCATGCCCTTGGGTGATACGTTGACGTGTCCTTCAGCGCTCAGCGGGGCGCTGGCGACGAAGAAGAGATGCTGCTTTTCGATAAACGCGCGGATCTCCGGCGTAATCGTGTCAAAAAACTTGGCCATATGGCGTCACCTGTCGGCTAAACGATAGCCGGAGTGTACTTGAAAGCGCCGGGCACTGACAAGCGCCCGATCAGTCCAGTTTCAGCAGTCCATGATCGAATTCCCAATGGCAGTTCGGGCACAACGCGACAAGATTAGACAGATCGTTGATGGTTGCGATAGGTGTGTCGTCAGGAAAGCTGTTTAAGGCGCGGATGTGGCAGATTTCAACATGCTTATCGTAGCCGCAGTTGCTACAGACTCTCGGTAATTGGGCTTGTTGATAGCTACGACGTGCAAGTTCACGTAGTTGGGCGCTCACTTGGTATTTGGCATTACGTTGAACCTCGCCTTTAGTTCTTGTCATCCAGTCAATACCGTACGGGCTACAACGGATGCAGTAGATTCGTTGATGAGTAATCTGAGTCCCGCAGATTTTGCAGAGGTTAGGTGGTGCATACCGCTTCGGATGTGTACGATTGTTGTGCGACGTCGCACAAGATCGGCTGCAATATTTCGGATTCGTAGTGATTTTGCCGCATACCTGACAGGGTTTAGGTTCTAGTTCCGGTTTTTTCGCCACTGCTCTTGATTCTGAAGTAAACTTTCGACCACAGTCAAGGCACTTGTAGCGTTGAAGTCCATTGTTTGCAGTACCACACTTACGAGGTTTGGAATTTGAGAGACAAAAAGGACAGGCGAGGAACATCGGGTTCTCCTGTGTGTAGTTATGCTTATAATTATAAGTCTAGATTTATAATTGTAAAGCCTTTTTATATTGGCCGAATCGAGAAACTATGCGAGTTGTGAGTCAACTGCCCCGTCTCATGGCAGCGAAACAGATGCAGGAAAATCGCGTGATCAGCACGACCGATTTGGTTGCGGAAACGGGTCTATCGCGGCCAACCATTTTGGCATGGATAAAAGGGGATCTCCGCCGCTTTGATGAAGTTGCTATCGTCGCGTTCTGCACGTATTTTGGCTGTGCCATTAGCGATCTCTTGGTGCTAGAGACTGAAGAAGGCTCAGGGTAGGACTTCAAATTTCGTGTGAAGTTCAATACAATAGGTTCGAAGACGCCCCTATAGCTCATCGGACCAGAGCGGTGGTTTCCTAAACCATGTGGATGGGTTCGACTCCCATTAGGGGCAAAGTAAACGGTGTGCTAATATACAGCGCGCCGTTTTGGTTCTCTATCTCCACTGTGAGACCCTCGTGAAAACCTGCACAAAAACCTGCCCGG
>CALKIA010000178.1 GCA_937988705.1 uncultured Chloroflexota bacterium | reverse complement strand
CTACGAAGACCCACTCTGCTTGGCGCGGGCGGTTGGCTCCCCGCCCTGAATTCGGGGAGGGGTCGGGATCTGCCCACCGTATGCATACGTTAAACTGCTTCTTATCGCGTCCGCCGCTCTGATTGCGTGCTGGCCGGGGTAAAATGGCCGCGTCCTTAATGCTTCATCGCCCCGAAGTTTCTCCGTTTTGCCCTTAAAGGCGTGGGCATTTCCCGCACCTTTCTGATTCATCCCCCTCCGCGTGAATGCTGGCCATAGAGGCCTCCGGATCTCATTCATCCAAACTTTGGATGATTCGATCATCGTGTTGCTAGTCCTTCTATAAGTAGTTGCAAGTGCCTGTTGAGCGCAGTATAGTCCCATTTTATAGAGTGCTCGCGATAGCTGACTCCACTGGTAATCAGTCCAGAGTCGATTCTCTATCAGCGGTTTGATATATATTACTAGCTAGGAGATCAATGCAATGAAGTTCCCCCGTTTTGCAGTCGTCGTCTTACTTCTCATCGCGGTCCTGGCGGTTTCGATTTCGCCACTGGTCGCCCAGGACACCACGTTACCCCGTAACGAAACCCTATATTTTAATGGTCAGCAATGGGGCGCGGTCGTCGGCTGGAACCCCTATTCGAGCAACAATAACAACGCCTTGGCGATTGCTCAGCAGGACAATGCCCGCGTCATCATGTTTGAAACACCCTACCTGTACAACATGCTTGACGGTCAGGTCTATCCGCTGCTCGCCGTCGGCCCGTTCGAATGGAACGAAGCCCGCACCGAACTCACGTTCCACCTCAACCCGGCCGCGCATTGGAGCGATGGCACCCCGGTGACCGCCGCCGATGTTGCTTACACGTGGGCGACCCATGTGACCTATAACACCCCGACCGGCGCCGCCAACATTGACTATATCGATGATATTGTCGCGGCGGATGACCTGACGGTCGTCATCAAGGCCAAGCTGAATGATGCCGGCGCGGCTGTCAATCCGCTGCTCGTGCAGGCGTATGTCAGCACCAACTATGTCATCCAGCAAGCCTGGACGCAGACGCTTGAAGCGCGCGCCAACAATGACGCGACCGCGCTGCTGGCAGACACCGCCGAAGATGTCGTGTGGTCTGGCCCGTATTCCGGCTATTTCTGGGATGACTCGAAGGTCATTTACGTTCGCGATGACAGCTACTGGGGTCAGGATGCGAGCATGTGGGGCGCTCTGCCAGTTCCGCGCTACCTTGCCCACAACATCTTCCAGGACAATGCTGCCGGTACGACCGCTCTGCAGGCCGGCGAAGTTGACGTCAGCCAGCAGTTCAACTCCAACGTGCAAGACCTGTGGCTCGTCCAGGGTCTGCCGATTTCGACCTACCTGCCAGAAGCCCCCTACGGTATCGGTGCCAGCCTGCCGACCGCCTTCTACAACCTGAACTCCCTCGGTCTGGACAACGTGGCCGTGCGCCGCGCCATTGCGATGGCAGTGGACTATCCTACGATTATCGCCAACGCCATGACCAACCAGTCCGCCACCTTTGATCAGGTTCCGCGCTCGCTGATGAACCCGACCGCTGGTGAGCAGGAGCTGTACAATCAAGCTGCTGTCGCTGATTTGCAGTGGGCAGGGAATGATGTCGAAGGCGCGAACGCGCTGCTGGACGAAGCTGGTATCGTGGATACCGACGGCGACGGCTGGCGCGAACTCGATGGTGTGAAGCTGAGCTATGTCGCGACGTGCCCGAACGGCTGGTCGGACTGGCAAGCGGCCATCGAAGTTGTCGCTGCCGCTGGCGCGTCAATCGGCATTGAAATCACGACTAACTATCCCGAATGGTCCGTATACCAGACCGTCGTGACCAAGTCGGATACCCCGCTGCCCGAAGGCTACGACATCTTCATGATGTGGAGCGATGGCGCTGGCCCGACGCAGCCGTGGAGCCGTATCCGCAAGCTGCTCAGCTCCGAATTCATCGGCATGTCGAGCAACTGGAACGGCAACTGGGGTGGCTACACCAATCCGGACGCGGACACGCTGATTCAGGCGATCCCGACCGTGACCGATCATGACCAACTCGTCGATATGTACACGGAACTCGTCAGCATTTACCTGACCGACGTGCCGTCGTTCACGCTCATGTACCGTCCGCAGTCCTTCCACACGGTCAATGAGAGCGTTTGGACGAACTTCCCGTTTGACGGCGATGGCACCAATCCGCCCGTCCCGCCGCTCGACCTGACGGACGGCTGGAGCATCGCCGGTCTCTATAACCTGGAACTCGTCAGCCCGTAGATCCGTAACCGCACAGCAGGTGGCAGTCACTTCATCTCAATCGTCTCAGTGCCATTGGAATCCCCAGTGGCACTGGGATTCTGAGGTGACAGTCACCTCATTGTTATTTTCCGTCGAGTCTACGAGGAGCCCAGAGTGAAAGGGTATCGAGATTACTTTCTTAGGAAGTTCGCTTGGTTCATCGTCACAGTAGTGGTCGCTTTCACCCTCAATTTTATCCTCCCGCGCCTCATGCCGGGTGATCCAGTCGCCGCCATTGCCGCGCGCATGGCGCAGGGTATGTCGAATGCCACTGGCGTTCAGGCGGTCTATGAGCAGTACACACGGCTGTTTGCCATCGACAAACCGATCTTAGAACAGTACGTCGTTTACATTGGCAATGTCTTTCGCGGTGATTTTGGCTATTCGATCAGCCAGTACCCCCGAACGGTGGCGGATGTCATCTCAGCCTCCGTCTGGTGGACGATTGCGCTGCAATTTCCTGCGATCATCGTCGGTTGGATCATTGGCAACACCCTCGGTGCTTTGGCCGCCTACGTCCGGAAGGGCTTCGACAAAGTCCTGTTGCCCCTCAGCATCTTCCTCAGCAATATGCCCGCCTTCGGCATGGCCATCGTCTTGCTGGTGATCTTCTCCGTCGATCTAAAATGGTTTCCCACCTCCGGCGGTTACGATTACGCCATGATTCCCAATATGAGTTGGGACTTCGTCTGGTCGGTCATTGTTCACTACCAGCTGCCCTTCTGGTCGATTGTGTTGATCACCATCGGCGGACAAGCGATTGGCATGCGGTCCATGGCGATCTATGAGTTAAATGCCGATTATGTCAAATATGCGCGCTTTCTAGGGATCAAAGATTTCAAGATTATTCAGTACGTCTTCAGAAATGCGATGCTGCCCCAAATCACGGGGTTGGCACTGTCTATCGGGACGATGGTGGGCGGCGCACTGGTCGCTGAGATCATCTTCAACTATCCGGGTCTTGGCTCTACCATCCTCACAGCCGTGTTAGGCGGGGATTACCCGCTGATTTCGGCAACGACACTGATTATCACCTTAATGGCATTGGTCGCGTTCTTTGCCCTCGAAATTGTCTACGGGCTGATTGACCCGCGCATCAAAGCCGCTCAATCAGATTAGGCGGAGGCCCGGCCATGAAACACATGTTTAGACAGATTTTTCAATCAGGCCGATTTCTTGTCGGCTTTGCGATCTTTTCGGCCATTGTCTTGACCGTCGTGATTTACCCGCTGTTCATCAATGATCCGCCGCTGGAAATTCTCAGCCGGGGTACGTTTCTTGCTCCGGGGATCTATGTGAACGTTTACGATAGTGTGAATTTTTCGACCCGCTACACGCTGCTGTTGGATGAGGCCGTCGCGCGCCGGGTAGGTGCCCGGCTGAACCCTGACGACCGCGCGACGATGCTGGAATGGCTCACCGGCAACGGCATTCCCGAAGCCGAGATCGATACGGCGGATACGGCGGCGCTCCTCGAACTGTGGCATAACAACTTCGACTCCAGCGTGCGCCTCCCCGGCATGACAAATGCCGACCGCAATTACTACATTCGCCTCACCACCTCACTGGAAGGCTTGCTCGCCACCGAAGGCGCGATTGTCGCTGCGCAGGATACGGCGACGGGTGGGCTGACCGAGACGGATGTCATCAACCAGACGGATTATGTGAACATCGGCGAAGTGCCGAATTTCCGCGTGCTGCCGTTGGGCACGGATAACTTCGGGCGTGATGTGCTCACCGAACTGGTGAGCGCCGCGGGCGTATCCCTGACCATTGGTCTGGTGGCGGGCACGGTCGCGACGACCATTGGTCTGCTTCTGGGTCTGGTCTCCGGGTATATGGGCGGATTGATCGACGATGTGATTTTGTTTATCACCAACCTGTTCACGGTCATCCCCGGTTTTGTGCTGCTCATCCTGATTTCATTCAGCATCGGTCAGGAGCAGCGGGGCGCCTTCACCATCGCTGTCGTCATCGGGCTGACCTCGTGGGTGTGGACGGCGCGTGCGGTGCGCGCGCAGGTGATTTCCCTCCGCAATCGGGATCACGTGAACTTGTCGAAGCTGTCCGGGCATTCGATCGCTTATATTCTCGCAATGGATATCCTGCCCTACATCGCTTCTTATGTCGTCATGGCGCTCATCCTTCAGATTTCCTCCGGCATTTTGGCCGAAGCGGGGCTGTCCATCCTCGGACTTGGCCCCCGAACAACGGAAGTCCCCACGCTGGGGCTGATGATGAACTGGGCCATGATCTATCAGGCGCATATTCTCGGTAAATGGTGGGCGTACTTCCCGGTGATTCTCGTGATCGCGTTGATTTCGTTCTCGATGAACCTGATGAACACCGGTCTTGACCAAGTCTTCAACCCCACCTTGAGGGGATAACCTGATGGCCAAAGTTGTACTAGAAGTCAATGAACTGACCACGCGCTATATCACGCGGTTTCGGGAAAGTATTTATGCCGTTGATCATGTATCCCTGAAGGTTGAATCCGGAAAATCCTTAGGCATTGCCGGTGAATCAGGTTGCGGGAAATCGACGCTGGCGCTCAGTCTGATGGGGTATTATTTCGCGCCCCTGCACTATACCAGCGGGGAGATCATCGTCGATGAGCGCAATATCACGGGTTTGGATCCCGATGAAGTGCGCAAAACCATTCTGGGCACAGAAATTTCCTATATTCCTCAAGCGGCGATGAACGCTCTCAACCCGACGCGCCGGGTCATCAACTTTATTGAGGATGTCATTCAGGCGCATCGTCCCGGCATCACCCGGACAGAAGTCTACGCTATGGCCAAGGAGCGGTTCGAGCTGCTGGGTTTACCGGCGGAAGTGCTGCACAAGTACCCTGTCGAGCTATCCGGTGGCATGAAGCAGCGTACCGTGATTGCCACCTCGGTAATTCTGTCACCTAAAGTGCTGATCGCCGATGAGCCGTCCTCCGCGTTGGACGTCACCTCCCAGAAGATGGTCATCAAGATGGTGATGGATTTGATGGATAAAGGCATCATCAAATCGTTGGTCTTCATCACGCACGAACTGCCTCTGCTGTACAACGTCACCGATGACATCATGGTCATGTACGCCGGGCAGGTGATCGAGAAGGGCTCGGCCCAAGAAATGGTGTTCGATCCGATCCACCCGTATACGAAGGCGCTCATGGGGTCGATCATCGTCCCGGAAGCTGGGCTGCGGAATGTCAAGTTGGCAGCGATCCCCGGCACTCCACCCAATCTCAAAAACCCGCCTTCGGGCTGCCGGTTTGCGGAACGCTGCAAATATGTGATGCCCGAATGCCGGGTGGCGTCGGTCGAACTCCAGAAAGCCAGTGAGGGACGCGCTTACCGCTGTCTCATTCCCGAAGAAGATTTGAGAAAAGCTTACAAACATGAAAAGTAATTCTGTCATCCTGAGCGGGAAAGGCGTTACCAAGGTTTTCGGTTTTGGCGCCCATAAAACTGTCGCCGTCGATCACGTCGATTTCAGCTTCAGACAGGGCGAAGTGATCTCGATTGTGGGCGAGTCGGGCAGCGGGAAAACCACGCTCGCGAAGATGCTGCTGGGGCTGATCTCCACCAGCGAAGGCGAAATCCACTTTGAGGGACAACTGCGCGATATCCGCTCGCACAAGCAGAAGAAGGAATACTGGAAAAATATTCAGGCTATCTTCCAGGATCCCTTCTCGTCCTACAACATCTTCCGGAAGATCGATGCGGTGCTGCTCGACTGCATTAAGATGCGCGGTGGCGGCAAATTCCCCTACGAACAAAAACTGGCGCTAATGCGCGAGGCATGCAGCTTTGTCAATTTGAAATTTGATGAGCTGACCAACAAATATCCGTTTGAATTGTCCGGCGGACAGCAGCAGCGCCTCATGATTGCGCGGGTCTTTTTGCTAAAACCGAAAATCCTGTTGGCGGACGAACCCACTTCGATGATTGACGCCTGTTCGCGCGCCACGATCCTCGACATGCTGATGGCACTGCGCAGCGAAATTGGCATGACGCCGATCTTCATCACGCATGATATTGGACTGGCCTACTACGTGTCAGACACTGTGTACATCATGGAGCGCGGCAAATTTGTTGAAAGCGGATCTGCCGACGAGGTAATTCTGAGGCCGAAAGAGGCTTATACCCGCCGCCTGCTCAATGACGTCCCGAAGCTCCACGAAGAATGGGATCTTTCGACGGTCTGATTCCGGTCGACTCCGTCCAGCATTCCCCTTCGACTTATGCACCCGATGTGTCCCATACGCCACACATCGGGTGTTAACCTGCGCGAGTCCGTTCAGCCTCGCGCATCTGCTGCACATCACGCACCGCCGGAGCGTCGTTGTACCCGGCTGCTGCCCGATCACGTCCTTCCTAAGCCAGTGTCTGAAAGACTCCAAAACAGGACGAGATATATCTCGTCCCTACGAAAGCGGCGGTTTGTAGGGACGAGGCATGCCTCGTCCTTTGGCTAACATTCGGTTTGTGGCTTAGCGGCTAACACCTTGTAGAGTCGAATTCTCGATGGTGTCCGATCGCTTAAGCGCTGTAAACGAACCATCCGTCTCCAAAACCACGGCCTCGACAGCCGCCAGATCCGCAATGCCCTGAGCACGGACCGCTGCAACGACTTCCTCGCGCGTGACGCGCTGCTGCTGAAGCGTCCCATCCAAAAAATCACCCCGATAGAACAGCATCTGCGGCGTGCTTTTAATGATGCTGCGGACGGTGGAAAACCGTACCGACAGCCACGCGATACTGAACTGCAAGAGAATCAGGGTGACGAATGCCGCAATTCCTTCTGCCAGCGCCACATCCTTGGACAAAAGAATCGTGGCCAGTGTCGATCCCAGAGCCACGGTGACGACGAGATCAAAGGCGTTCATTTTCGACAAGGTGCGTTTGCCCGAAATGCGGAGCAGGATAACAAGGGATGCATAGGCCAGGATGCCGACCAGTATGGTGCGTCCGATGTCGTTCCAACTATTAAAGAACATGAAGGCCCTTTCCCCTACGCGCCCGCCTTATCACGCCACTGCTGTTCGGCGTCTTCCAGCTGACGGCGGAACCAGTAATGAATGTCGTTTTGTCGTACCTGCTCGTGGAGTTTTGCAGCACGCTCGCGTTTTTCCGCCGCTGGCATATTGAGCGCGTGCTGGATTGCCGTGCGCGTGCCATATACGTCATATGGGGAAACCAGCAAGGCTTTGTCGCCGAATTCTTCCGCGACGCCCGCTTCCTCAGACAGAATGAGCACGCCGTCTTTGCGATTAAGCACTGCACCCTCCTTCGCCACGAGATTCATGCCGTCCGCCAGCGGGTTGATGAGCAGTACATCGTACAAGGCGAACGCGGCAATCGCGCGATCGTAATTGTTGCCCAGGAGCACACGAATCGGCTCCCATTCGCCATCACCCAATTTTGCATTGATTTCCCCCACGAGCGCCATAGCGTCGCGCAGGTAGCTGCGATATTCACTCACTTCAGTTCGAGACGGCACGAGCAGTGCCAGCATTTCGACATGACCACAGGCTTCCGGGTGAGCGAGCAAGAAATTTCGAAACGCGATAAAGCCTCTCAGGATATTTTTGCTCGGCTCGACACGATCAACGCGGAGAATCAGCTTTTGTCCCTCGTATTGCCGCTCGAGTTGCGCGAGATGCTGCTGAACCTGCGGGCTGTCCAGCCGCTGTTCCAGATAATCCACGTCGATCGATATCGGGTACGGGGTGGCGTCAATCTCACGCCCATTGAAGGCCAGTCGGCGCCAGGGCTTGCTCACGCGCACCTCTGGCAGCTCATCGACGCAGGTTTGGAGGAAGCGACGGGTATCGCGCTCCGTCTGGAAACCAATGCGATCCGCTTGCAGCATGGAGGTAATGAGTTCGCGGCGCATGGTCGGCGGCAAGACCCGCCAGGCGTCGGCGCTGGGCCACGGGATATGGAGAAACGGCTGAATGATGACCCGGTCGCCGACGAGTTCCCGCAGGAAACGCGGAAACAAGTACAGATGATAGTCCTGCGGCAGCACGAGGATGCGTCCTTCAAGGCCCTGTATGCTCTCCGCGACCGCCTCCGCCAACTGCCGGTTGATGGCGGCGTATCCACCTGACCAGGCTTTCCACGTGTTTTCATCGATGATGGGCAGACGCGGTGTGTCGTGGAGTTGATGCTGAACGAACCAGAGAAGTGGATTGCTGATCACGTTGTAGTAGGCGTGGTACTGCGCCGCATCGGGTTGCACAAGGCGAATGCTCATATCCCCCAGGTTGTGGACGCCCGCCCCCATCAGGTGCAGCCACTCACGATCACCTTTGCTCAGCGCGCACGAAATCCACAGGATGTCATGCTGACGCGCAATCGCGCTGATGGCGGTGACAAGCCCGCCCGAACCTCGGGCCACGACCGGTTCGCCATCGCGCACGGAAAACGAAAATGGTCCGCGATTAGAAACGACGAGGATGTGCGTAGGCAAGTTTTCCATCATTTCCTCTATTCTTTATCTTTGCTGGCAGGCAGAAGAGGTCGGTGTTCCAGTAACCAGCGCAAAAATTTAGTTACGTCGTGCACCCCATTGGCGGTCAGGTCGCAAGCGGCGAACAGATCTGGTGGCGTGTTCGGGTGAACAACGCCCAGCGACAGCGCCCCAAGCTCACGTTCCGGCTCGGCGACCAGTTGGCGGAGTGCGCGCATCGCCGCATAATCGGTCACATCGTCGCCCAAAAAGACCGCCCCGTCGAGCTGATATTCCTCAACAATCGCGCGAACCGCCGTACCTTTGTCTACCGGAATCGGCGGTTTGATCTCCCAGATGAACTGTCCCTCACTCAAGCGCAGACCGACCTGCTCGCACAAGGGTAGAAGCTGCGCCTGAAGCGCCGTTCTCGTTGCACGGGGGTCTGCTGCCAACCGGTAATGGATTGACCCGGTCACGCCCTTTTCCTCGACGATGACACCTGCGATCTTCCAGTCGCGCACGGCATTGAGCACAGACTGAAGCGGTTCCGTCCACGCTTGAGCGCCTTCAACCAGCATCAACCGGTCGTCCCGCCAGAATTCCAGACCGTGATTACCGTAGTAGACGAGGTAAGAGCGGTCAAAGCGCGCGCGCAAATCCTGTGCCCCCCGCCCCGAAACCAGTGCCACGACGGTCACCCGATCCGCCAGCGCATCGAGAAGCCGCGCCGTCTCCGGAAGGATGACCGCAGCCTCTGGCCGTGGAGCGAGCGCACTCAACGTGCCATCAAAGTCCGAGATCAAGCCGAAGCGTGGACGCTCAAGCACGCTTTGCAGCCTATCCTGATGCGCTTCCCAGCGTTCCGCCAGCTTGCCCGCTCCATAACTCACGACTCGTTCTCCCGGTATATTTCCAGTTTACTCCATGTCGCCTAACCGAGAACTTCCGCTTTTTGCCGAACGATCTCGCTTGGACTTTCGGCCAGGTTGACGACTGCGATGACCGTGTGCCCGGGCTGCGGCGTCGGCGGCGCATCGACGGTGAACGGCACGAGCTTGCCCGTCGCATTGTCAATCAAGAACAACGGAAGCGCCGCAGCGCCATACAGTGCGCGGTAGTCATGGTACGTGAACGCCTTGGTCAGCGGTGTTGCCCGAATGACCGCGCCTTGTTCAAACAGCTCGTTCAACCGGACAAAGGTAGCCTCTTGATTGAACAGCAAACGCCCGCGCAGTTCCCGCGACACGTGTTCGTCCTTCTTCACGGGCAGTTGATAGGTTTCCGCACGTCCGAACGTGTCGCTGAAATGCAGCGCCGCGAGGGAATTCACCTCGTCGTTCGCTGTGAGCGCCAGGACACGCCCGATTCCGTCGAGGCTGAGCGCTTCATCCTCTTCAGAGAGTGCACTGCCGTAATGCGCATCAAGATTCATCAAGCGGGCGGACTGAATGTTGTCGAAGTTAGTGTCGATGAGCAGAACTTTTTGGTTGACATTGCGCAGGACCGCTCCTAATTCGCGTGCCCATCCATGCGCGCCGATGATGAGCACACCTTTGACATCGGTTGGCGTTAAGCCTAACCAGCGGGCGAGGGGAAGTGCCGTCAAGCCATACAGGGCGCAGGTGGCAACGATCACGGCGAAGGTGATGGGCACAAGTAATTCCGCCTGCGGATGTCCAATTTCGGTGAGGCGCAAGGAAAAAACCGAAGTTACGGAGGCGGCGACGATGCCCCGTGGCGCCATCCAGGCGATGAAGGCGCGTTCTTTCCACGAGAGCGGTGAGCGATAGCTGGGGGCGAGAACCGAGAGCGGGCGAACAATCAGCATCATGAAAGCGATGAATAGAATGATGCGCCAGTCCAGTGCGGCGAGGGTGGTTGCTTCCAACCGCGCCGACAGGATGATGAACAAACTGGAGATCAGCAGGATGCCGATATTCTCTTTGAATTCGACAATCCGGCGGATGGTCACATGCGGCTGATTTGCGAGGGCGATCCCCATGATGGTGGTCGCCAGTAGACCGCTTTCATGCTGGATGAATTCGGAGGCGGAAAACACGCCGATCACCAGCATGAACGTGAGGGGGTTCTGTAAATGATCTGGCACAAGATAATGACGCAGCAGAAACACGAGTAAGCGCGCCCCGAGATAGCCAACCACCAGACCGACGATGATCGTGAGAATGAGGGTTGTGAGGGTGGGAGTGAGCGCCTGTTCAAGATCACCAATCAGGATGGCGTTAAATACGAGTACGGCGAGGGTCGCGCCCACCGGGTCGATCAGGATACCTTCCCAGCGCAAGATGGAGGCAACATTCCCGGTTGGGCGCACAAAGCGCAGCAGGGGGCCAACCACGGTGGGGCCAGTGACCACCAGGACGGCGCCTAACTGCACTGCCAATGCGGGATTCAAGCCGAGAAGAAAATGGGCACCGGCACTGCTCAAGCCCCATGTGATGAGCGCGCCGACGCTGATGAGATTGCGGATCACGCCCCCCGTTTCCCGTAGGTCACGGAATTTCAAGCCCAATCCACCCTCGAACAGGATGATCCCGACCGAGACTGAGACCAGCGGGAACAACAGATCACCCAGAACGGCGTCCACATGTAAGACGCCGGTGATTGGCCCCGCGATAAACCCGAAGATCAGGAGCAGAAGGATTGAAGGGAGACGGAGACGCCAGGCTAGCCACTGAGCGGTTATGCCTAGGACGATCACGAGGGCAAGTTGTTCGAGGAGCTGTTGGCTCATACGCTTCTCCCGTGGCGGTGTTTACCACTGTGCAATTGGGCCAGTCTGGCTGCCCGGTGCTTCTCGCGCGAAATGATGAAAATCTAAATATCGTTCCAGAATACAGGAAAAGTTATAGCAATTGTCATTAAAATGCGTGAACGATCTTTACATCCTGTGTCGTGAAGGAGCGGAAGCGCATGAATAACCTGACCGAGTCAGAAACGCAGGACCTGCATCACGCCCGCTGGGAACTGCTGGAACACATCAATGCCGTGACGGACAAGTTCATGACGGCGCTCGCCTTTGTGTGGCTAGGTCTGCTCGTTATCGATTTCACCCGGGGGCTTAATCCATTCCTACAACTCGTCTCCAACGCCATCTGGGTGCTGTTTGTCGCAGACTTTGTCGTAGAATTTATCATCGCCCCCGCCAAACGGACGTACTTGCGCCGCAATTGGCTGACGGCGCTCTCGCTGCTGCTGCCTGCGCTCCGCATCCTGCGCATTTTTCGCGCTTTTCGCGCCCTCAACGCCGCGCGAGCCGTTCGTACCGTGAGTTTCGTTCGCCTGGTGACCTCGCTGAATCGGGGCATGGGCGCCACGGCGCGCGCGCTCGGCCGTCGAAACATCGGTTACGTCGTCGCCTTCACTGTGCTCGTCATCTTTGCCGGTGGCGCGGGCATGGCCCTGTTCGAAAGTCCGCAGTCGCTCTACGAAGGCGGACAGACCGACACCCTTGACCCGACTGCGGGTCTGGCCGATTACAGTGAGGCGGTGTGGTGGACGGCGATGCTGCTCACGACCCTCGGTTCAGAGTACTGGCCCCAGACCATTGAAGGGCGCATCCTGTGCTGGATGCTCTCCGTCTACGCGCTCGCCGTGTTCGGCTACATCACCGCGGCGCTGGCCAGCCATTTCATTGACATCGACCGTCAGGCACCATCAGACGACGCCCACCCGTTCAATGAGCAGTTATCCGTCGTGCAGGCGCAGCTCGATCTGCTGGTCGCCCAGCAGCAGGAACAACCCGCGCGGCGGGATGATTCAAGATGAACTTTACCACCGCAGCGGGCTAGAAAAAGTGTCCATTTGGATACCTCCACATACTCCATTTAGCCAATTCTTCAGGTCCTGTTCTACGCATCCTCATCCTTTGGGTTGTCAAGGCTGTGGGTCTGGGGAATCAAGGTGCGCTGATCGCCTGGCAGGTTGGCGAAAGCGCAGTGAAGGAATGGCTTCAAACCGTGATCAATGAAGGAATGGCATCATGACGATTCAAATCGTGACCACAGAACGCAAAGATGGGGACGAATTTTACAGACAGAGCATTGTCTTTACCGCAGAGCGGCTCAAGCACACGCCGCTGATCGTGTTCATCGCAACCGACCTGTGAATGATACTCATTCTCGCGTGTGCGGCCATAGCGGTCATCGTTCTCGTACTCAGGTGAGATTCGGGAGAACTTCGGTTACAATTCCAAAGACGGCAATGAACACGAGAAGTGCACCTGAGAAACGGGTCAGCCGCTTGTAGTTGTCCGTGATCCACCGCGTGAACTGCCGCTGCCCAGTGCCTGCTAGAAACGGGAGTACGACCAGCACCCACCCGAACCCTAGCCCGAAGACCAGAAAATACAGCAATCCATCCGCCGACCAGCATCATCGTCAAGATCCCCGCCAGCACCAGCAATCCTAACCAGCGACCGCTGCGCCGCGCCTGTGTGCCAGCGCTGTTCCCGATCAAGCCCCGTAGATGCTCGTTTCCGGGCGGAACGCTGCCCACGCGAACCAGAAGTGCGGAAAAGCGAACTGCTGCCGCAGCTGGCTTCCACTGAATTCTCCGTCAGTCGCCGTGCCAAACACATTCCACGCACTCCCCGTTTGATCGTCACGGATCGCGCCGTCGGCATCGACGCTGAAGGTCAGCGTTTGACCGTCGAGTTCACGGCTGTACAATGCCGCCATGCCGACATCACGCGAGGCATCAATACTGCTTTGATCCAGCGCGCTGGTCGCGCCCGGCTGCCAGAAGGCCACCACATCAACCCCACCCACCGTGTCATTGATGACGATGGCTTCGGCCAGCGCCGGGAAAGGATACGCGACCGCTTCCCCACCGATCAGCGCGCCGAGAATCCGTTCCGTCGCAAACAAGCGATCATCCAGTTCACCCCGAAATAGAAATGGCTGCGCTGACGAGTCGTAGCCGACATACGGATTGGTCGCATACGTGCCGCCGCCGCGCGCCAGCACTTCACCATCGGGGTACTGCTCGACAAAAGCGCCGAATCCGACCACCTGTGAAGGCAGTAACGTCAACTCTGTTCCTGTGTAGCTGCCGACGATCCCTTCGCCGGTGAACTGCTGCCACCAGCTTTGGGTCAGGTCATCCCACATGATCAGATCACTGTTGCGCAGCAAGCCGGACACCCCGAAACGTAGAATCTGCCCATCCACGGTGCGATCAAACACGACGGCGCTGTTGCACAGCGGGCAGAAGGTCACAGCGACCGGAACATCTGCCACGACATCATTCACGATCTCGTGCCGCGTCAAAATGGCGAGGGGATAGGCGCGGGCGGTTCCATCCAATTCAAACGCGATCACCGGGGACTGCGGCTGAAGCCAAGTCGAGGCGTCGGCAATCGATTCGAAGGTCGGATTATCAATCGGCGGGATGCCGTCACGGCCAACACCGCCGGAAATGATCTCTTCAAACACGCCTGCCTGAGACTGGCAGAAATCCGTTTTATCCCACACCCGTACCAAGCCTGACACCTCAAGCGGCGGGTCATCACAACTCAACTGGGCGCTCACGCTGGTAGAACTCCCCCCAAACAACACGGTTGCCGTTGCCGTCAGCGCCAAAACAAGCGCTAGAGCATTCAATTTCTTCATCAGCACGTCCTTACTAACCATTGGTGCTAGTTCGTGG
>CALKIA010000177.1 GCA_937988705.1 uncultured Chloroflexota bacterium | reverse complement strand
CATGCAGCGGACAACCTATCATGTCGGTGAATTTGCGGATCTGGCGGGTGTGACCGTGCGCACGCTGCGCTATTACGATCAATCCGGCTTGCTGCGTCCCGCCCGCCGGGGCAGCACGCGCCAGTACCAGCAAACCGATCTGCTGCGCTTGCAGCAAATTTTGACGCTTAAGGCGCTGGGCTTCTCGCTCAGCGAAATCCGCGATCTGCTCGAAAATCCGCAGTACGATCTGCGGCGCTCGTTCGAGATTCAGCGCGAAGCCATCCGCGCCGAAGTCGAACGCCTGCAGACGGCGCTCACAGGCCTCGACTTGACGATTGCGCATCTGGATGCGACCCAGCAGATCGATTGGGGCGAAATCGCGGTGATCATCACGGCGCTCAATGCCGACTTCAAGCAGGAATGGTCACGGCGCTATTACACCGACGAGCAGCGCGCACGCTTCGCGCAAGCGACGCCCGCCGAGGTCGAGGCGGGGACACGCGGCTGGATGCAGCTCACCGCCGACTATCAGGCGGCGCGCCATCTACCGCCCGATCACCCGGAGGTGCAAGCGCTCGCCGCGCGGCAGGTCGAGCTGGTGCAGGCGTTCACTCAGGGCGACCCGGGGATCGAGCGCTCGCTCAAGGCGATGTACGCCAACTTCGACAGCATCCCGCCGGAATTCCGCCTGTTCGACCGCGATCTGCTGGACTTCATGGGTGCCGCCGTGCGCATCTACACAGAGCAGCATCCATAGGCTGTGCGATCTGTTCCGGGTACAATCGCTCTCATCAGGCGGCAGGTTCGCCCCCAGGCGAACAGTACAACAAAGGAGTCGGTGACCTGATGAAGTTTGTGATGGTGGGCAGCGGCGCGGTCGGGTGTTACTTCGGTGCGCGCCTGCTGCTGGCAGGCCATGAAGTCGTTTTTGTGGCACGGGGCGCACGCCTGCGCGCTTTGCAGGCTCAGGGGATCACGCTGGTTCACGGTGACGCTGTGACGCGCCTGCCGCAGGTGGTCGCCGTCGAGGCGCTGACCGAGATTGGCGCGGTCGATTATGTGTTTCTGGGCGTCAAAACGTGGCAGGTGGCCGCTGCGGTGCAAACCTTCGCCGCACTCACCGCCGCGCAGACCCGCTTTCTGACACTCCAGAACGGCGTCGAAGCGCCGCACGAAGTGGCGCGCGTCGTGGGCGCTGATCGGACACTCGGCGGGATCGTGCGTGGCTTCTTTCAAATGGATGGACTGACGACGGTGCGGCATATCGGCGTGCCGCCAACCATCATCTACGGGCAGCTTGACGGCAGCACCTCCGCGCCCACCGACGCTCTGCTGCCGCTCCTCACCGCGGCGGGTTTGAATGCCGAACAGTCCAACGATATTGAAGCCTCTCTGTGGGAGAAATTTTTACTCGTCACGTCCCTGAGCGGCGTCGGCGCGGTGACGCGCTCCGTCGTCGGCGAGTTTCGGGCGTGCACTGAGACGCGGCAGATGCTGTCCGGCGTGCTCGTTGAAATGGCGCACGTGGCGCGGGCGCGCGGCGTACACCTCACCCCTGACGCCGCCGACCGCACATTGGCCTTTATCGATACGTTTCCGCACGAGGCGATCACGTCGCTGCACCGTGACCTGATCAACGGCCAGCCCTCCGAGCTGGAAGCGCAGACGGGCGCGGTCGTGCGGTTGGGGCGGGAAGCGGGCGTCAGTACGCCGCTCAATCAGTTTATCTATGCCAGTCTCGTTTTGCAGGAAGCGCGCCATCGTTCGACCGCTTCCCCAGCCTAAGCGGACGCAGACCTCGAGCGAAGCCCGGCCCGTCTCCGCCGAACGCCCGCCGTTGTGCGTCACAAGCGAACAGGTATTCTACATTTAGGACTATCGCATAGCACAAAGGATACACGCCCGTGTTTACGACTCCGAAAATTGAAAACCGCTCCGAACAACCGTACCTGTCCATTCGCACGCTGGCTGCCATGCCCGAACTCGACCGGGTGATCCCTGAGCTAAACGGGGAGGTGTTTCGCTGGTTGACAGCGCACGGAATCGCCCCCGCCGGAGCGCCGTTCATTCGCTATCATGTGATCGACATGGAGAACAAGCTCGATATTGAATTGGGGACTCCGGTCGCAGCACCGCAGACCGGGAATGAGCGGGTCAAGCCCGGCGTAGTTCCGGCGGGACGCTACGCCACGTTGATCTATACGGGGGTTGATAACGGCATCCCGGCCAACGCGGCGTTATTGGATTGGTGCGCGCAGCAGGGTTTGAAACTGGATCAATGGCCGACGGACAAAGGCGATGCCTTTGGGGGTCGCTTCGAATTCTTCCTGACCGATCCCGACGTTGAGCCGGACGGGGCGAAGTGGAATATCGAAGTGAGTTTCCGGTTGGCGGATTCAGCCTGATTTCTGCTAGATTGGACCGGGTTATTCTCTGGTATTGAGGAAATCATGACCCTAACCAAACTCGAACTCGCCCAGCAGATCGCGGCGCGCTATGCCGCGATCCCGCTCGTGCGCGCGGTCGCCGTCAGCGGTTCGACGGCTGCGCAAACCGCCGAACCCGGCTCGGATATCGACATGTATGTGTACATCGAGCGCGCCATCCCGCTCGAACAACGCCTGATCGCTGCGCAGCCCTACAACCCGGACGCCGAATTCGACTTGCAGTTGTTTGAGACGACCGATAACTATGTGAATGCCGACACAGGCTACCCACTGGATGTGCTGTTCCGCTGGGTGTCGTGGACGGAAAGCGAAATGGCGCGCATCTTCGATCAGCCCGTTGGCTGGCTCGGCTATACCACGTCGGTCTGGTTCAACATCAAAATTGCCCTGCCGCTGTTTGATCGCGACGGCTGGTTTGCGGGTATTCAGGCTCAAGCCCAGCAGCCGTACCCGGAAGCGCTGCGTCGCGCCATCATCGACAAGAACACGCTGGTCACCCGCCGCACCATGTTCTCGTACATGCAGCAGATCGAGAAGGCAGTCAAGCGTGGCGATCTGGTGAGCGTCAATCACCGGCTCGCGGCAGTGCTCGCCAGCTGCTTCGACATTCTGTTCGCACTCAACCGCCAGCCCAACCCCGGCGAAAAACGCCTGATCAGCTTTGTCGAAACGCTGTGTCCGCTGCGCCCAGCGTCTCTGCGCGCCGATATCGAAACAGTGCTGCGGTTGGGTGGCACTGGTGATCCGGCGACGACCGCCGCTGTGCATCACCTGCTCGACAGTCTGAATCCGCTGCTCACCGCCGAAGGCTTCACACCCATGTAGCGTAATCCCCCCCGTCTAGCCGACACGCCGTTGCACGTCCCTACCAAACAGGCTGGTTTAGAACCGTTCGCATAACCGCCAATCGTTTTGGCTGGCGCGCGTTGTCTGCTCCCCTCCCTGAATTCGGGGCGGGGTCGGGGGTGGGGTGGATTTCTTCCCCTCTTCTCGGCGAGGGGGCCGAAGGCTGAGGTCGCCTTTAATTCACCGCTTACCCACCGCTTTTGCCAGAAATTCCCTCATCGCGCTAGAATACACACAGCGTTTGAATTCGGTAGGAGCGGCAATATATGGCGGCATACGGACGGTTGGACGTATTCTTCCCGGATGGGTTGTTTAAAACGTACCTGCTCACCGATCCGAATACGACCATCGGGCGCTCGAATACCAGCACCATCCCCATTGACGATGAAACGCTCTCGCGCTACCACGTCAACATCACCCTGAAACAGGGTCTCGTCCAGATCGCCGACATGGAGTCGGAAAATGGCACGTTCATCGACGGCAGCCGTCTCGAAGGGACGACACCGCACGAACTGAACGGCGGCGAAGAGATTATGGTCGGTGATTTGCGCATGATCTTCGCCACGCTGGACGACAGCCCCACCCGTCCCATCGAAGTCCCCGAGGAGACGACCCAGCGCGTCGAATTGCCCGACGCCGAGTTCTACATCGAAATTGCCGATTCGTATCAGACGGTTGCGCCCGGCGCGCACATCTCCACGCGCGTCACGGTGACGAACGAAGGCGAAAAGTCGGAACGCTTCCAGATTGAGGTCACCGGACTGCCGCGCGAATGGCTGCGCATCGACAAGTCTGAAGTCGAAGTCGCGCCGGGAAAAAACGGCGAAATCACCTTGAGCTTCAAGCCGCTGCGCCGCAGTGACAGCCGCCCCGGTGATTACACCGTGCAGATCGCCGTGCGCCGCAAAGGCCACCCTGATCTCGCGCTGCGCGGGAGCGTGAATCTCCATGTGCTGCCGTACAGCGGTTTCGGCATGGCGCTGGACAAGCCGCGCCTCAAAGCGGGCGATCGCTTCCGCCTGTTTCTCCACAATCAGGGGAGTGCTTCCCTCCCCTTGACCATCACGGGCCGCGATCTCAGCAACCACCTGCTGATCAAACTGGTGCCGAACCGCGTCGAACTTGCGCCCGGTCAGCGCGTGGTCGTGCAAGGCGATGCCCGCCCCAAAAATAACCGTCTGTTCGGGGATACCCGCCAGCACAGTTTCGATTTGCTGGCGCGTTCCGGCGATGCTTCCGGTTTTCTGGTCGCAACCCGCGCTTATATCGACGAAAAACCGCCGCTGCCCGCGTGGTCGGTGTTCGCTTTGGGCGGCCTCGGCGTGGCGGTTGTCGGCGTCTTTCTGATCGCTTTGCTGCTGCTGCTGCGCCCGTCCACTACCATTCCGAGCATCACTCAGTTTGATGTCAGCGCGGGCCGGGTCGCCCAGGGTGATCCGCTCACCCTCTCGTGGCTGGTGTTGGATGCCGAAGCAGTCGCAATCACGCTCAATGGCGCGCAGGTCATGCAAACCGACGCCGACGAAAACACCATCCAGATCGATACCACGCCCTTCACACCGGGGCGCATTACCCTCGGCTTGATCGCCCTGAACGGCGATCAGCAGGTGACCGAGACGCGCGACGTCGAAATCTTCGTGCCGCTGCGTTTGCTCAGCTTTGAGTACAGCCCGAATCCGCTGGTGCGCTACGTCACCCAGACGATCACCATTCGCTGGGAGGTGCCGCAGGCGTCCAGCGTTCGCATTGTGGGGTTGGAAGGCTTCAGCACAACGGAATCGATTGATACGGCCTTCAGCGCCGCCGACCAGTTGACGCTGACGGGCATTCCCATGACCGCCGATCCGCTCACCATCACGCTGATCGCGCAAGGGGCGGATAACACCAGCACTTTAGAGCAAACCGTCGGCCTTGAAGTGATCGACCCGCAGTGTACGACCGCCTCCGGCGGCATCACGCTCTATGACGGGCCGAGCACCACCGCGCAGGTGATCGGTACGGTTCCCAACGGCGGCTTCGTCACGGTCAACGCGCAAGATCCGAGCGGCAGTTGGCTGCGCGTCGTGTTGAGCGGTGGCGTCCCCGGTTGGGGCCAGTTGAGCGCCTTCCGCTGCGCTGTGACCTTCAACACCAACGATCTTTACCGCGAATTGATCGTGCCCACGGCCGTGCTGCCCGCGACCATCCCGCCGACCAGCACCGGCACGCCCACGGCGACCCTGCGCCCGACGCGCACACCGCGTCCGACCTTCACTGCGACGCCCGCGGGCTAACGGATGGTTGCTGTCAACCCCTCAACCCCCGGCCCCTTCTCCCACACAAGCGGGGAGAAGGGGAGGTTTTTGTCCCTCTCCTCGTTTACGTGGGAGAGGGACGGCTGGCTGCGCCAGCAGGGTGAGGGGAATTTGCTGTCCACAACCTGTCTAGGACTCCCTACCCCATGACCAAACACGCCCCTTTCTTCGCCGTGCTGATCGCCTACCTCATCGTCGGGGCATTGTATGCCGTGCGCACCCCGGCGTGGCAGGCGCCCGACGAACCCGCGCACTACAACTACGCGGCGCAGGTCGCGGCCAACGGCTGCTGCCCGGTGATCGAAATGGGCGACTGGGACGCGGCGTATCTCGACACGCTCAAAGCCGAACACTTCGCACCTGCGCTGCTCGACCGCCTCGCGACGATCCAGTATGAGGATCACCAGCCGCCGCTCTACTACCTGCTGAGCGGCCTCGTCTACCGTCTCACCGATGGCAGTCTGATCGCGCTGCGCCTGTTCTCCGTGCTAATCAGCGCGGGGATCGTCGCCTGCGCCTACGCGATCATTTTGGCGCTGCTGCCGGATCGGCGGACGGTCGCGCTCGCCGCCGCGCTGCTGGTCGGCTTCATTCCGCAAAATCTCGCGATCATGGCCTCGGTCAACAACGACTCGCTGGCCGGCTTACTCGTCGGTGTGACCCTTTACCTGCTCATTCGTTACGTGCAGGGTGCGCGCGTGCCGGAATGGACGCTCGGAGTCGTGGTCGGCGTGGGCTTGCTCACCAAAGTGAACACCCTCTTTCTCGCCGGACTCGTGCCGCTGTTCATCCTGCTCTACTGGTGGTTCACGCCTGAACGCCGCTTCACCGAGTTGATCCGCCGTCTCGCGTTGTTCGCGCTCCCTGCGCTGATCCTCGGCGGTCTGTGGTGGCTGCGCAACGTCGGCGTGTATGGCTTCCCCGATGTCTTCGGCTTGCGGCGACATGATCAGGTGGTGGTCGGCCAACTGCGCACCGCCGAATTGATCGCGCAGGTCGGCGTTAGCGAATACCTGCGCCGCGCCCTCGATACCACCTTCACCAGCTTCTTCGGGCAGTTCGGCTGGATGGGCTTGTTCATGCCCACGTGGGCCTACTGGTTTGTACTGGCGTTCCTCGGCATGGTGATCAGCGGAGGGGTGATCGGTGTGCTGCTCCACGTCCGCACGCCCGACCCTCAAAGGGTCGGGCTAGACGCAGTCAGCCCTATGAAGCGGGCTGAGCAACCTGCTTCAGCAGGTTTGGTTCCGTTGCCGGAGGTTTTGAACCTCCGGCGCTTAGCCTGGGCAATCCTCGCCCTGACGACGCTCCTCGCTGTGCTGCAATACCTGTACTACAACACCGAATTCGTGCAGTTTCAGGGACGCTACTTGTACCCCGCGCTGATCCCGTTGGCGATCTTCGCCGCGCTCGGCTTGGACGCATGGCGGCGGCTGTTGGCGCGGCTGAGCGGTGACCGTCCGGCGCTGGCGTGGCTCACACCAGTGATCGCCGCCCTGTTCATCCCGCTCAGCCTGTTTATGATCTGGCGGGTGATCCCCCAACTCGCGCCGTAGCGACAACCGTTGTAAATTGGCGCTAGAATCGGTCTGAAAATTTTGGGTATTCTCGTAGGTGCGCACGGCCGTGCGCCTGGAACCAATTGAATTTCTAGACCGCCGCTTCTTGGCTATTAGAGGAAAAATCTATGAAAATCCTGATCGGAACTTCGAACCCCGGCAAGCTGCGTGAATATCAGGCGCTGCTCAGCGGGTTGAACCTGACCTTTGTGGGTCTGCGCGACGTGGACGCAGGCGCAGAGGTGCCCGAACCCTACGAGACCTTCACCGAGAACGCCGAGCACAAGGCGCGCGAATATGCTTTGCGCACGGGCATGTTCACGCTGACCGATGACAGCGGCTTGGTTGTTGATGCCTTGGGCGGGCGTCCCGGCGTCTACTCGGCGCGCTACGCCCCCGGCACGGATGCGGATCGCTATACCAAGCTGCTCGGCGAACTGGTCGGCGTGCCGGAAGAAGGCCGCACGGCGCGCTTTGTCTGCGCGGCGGCGCTGGCCGCGCTGGATGGCACGCTGATCGAAATGAAAGTGGGCACGGTCGAGGGCAAGATCGCATTTGCGCCCGGCGAAGGCTCAAACGGCTTCGGCTTCGACCCGGTGTTCATTCCGAACGGCTTCAACGTCACGCTCAACGCGCTGACCATGGACGAGAAAAACGCCATCGATCACCGGGGCAATGCGCTGCGCCAGCTCATCCCGACGCTGCGGCAGATGACCGAGAATGCAGGGTAGGATGCATCCCTCCGAAAACCAACTCGGGTTGGCACGCCCCTGCTCCCCGCCTGCGTGGGCTGAGGGGGCGACACTTGGTATCCAAATGTTTTTTGTAGGGGCGCGACAAGTCTGTCCGTTATGGTGGGGAGGGGCTGGGGCTTAAAAGGGGTAGGTTTTTCATGCTTGCCAGTGGAACACGAGTTCCCTGCGCCGAAGAGCCTGTAGGGACGAGGCATGCCTCGTCCTGTTTTCTCCTCTGAATTGCGCACAGATCTGTCATCGGTGCAAGCCAAAGGATTATTTAGGGGATGCGGTGACGGCCATGCTGGCAAAGGCGGACGAGGCATGCCTCGTCCCTACAATTAAAAACCTACCCCTCACAAGGGGCTGGGCTAGGGTGAGATAAACGTTATCCATAACTCACATGGAGCTAGTCTTTTCGCTTGCTGCTCTCCGCGTACAGCGCATCCCACTCCGGGCGCAGCAGCGACATCAGGTGCACATCGTAGTACACGCCGTCGCGGTACACATACTGGCGCAGCGCGCCTTCCGGCTTAAAGCCGATCTTCTCGTAGGTACGCAGCGCACCTTCGTTGTAGGCCATCACTTCCAGCCCGACTCGGTTCATGTTCATTTCCCAGAAGCAGTACTTCAGCATCACCTTGACCGCATCCGAGCCATAGCCTTGACCCTGATCTGCCGCATCGCCAATGTTGATGAAGAACGAACAGTGCCGCGACTGCCAGAAAATATCCTTGATCGCCAGCATGCCCACCAGCCGATCATCGTCCAGCGTGCGGATGCCGAACGGCACAAACTGGTATTCATCGACCTTGCTCAGCCAGTCGCGCATTCCGCCTTCGTCGCTCGGGTAGACCATCGCGCGGCGCAGCAGACGCTGATTTTCCATATCGTCAGTCCAGCGGGCGAGAATCGCGTAATCGTCATCGATCAAATGGGCGAGGCGCACACGGTCACCGCGCAGCAGTTCATTTCCTAAGAACGGCACAGGCATCGATCAACCTTCCTTATGCGGACGTTTCATCCTCTGGTATGTCCTCGAAATAGAGCAGATCACACAGCCCACATTCAAAATAGGCACACAGTCTCTCTATGATCTCTGCCTGAAATTTCGTGACGTCGTTGTACATCCAGTTAGTGATCGTGTTCTCACTGACGCCGATTGCGTGTGCTAGTTCCTGCTGCGTCACTCGACGCTTCTCTCGCAATTCCCTCTGATACAACAAAACCGCGACTCGATTCTGCAGCCGCCTTTTTGGTTTTAATATCGTAATTTCTCCGAATATCCAATCCAGTTGCGATTTTATGAAAATATGCTCTATAATTCGTTTTAATTTTATCTTGCTCAAGGAGCAGTTTATGTCAAATCTGCCTCTCCCTTTTGAATCTAGCAGTGCAAAGCATGATGATACACCGCTGCCTTTAATCGTTGCAAAGCGCTGGGGTTTTCCGCTAGCGCATATCAAAACTGACGAAAGTATGTTCTACGCAATTCAAGATTGGATCGTGGCGCTGCAAGGCGGCTCAACGACCAAAGCCTCATTAACATGGAAGGACTTCAAGAGTAAGAAGACTAGCGTTCAGGAAGCTAGACTCCCATACAAAGCACGAGATGGTAAACGCTACAAACGTCCATATACGAATGACAAAGGTCTCTACATAATCACCCAATATCTTCGCGGCATGAGTGAACGCCCTGTGCTGGAGGAAATCAGACTATTTCTAGCTGCTGCGGGCGTCTTCGTCGATGAAGTACGCCGCGATCCTAGCGTAGTGGTAACGAGCGGCGCGATTAATCCAGATGACGCGATTGAAGCTGCGATAAAAGTCTATCGAACTCAAGGTAAAAGCGATTCGTGGATACAAGCCCGCATTTCCGGCAAGATCAAGCGACAGAAGTTTACGGTGGCGCTGGCAACAGCGGTAGGAGAGTTCCTTACTCGACGCCACTATGCCACAGCGTCTGATGACATTTACAAGGGTTTATGGGGACGTACTGCCTCAATGCTCAAAAAGGAGCTGGACCTCTCCAAGAAAGCCAGTCTGCGGGATCATCAACCGATGCTGGCCTTGCATTATCAGGGTATCGCTGAGGAAGTATCTGCGCTCAAACTAGGCACCCGACAAGAACTCACTTGGGATGAAGCGCGAGACATTGTCCAGACTGTGGCAGCATTCATTGGTAGACAAGCGGCACAAACGAGTGAGCTTCTGCAAATGGATTTGGCAACAGGTAAACCCCTTTTGCCCGCATAGCATTGCTAATCAGCACCGAACAGTTGCCCATCCCAATTTCTAGCTATAATCGGAAGCAGTATCCGGTCACAGGGGTGGATGGGCTGATGCGCCTGCACAAATGTTTGATCGCTAATCGTGGCGAAATCGCCGTGCGCATTCTGCGCGGGTGTCACGAACTTGGCCTCAAGACCGTCGCCGTCTATTCGGAGGTGGATGCCAACGCGCGCCATGTCCAGTTGGCCGACGAAGCGGTTTTGCTCGGCGCGGCCAACCCGGCTGACAGCTACCTCAACATCCCCAAATTGATCGACGCGGCGCGGCAGTCCGGTGCAGACTGCGTGCATCCCGGTTACGGTTTCCTCTCCGAAGTCGAAGATTTTGCACAGGCCGTGATCGATGCGGGGCTGGTGTGGGTCGGGCCGCCGCCGGACGCGATTCGCCGTATGGGTGTCAAAACCGAGGCGCGGGCGCTGATGAGTCAGGCGGGCGTGCCGCTCGTCCCCGGCTACCAGAGTGAAGCGCAAAACGACGCCGATTTCCGGGCCGCCGCCGATCAGATCGGCTATCCGGTGCTGGTCAAGGCGGCGGGCGGGGGCGGCGGCAAAGGGATTCGCGTGGTCTACGACCGGCGCGATCTGCCCGAAGCGTTGGCAGCGGCGCGGCGTGAAGCCCTGCACGCCTTCGGCGATCCGCGCGTGTTTCTGGAACGCTACATCGCCCAGGGACGGCACATCGAAATTCAGGTGCTGGCGGATCAGTTCGGGCACATAGTCCATCTCTTTGAGCGCGAATGCAGCGCCCAGCGCCGCCACCAGAAGGTGATCGAAGAGTCGCCGTCACCGCTGCTCACACCGGAGATCCGCGCGCGTATGGGTGCGGCGGGCGTCGAGGCGGCGCGGGCGGTCGGCTATGTCAACGCGGGCACGGTCGAATTCATCGCCGCACCGACCGGCGAGTTCTACTTTCTGGAGATGAACACGCGCTTGCAGGTCGAGCATCCGGTCACAGAGATGGTGACGGGGCTGGATCTGGTCAAATTGCAGTTGGCGATTGCGGCGGGCGAACCCCTCCCGTTCACGCAAGCGGACATTACGCAGCGCGGTCACGCCATCGAATGCCGTCTGTACGCCGAAGACCCGCAGACTGGCTTTCTGCCCGCGGTCGGCACGCTGCTCGAATTTATCCCACCGGGCGGACTCGGTGTGCGCGTCGATTCCGGCGTGGGCGCGGGTGACGCCATCACCATCCACTACGACCCGATGATCGCCAAGCTGATCGTCTACGATTGGACGCGGGACGGCGCAATCCAGCGCATGGACGCGGCCCTGCGCGATACAGTCATTCTCGGCACGACGACCAATCTCACATTCCTGCGCGCATTGATCAATCACCCGACGTTCAAAGCGGGCACAGTCGATACCAACTTCATCGAGACGCATCTCACCGAACTGCTCCCAGCGGCGTCGGGACTGCCACCGGTCGCCTTGATCGCGGCGGCGCTGCATGATCTGACCACGTCGGGGACCGTCGCGGCGAGTACGAGCACCCAGCAAACCCCTGATCCGTGGGCACGCGCGGATGGGTTTAGAATCGGTTCATAACACCAACCTCACCCCTCTCCAGAGGGCGCGGGATTTCGCGGTGAGGTTAGACTATTGAAAAGGATTGTTCCATGTGCGGATTGTTGACTTTACTGCTCCTTGTCGGCGGCTTTCTCGGCTTTTTCGGCATTAGTTCGGCGGTGGTGATGCCGATTGAACCGATCGGATCGGTCCAGGTCACCGTGGTGCAGTCGTTAGAAATGACGCCAACGTTCACGCCGACGCCGCTCATGGCGGAGATGACGCCGACGCCGGAACGCACCGCCGCCCGCCTCCTCGCGCCGACACTAACGCCGTCACCCACCGCGCTCGCGCCAGCCGATCCGCAGATCCTCAGCATCTGCGCGCCGCCGGAGCAAGGTGATTTGCAGGAGGCAGCCAAGTTCGAGGGCAACATTTTGCAAAGCCCCGCCTGGATGCTCTCCGCGACCAGTACCGCGTCGATGACGCGCTTCACATGGAACAACAGTGCCTACGGCAGCGTGGCCATGCTCGAACTGCTGCACTACGACTGCGGCTACACGGACGACGACATCGATACTTTTTACAGCGACGGCGTGTGGGATACCCTGTTCGCCAGCTACGAATCGTGGGAAGAAACGGCGGTGTGCTTCGTTGGGCGGCTGCGTCTGCACGAATTCGCCACGACCTATGCGGGCGCGAACTACACCATCCGCTACTGGGTTGACCCGATCAGCGATCAGCGCGTGGCGGCGTTCATGCTCGTCTACCCCGAATGGGGACTCGACGAAATGGATGTGATCTCCGCGCAATTGCGGCCGGATCTGCCCGCCTGCGGCAGCCTATGATCGCCAGCTACGTCTATCAGGGCACGACCTACACCGTCGTACTGGAACGCCTGTCGGAGGGCACGTATCGCGCACAGATCGACGGTGAGGTGATCCCCGTGCGCACCAGCGCCGCACCCAACGGCGGCACGATCCTCGTAATCGGCGAGGAACGCTCGACGACCCACGTTGTCCGCGCCGGGAATGAGCGCCATGTCGCGGTCGGCGGCGATACCTACACACTCACCGTGCCCGAAACCCGCGGAGCGAAGCGCGGCGGTGCTGGAGCGGGCGGCGGTGACCTGACCGCCCACATGCCGGGGCAGGTGCGCGAGATCATGGTGGCAGAAGGTGAGGCGGTCGAACGCGGTCAGACCCTCCTGCTGCTGGAAGCCATGAAGATGGAAATCCGCGTGACCGCCCCGGTCGCCGGGACGGTCAAACGGCTGCTGGTCAAAGTGGGTGACGTGGTCGACCGCGGCCAGCGCCTCACCGAGATTGGCTAGCCCAGCGCCAATTCCCCTCGCCTAGAGGCGAGGGGTGGGGTTACGGCCCGACGTTCGCCTGTTCGGTGACGCCCAACGTGCCGTTGACATCATCGCCGCCGCTGGCGATCCAGATGTCGTACTGCCCCTCGATCGGATTTGCCAGATCGACCACCGGGTTCAGATTGCCACGCGCTGAATCATCATTGCACGTCCAGTTGCCCTGCGGATCGTTGACCAGCAGCGCGGTATCGCCGTTCGCGCTCTCCGCCGCAAAGAAGATGCGCAGCAGCTCCGCCGACCCCGACCAGTTCAGGCGGACATCCGGCTGTGTCGTCGCAAGGCCGATGCATTGATCGCCGAGATTGAGCGTACCCGTGTCAATATCGCCGCCCGCGATCACCTCCAGCGTGAATGGATCGGGCTCGAAGCCTGCTTCCAGATCATAGCTGCCGTAGTTCGGCTCAAGCGCGTAATCCAGCCCAACGCCCGTCAGTAGTTCTTGATTCCCGCCGCCGGAAATTGCCGGCGCTTCGGCGATCTGCTCATTGCCGACCTGCCCTGCGTTGATCTCTTGCGCGGTCATGCCCAGTTCTGCGAGGATCGCGGGCAGCGGCGTGATGCCGCCCAGGCGCCCGCCCGTCGTATTCTCGGCGCGGACGGCCGTCGGAATGCCGATATATTCGCCGTTCTGATTGACGACCGTGCCGCCGCTGTTACCGGGGGAGATTTCGGCGTCGGTGTTATACCATTCCGGCACGCGCTGCCCGTTGATCGTCTCGTTCTGCACGCCGGAGATCGCCCCCGCCGTGTAGACGAGATAGCCTTCGCTCAAACCGGGGTAACCGAAGACCGAGATATTCTCGCCGAGCCGCGCCCGCTCCGACGCCAGCGGCAGCGTGGGCAGATTCAAGTTCGAAGTATTGATCTGATTACCATCGAGATCGCGGTCGATTTGCAGCAGCGCGAAGTCGATTTGCTCCGAGACGCCGACCACGCTCGCGAGGAAGCGCTCAACGGGCGGCTCGGACGGATCTTGCAGGATGAGGATCAAAAAGTCGTCCGCTCCCTCGACAACATGGCGGTTGGTGAAGATTAAGCCATCCGGGCTGACGATTGTGCCCGACCCAATCCCGGCGACCTGACCATTCTTAAGGGCGCCGATTTCGACGACACTCTGCGCAATCTGCGCGATTTGTTCCGGTGTGAGCGTCCCGGTTTGTGCGCTGACGCCGCTCGACACGAGCAGCAGCATAACGCTGACGAACCACAGCATCCGTTTCATCAGGTGTTCTCCTTAGACGTAACGTAAGTCGTCAGAATTATGATTGTAATTGTTTAGTGAATCATGAGACAGGTTCAGAAAGGGATTTGTTGGGGTTACTCAAAAACATCAGCGCCCAGTCTTTCCCACGCCAGCGGAATGCAGGACGATGTTGCGCGTAGGGTT
>CALKIA010000176.1 GCA_937988705.1 uncultured Chloroflexota bacterium | reverse complement strand
ACTCCTCGATGGTTGAGGAGTAGGTGCGCGATTTCATGCAGCAGCGTGTGCACGCGATGCGCTGGCAGCAGGTGCGCGTTGACGAAAATGTAGTCGGTCGTTGGCGCTGGCACCCATAAGCCATAGATTTCCGCCGTAAAGGGGAAGTCGACGACCTGAATTGGACGTTGGCGCTGCTGCTGCAGGTGCTGGAGGAAGTTCTGGATATCAAAGGCGGTAAAGTCGTAGTGTAGGCGCTCAATCACCGCCTGCAGCTCGCGTTCGGCACGCTTCAAAGTAATCACTGTGTCCCTCATGAGATAAAAGGCTGAGGGGAAGTATAGAGTTCGACGAGGGAAATAAACAGCCTAGCGCAGCTGCGAATGGTAGGGTTTAGGTACCATTTTGTCAGTCTGTCAAAAGTGATCCACTGATTGTCAATTTTTGACAGCTGATTGGCAAAAAGTCGCATACGAGCATCCGGGCTTTCGATTACTCTGGTGACACGCCGTACCAAGAGGAGACCCAAGATGAATCGAGATGTACCCTTTGCCGCGCGGATCGCCTTTCGACTGCCGCAGGCGTTGTACGACAAGTTAGAAATCTGGGCGGATGAAGAAGATCGTCCACTGGCTAATCTCATCTATACCGTTGTCAAGCAGGCGGTGACTGAACGCGAACGCGCAGAATTAGCCCATGCGGGGGAAACGGGTGAGGTGCGATGAGCACCGTTATGGAAATGCCCAATGCTGAACAACTCGTCAAGCGCCTCTTCAAGGTGGCTGAGATCCTGTCTCGAACCCCGGCGCAGGCCGATCCAACATCCATCTATGGAGAAACTGGGGGGGGAAATCACGAAGTAGGCGAAATCGGGTATTGTGAAGCTGATGAACGGTTCATGGATACCTGATGGGGTTAGTAGCAAATGGCGTACGACAAGCGGAAACGAGGTGAACCCGTCCCGCCGCAACCGGGATGGGCAGTCTATCTCCGAACGAGCAGTGATGAGAATCAGAAACCGGAGCTCTCGCGTGCCCGGCAGCGGTTTGTGATTGAAGAAAACGTCTTAAAGCGTTCGGAGATGCCGGTATTTGACGAGTACATTGATGTGCTCACAGGCACGACCCCGAACCGTCCCGAGTACCAGCGCCTTCTGAACGATGCGCGGATGGGCAAGTTCTCCCATGTCATCGTTGAACGTGCAGACCGGTTTGGCCGCAATGACACGGAGGCGATGCGCGCGATTGATGAACTCCATGAATTCGGCGTCGCGGTTCGTTTTGCAAATATGCCGGACATCGACCCGATGCATATGGATCAGCGGGTGTTGGTCACGATGACTTTCACGCTCGCTCGCCGGGAGTCGCAGTTACTCGGCGTGCGCGTGAAAGGCGGCTTGCGGGCCAAACTTAAGGCCGGCGGTTTCGCCAACCTTGCTCCTGACGGCTATATCAATATGTCGGGCAAGACCGATCTCGATAAGAAGAAAGACTTAGGGCGAGTTGACCACTGGATTGAACTCGATCCCGAACGTGCCCCCATCTGGCGCTATGCGTGGGAACTCCTACTTGAGGATCGACTGACACTGCCGGAAATTGCAGAGGCGTTACACGCTCGCGGCTATCGTCATCTCAAAGGTCGTCCATTCGTAGAAATTGCAGCAACTGGGAAACGCAAAGCAATCATCAGCACCTTGTCGCATGTTTTTCACAACTGGACATATGCCGGTTGGGTGGTCAGCGAAAGCAACGGAATACCACCGAAAACGTTGCGTGGCAACTGGGAACCATTGATCAGTACCGAAGAGTTTGAGCGCGGTTTAGAGATTCTGGAGCGACGCAATAGCCAGCGAACAGTGCGACGAAAACAGGAGTACTTGCTCTCAGGACTAATCTATTACAGAGCTAGGCAAAAAACTCAAACTCGTCGGCTGACTGGCTCAACCTCAAATGCGGGACGCTCCAAAGGTGGCACGGCCTACTACCGCATTGCGGAGGCCGGCGGTGCTAGTTTTCTTTGCGCGGAAATTGATGAACTGGTTGCAAAGGAACTGACCCGAATTCAGGTTGATCCAGACATGCTCCCCCTCATTCGTGCAGCCTATACTCATGACCTGAACACGAAGATTGGTAGCAGTCGTCCCGATGAACGCACACGGCTTGAGGCAAATCTCAAAGGCATTGATGAGGAAGAAAACCGAACTGCACGACTTTTTGCCTCAGGTAAGATCTCAGAGGAAGTTTGGAATGGACTGTGGGCTGAATGGCAAGATCGACGCAGCCAAGTGCGCCGGACACTGGATACCCTCTCTCTCAACCATCAAGTGCATGTTGACAACCTCGAAATGGCACTCCAAATTATCGCGCGCATTGGAGAGTTGTATAATGGCCTAGAGCGTGGAGACCAGAAAGAACTTCTGCGCCAAGTTGTGCATCGGGTCGTTGTGAATGATGCAGGAAATGTGTCACTGGAATTGAGAACCCCTTTTGCTTATTTACGTGAACTGACTGATGAAATTCGGAATGTCAGCGAACAACGCAAAAGAGGGAAAACGGTAACAAAAAACGGCGGGGCTGTTCCCGCCGTTTCATCCGGAGCATGTTCGAATCTGCTCCAATCCTGCTGGGGGACTTGGATTCGAACCAAGATACACGGCTCCAAAGGCCGTTGTCCTGCCATTGGACGATCCCCCAATCTGGCGGGAATTATAGCAGAAAGGGTGGTCGTGACAAGTCCCGATCAAGCGGACTCATCTCCGGTTTATGGCCCCGGTCGGTGATCGCGCACGCCGATCGCGCGCTCGATGGGCACAACAAACAGAATGCCGTGATTCGGGTCGGTGAGGTCGCCGAGGACAGCGTTGGTCGCGGCGATCAGCGTATCGACCAGATCATCCGCGACCAGCGAGAGCAGCATGTGATTGCGCGCCTCCATGTTATCGAGGATCGAGGACATCACCGCCGCCATCGAAGACACCATACGCGGCAGTTCCACCGCCCCATGTCGCATCTCCTGCTGCAACGCATGGAGTCCGTGCGCGCGGACGATGGTTACCCCCGGCGCGCCCGCCTCCTGCCATGCCAGCGCCACATCGAGTCCATCTTCAACCTGCGCGGTGATCAGCACGACTAATTTCATGAGTCTGCTCCCCTTTAAATATCGCCCGCACGAGCGGTGGCGTGATCAATGTCGAGATGAGGATCACCAGAAACAGCGACGAAAACAGTGGATCATCCGCGCTGAACACGCCCACGCCAATCCCCAGCGCCGCGATGATCAAGCCAACTTCGCCGCGTGAGATCATACATACGCCCAAGCGCAGTGAGTCAGCCGTATCGAAACCACCAAGGCGACCACCCAAACCGCAGCCGCCAATCTTCGAGGCGACGGCAACGACCAGCAGCAGTAGCGCCAGCGGCAGCGCCGTCAGCGGGAACGCGCTCAGGTCGATCTGCAAGCCAACATCCACGAAGAAGATCGGTACGAGAAACGTGTATGCGATCCCACTGATCGCCGTTTCGATCTCATGGCGCACGCGCTCTTTGGAGCGACTGAAGCCCATACCCGCCAGAAACGCCCCGGTGATCGCCGCCATGCCGCCGAGTTCTTCCGCCGACCAGCCGAACACCAACAGCGTGATCAGCGCGAAGGCGGGAATGCCATACGACTGCGCCAGCGACGGACGGTTGGCCAGCCAGTTCATCACCCGCGGGAGCACAAACCACGCCAGCAAAAACGCGCCGACGAGGTACAGTGCCATGGTCGCGACAATTGCCACCAGCGATCCCAAATCCGCCGAACTACTCGCTTCAGTGCTGCTCGTGACGGCGACGGTCAGCGAAACGAGCAGAATCGCCACAATATCGTCGATCAGCGCGGTGGCCAGCAGCGCGTTGCCGACTTTCGTCCGCAGCACGCCCAATTCCAACATCACCTGCGCGGAAATACTCACCGAAGTCGCGGCCAGCGTTACCCCGGCGAACAGCGCGGGCTGCCACGCGTATTGAAAGAGCAGCACGAGGGGGATAGTCAGCAGGACTGGGGCCAATGCTCCGGCGAACCCGGAGATCACACCGACGCGTCCGACTTTGGCCAGTTCGCCCATGTTGACTTCAAGGCCGACGATGAACATCAGCAGCAAGACGCCCAATTCCGCGAACAGCTTGATCGTCTCCTGCAGCTCGATGCCGTGAAACACCGGTTGATGCAGCAAATCGAGCAGTGTTGGGCCAAGAATGACGCCGATGATCAGTTCGCCCAGCACGCGCGGCTGACGGAAGCGCCGGGCAATGGTGCCGCCGATGCGCGACGCGACGACGATCAGCCCAATCGCCAGAAACAATTCCACCGCAGGATTATGTTCCATCGCGCCTCCTTCACTGCGAAAAGACTATCTTAAAGGCCAGTGAGCAGCAGCGCAAGAGAAATCGCCTTTACGGGTTGCCGTCCGCATTCGGGTCCGGGAAGGCATTGCCAAACGTCCCCGGCACCTGCGTCGGCAGGGGCGTGGGCGGCGGCAGCGGCACGGACGCATCGACCGGCAGCGCCTCGATGTAGGCCTGCGTTTGCAGGGCAATCAGGGAGATCCAGCCAGAATAGCCGCCTACCTCGATTTTCACCCACGGGCTGTAGGGGCTGCGTGCGATCAAGTTGACGACAGTGCCATCCGGCAGTGTCACCACTAGCGGAAAGCTGATTTCTGGCCCCTGACGCAGCGCTGCGCCCGCCGGAGCCGACACCTGCGCCCGCGTACCGAGATCGCCGTAGCGTTGGGGAGGCAGCGGCGTTTCGGAGTAGACTGCCGAAATCGTGCCGAGATTTTGCGCCAGCAGTTCGCCCAGCATCCAGCCCGTTTCGCCCGTTTCAAGCCGGACGTGATACCACGTGCCTTCGGGGTTACGCCCTAACACGGCCATGACCTGTCCCGCAGGCACCTGCAGGATCAAACCGGCGTATTGATCGGGTGACGAGCGCAAATTGACCGCGCCCTGCGTCATGACGAAGCCGGGCTGCGGCAAAATCACGGGGCGGTCGAACAGCGCAACGGGCAGGTTAAGCAGCAACGAGGGATCGAGCGGAAAGGCATCGCTGGGCACATCGCCGGGCGCAAATGGATTCGCCGCATCACGGGTGACGCTGACTTCCTGTCCCATGTACAGCGTGCGCTCCGTGCCGAACGCGAGCAGACTGTGCTGCCCCGATAGCGCGATGAAGCGCGTCCGCGCCGCTTCGGTGATGGTCATGACGGTGCCGTTGAGCAGCAGGGAAGCGCCGTTGACCACAATCCGCGCGGCTGTGCCCAGCTGACTCTGCACGATCAGCGCACTGATCGGCGCGGTACCACAGCCGGGTGCGGAGACGCTCGTCTCTAATTGGAGCGAAGTCCACGCGGGGAAGTCGGGCGGGGAGGCATCGCGCAGCGACACATCGCCGAGCATGAGCATGGTGTAATTCAGCACCCCGGTCACACGCAGCCACGCTACACCGGAAGTCGCCCCATTGCCCGCGAACGGAGCGGTGCGAATGAAATCGACGGCGTCTGCTTCGACCAAGGCGCCAATCGGGCCGAGGGCATTACTGACCGGACCGACCGGCTCGACCACGGGGGCTGATCCGCCGTTGCACACGTAACCGGATGGGCGACTGGTACACGCATTGCTCGCCGCCGTCCACACCGCGAGCACATCGCAGGTGGCCGGAGCCGGCGGTAGGTCTTGCGCGAAAAGCCGGGTGGCGAGGAGCAACAACATGAGACTAGGGAGCAGGATTTTTCGCATCTTCAACGAATTTCGGGATTTTCCGGTAAGATTGTCTCAATTCTACCATTGATTGAGGTTTGTTCTGTGCGTTTGCCCGTCGATCCCCCCATCCGCCTACTCGTCCACTATCAAACGCTCTATCCCGACACACCGCCGCACTGGGTAATCGCCCCACCGGGACGTACAATGTGGGCGGCGGCTAAGCCCGCAGATGAAGATCGTTACACCATCTACGATGTGGAGTCAGAAACACAGGCGACCTTCAGCCGCCAGAGCGCCAAAAGTAAACGCACCATTCTGAACCGGCCGCTGCCTCGGTGGGCGCGCTACGTCGCCGGGGTGATTCTGCTGCTGGATCACGCGCCAAGCGTGGAAGCGGTTATCTGCGGGGATGAACCCGCCGGGGTGCGTTACGAGCATTCGCTCGGCGTGGTCTTCACCGCGTTGATGTGGGAAATACTGGGGATCGACTACGATGAACGTGCGCTGGTCGATTTCACCGAGCGCGTGCGCCGCGAATACGTGGAAAGCAGTTAGCTAACCGCTAAGCCAGTGTCTGAAAGACTCCAAAACAGGACGAGATATATCTCGTCCCTACCA
>CALKIA010000175.1 GCA_937988705.1 uncultured Chloroflexota bacterium | reverse complement strand
TATCATGTCGTCGTGCTGATGCAGTCGGAAGTCGGGGAAGTATTGCAGATTCACGATCTCACCGTTGAGGAGGAACATCCGCACAAGATAACCGATTACAAACGCTATGCAATCGCATGATGATCAACAGATGTTTAACGCGTTTCACTCGGTTACCCTTATAGCGTACCGTACTGTAAACTGAAAATCGTCGCATTTCGCCCGTTTGGCTCGGAAATGCTGATGAAGGAGATACTCACATGCTGCTGCGGGTTACGCTGCTGCTTTGCCTGGTCTTGTTCCTTGTGGGCTGCGGGCAGATTGCCGAGCCACCCCTGCCGACGCTGGATGTGCTGCTGGTGCCGCCCGAAGCGGTACCCACGACCGCGTTCACCGATCCTGTCCTGATTGAAGGGCAGCGGAACTATGACCTGTACTGTGCGCATTGTCACGGCTATGAGGGAGCAGGACAGCTTCAGGAGTCGATTCAGCAGACCCTCGATCTTGGCATGATGACCGTTCCCGCCCACGACTCGACCGGGCACACCTGGATGCACCCCGATCAACTGCTCATCCGGACAGTTCGTCAGGGGATTCAGAATCCGCTGGCACAGTTCCCCATGCCGGCCTTCGGTGCGGCGTTCACCGATGATCAGATTCTCGGGATGTTCGCCTATATCCGGTTGTGGTGGACACCGGAGCAGCGTCAGCATCAGCGGCGCTTGACGTGGCGCTGGACGGCCATGCAAGCGGCACAAACTTCGAATTGACCGACGGTGACCCTCTTCAGCCTGTGGGGTCACCGTCCGCGTCCCTAGGGAAGGTTAGCGACCGCTCCCCGTGAGCAGAATGGCTTCCGGGTTCAGGCGCTCCACATTGACAGTGGTCTTCGCGGGTTGAATTCGCACCGCAGCGTACACCATCAGCTGAGACGGAATAACCTCGGCAAACCCCGCACCCGCGGGGGTGTTCAGCCATACCAGTGGCAGATGAAAGTTGTTCTCCGTCAAATACCGTCCCAGTAGTTCGTTGTAAACCGGCTGGATCGTGAGTTGTCCGTGTTCGATTTTCCGCGCCGTGAGCGACGGAATCCGCATCCGCACGATCGTCAACGCGCCGCTCTGCGGGATGATCTCCAGCTTGGCACACCCTTCGCCGAGGCTAACGAGCGGCGGCTCGACGAACACCACCCGGGGCTTATGGACGAACTTCCACGGAAGCGCGTAAACGCGTTGAAATCTCTGCCAGCGTAAGTCGCTGATGCAAATAAAGTCAGTCATGAACTTTCCTACACTCATCCTTAGTTCAAAGCAGCCACTACAGTCTGGGGAATTGGGGAGCGACCTTCGATCAGGCGCTGGGCGCGCACCAGATCACCATATAACCGCCGTGATACCGCGCCCAACGTATCCCCGACATCTTCGAGGACATGCAGCATCTCGTATTCGGCAAACAGCTTGACCAGAGTCATATCCGGCGCCATGGGGGAAAATTCCAGCCGCATGTGGTTGGCGCGGTGCTGCACGCTTTCCCACGCGAGGCATTCGTTGGGACGGTTGGTGACAATCCGAGCTTCCCAGGTTTCCAATTCACCCGCGTACTTTGCTCGCCAGACCAGACGCGTCCAGGTTGGGCGCTTGACACTGATGACACCTTGCATGAAGCGGGGAAAGGCGGGGTAGCGCGTCCAGTGCTGGTACGTCACGCTAATTGGGGCGTTTACATAGAGCGCGTGGTCAATCAGTAACATCGAAGAGCCTCGTAACTAAAAACGTAATACTGATGCAGCAGTGAACGACCCACTTACCACATTACATTCAGTATAAGCCTCTCCGGGTTGAACCACGATTAGACGGAGGAGGTATTTCTGCGGGGCCACCTGACCCATGTACAAAACTTAATGGTGAAATTAATATTGATATGAACTGGGTTGTTATGAATTGTAATAGAGGTGAAATGTAATGCGTGACCTAATCTGTATCAGCCACCTGCGCTGGGATTTTGTGTGGCAGCGGCCGCAGCATCTGCTGTCGCGGTTGGCCCGCAATACCCGCGTTTTATTTGTGGAAGAACCAGTCACTGTCGAAGGCGAGGGGCAGCCCCTCCTAGAGATTTTCCCTGGACAAAAGACTTCCAATGTGACGGTTGCGCGCCTTGTGCAGCCCGTCCCCGCACATCGGTGGATTGGTCACGGTGACCCGCTTACCTCACAGTTGTACTGCGAACGCTTGCTGGATTATCTCGATCGGCAGGGGATCAAACGTCCGCTGCTGTGGCTGTATACGCCGATGGCCTCGGATTTCGTCGACGCGCTGCCCCACAAGCTGCTGGTCTACGATGTGATGGATCAGCTGGCGGCCTTCAAAGGTGCGCCCGCGGAACTGCGTGAGCGTGAGCACCTGCTGTTGTCGCGAGCGGATGTGGTGTTTACCGGTGGCGTGAGTCTGTATCGCGACAAGCTGGCACACAACCCGAATACGCATCTGCTGCCGAGCGGCGTGGAAATTGATCACTTTGCCCGGGCCGCACGCCGCGCCAATTTTACCTGCCCGCCCGAATTCGCTGCCCTGACTGGCCCGATCCTTGGCTACTTTGGCGTGATTGACGAACGCATGGATTTGCCGCTGCTCGCCCATCTCGCGGCGGCGCACCCGGAATGGAACGTCGCACTCGTCGGGCCGGTCGTCAAAATCGACCCGGCTGATCTACCGCAGGCGCCGAATCTGCACTATATCGGCATGCGCAGCTATGACCAGCTGCCCGCGTATCTCGCTTATTTCGATGTCGCGCTCGTGCCGTTTGCAATGAATGAGTCCACGCGTTTCCTGAGCCCGACCAAGACGCTCGAATACATGGCGGCCCACAAGCCGATCGTGTCCACCCCGATTCACGACGTGATCGAACTGTATGGCGACGTGGTGTCCATCGGTTACACGCCGGAGGAATTTGTTGCCCATGCCGAACAGGTGCTGCTTGGGGGCTCGTCCAACCGCGCCCGCGCCGACGAACTGCTCAATCAGCATACGTGGGACGGCATCGCGCGGCACATCCAGCGCCTGATCGACCGCAAACTCGTCATCGAAACTGTGCAGCATGCGGAACAACTCAAGTCAAAAACGACCGCCCAGATATCCTAAGAGGATCAATCAATGAGCGTGAATGGACATCCTGAACAGAAAATCGTGATATTGGGCGCGGGGCCTACCGGGTTAGGCGCGGCGTACCGCCTGCAGGAATTGGGATATCGCAACTGGGCGATCTACGAGCGCAATAGCTACATCGGCGGCTTAGCGACTTCGTTTGTCGACAGCGCCGGTTTCACCTACGATATCGGCGGCCATGTGATGTTCTCGCATTACAAATACTTCGATGATCTGGTCGATAAGCTGCTGGGTGACAATTACACCGAGATCATGCGCGAAGCGTGGGTCTGGATGATGGATCGGTTCGTACCCTATCCCTTCCAGAACAACATCAATTATCTGCCGCGCGAGGTGGTGCTGGAATGCCTGCTCGGTTTGATCGAAGCCGGTAAGCATCCAGAAGCGGTGAATCAGGCGACGACCTTCGATCAATTGATCGATGCGCAGTTTGGCAAAGGCATCGCCAAGCATTTCATGAAGCCCTATAACTTCAAGGTGTGGGCGCATCCTGTGACGCATATGAGCCGTGACTGGCTCGGCGAACGGGTCGCCATGCCGAACCTTGAACGCATCCTACAAAATGTGCTCATGGATTCTGCCGATAAAGGGTGGGGGCCGAACAACAAATTCAAGTATCCACTCTATGGCGGGACGGGCGGCCTGTACACGCCGTTCGAGAAGTACATCAAAGACCACCTGCATCTGAATAAATCGGCGGTGGCTGTCGATCCGCATGCGAAAACGGTCACGTTCAGCGATGGGGAGGTGGTCGAGTACGATCTGCTGCTCACGACCATGCCGCTCGATCTACTGGTCAATCGTCTGCAAGACGTGCCGGAACCGGTCAAATTGGCGACGCGCGGGCTGCATCATTCCAGCGGCCTGATCGTCGGCGTTGGCGTGGCGCGGCCTACGCCGAGCGAGAAATGCTGGCTGTATTTCCCAGAAGAGATCGCGCCCTTTTACCGGGTGACGTATCTCTCGAACTACTCGCCGTATATCACGCCTGACCCGAATCATTTCTTGCTGCTGACCGAAACCAGCCGCAGCGAATACAAACCGGAAGACAAGACCACGATTATCGATCGCGTGGTCGAAGGCCTGATCAACACCAAGCTGCTCGAACCCGCCGATCTGGATCGCATTTCCAGCACATACCTGATCGACGTGGATTACAGCTATCCCGTCCCGACCGTGGATCGGAATGGAGCGCTGGCGACGATTCAGCCGTACCTGCGCGAACACGGCATCTACAGCCGGGGGCGCTTCGGCGCGTGGTGCTATGAAATCGGCAACATGGATCACTCGGTGATGCAGGGCGTCGAACTGGTCAACTACTGGCTGAAGGGCGAAGCCGAGACCACGTGGAAAGACTTCGCGGGCAGCGCGCCGCTCATCCTCGACAGTGCCTTTACCGGGCGGGCGGGGAACGGATTGGTGCGCGCTAACGAGAAGCCGCTCAACATCCCAGCAGTCAAGCTGAATCTCGCCGCGGCAGCGGTCGATCAAGCGGGGCATGTGGCCTAGCCGCCGCCTCGACGGGGCGAGGCGCAGTTGGTTGCGCCTCGCCGCCCTCAATCCGGCTATGTAACTCGTTATGAAATAATCCAAATGACCCATAGCGTGAAATTGTATTACGTTTTACATTATGTGTAATGCGCTTTGAAAGGAATGGTGAGGACGATGACCGATCATCATGCACTGGCACGTAAACTGACCCGCCTAGTGCGCACTTACAGCCCAAATGCGGCAGCGGAGATTGAGAGAATTCACGACGAGTATGATGCGCGGGCGGCCTATTTTGCCGCATTTGCGATTGAACGCTATCGCGAGGAGAGCGAACGCCTCTCCATGGCTGGGCGTGTACCCAGTCGAGTAAAGTACGGGCACTATATGAAAGACTACCCCGAGGCGCTGCCTTCGTTTGAACGGGCGCTAGAACGCTTTCTGGTGGATAAAGAAGTAGGCAATTACGGCAAGCCGAAAGCAGTCGCCCGCTTCGGCTAATGGCTGAGCGCTGCCAGCTCTGGCATTTGTAAGGAAACCTCCTATCCCTTTTTGCGCGAATTTCCGCATAATAGGACAGGTTGTTTCCTTCATCACGGAGCTATTGTGGCGCGCAAGTTCACTCTGGTCCTTCTGCTCGGTTTGCTTTTCACGCGTGCCCTCAGCGCGCAAACCACTTTCCCGGTTATGACCGCGTTTCAGGACGCGATCCTCTATGCCGGGCCCGGCGACAGTCATATTCAATTGCGTTGGCTTCCGGCGGGGGTGCCTGTGGAAGCGCGCGAACGCAATGTCATTGGCAACTGGTTGTTCGTTTCGACGCCCGACGATGGGATTCGCGGTTGGGTGCCGACAGGCTACCTCAACGCGAACCCCGACCTCCATCTGAGCGACATCCCCATTAATGCCGAAATTCCTGACGGCGATCCTGCAAACGTTCCGGCGTTGTCGGTCGCATCGCTGTACGCCACACCGATCATCAGCCCGGTGAGTGCGGCCATGCTCGACGTGTTTGCGCGTGGGCAGGAATTGGGCAACCGTGCCAATGTGATCACGAAAGTGGGTGACAGCCTCACCGCGGATCCCATGTACCTGACCGTAATCAGTCAGGAAGCGGTGGTGCTCGGCCCCTATGACTATCTGGCTGACACAGTCAGCTATTACGGTGAATCGACGGCGTTGGCGAGCGTCGCCGCGCAGATTGGCATGGCGACCTATACGGTCTTTGACCCGATGTGGGCGGACCCGGCGTTGTGCAACGCGGGTGAGTCGCCATTGGAATGCGACTATCGCCGCAAACTGCCGAGCATTGCCTTCATCATGTTCGGCCCGAACGACGTGCTGCACAACAATGCCGAGGAATTCGCGCAGAACATGCGCGATATTGTCGAGTTTACGCTCGAACGCGGCATCATCCCCGTGCTCTCGACGTTCAGTTATAGCCCCGAGAACGAATACTGGTGGCAGTCGGTGGATTTCAATCAAGCGGTCATTGACGTGGCGGCAGAGTACGAAGTTCCGCTCATCAACCTGTGGGCAGCGGCTCGTCCGCTGGACAATTACGGGCTGGAAACGACGGACGGCACGCACATGAATCGCAGCGGTTTCACCTTCCTGAAATATGACAGCGGACATGAGTCGTGGTATGGTCTTTCGCTGCGTAATTTACTCAGCTTAAAAATGCTGGACGACCTGCGTCTGGCGCTCATTTCTGACGAACCCGGAGATTGATGTATATAATGAAGCGACTCGGACTAATTCTTCTCCTGTTAACGCTGGCGGCCTGCGGTGGCGCTGCGAGCGGTGGCGACCCTGCGGATGTCGTCGAACGGTATTTAACGGCGAAAGTCGCGGGCGATGGTGACGCGTTGCGTCCGCTGCTGTGCAGCCCGATGGAAGCGCTGTTTAGCCGCGAAGTCAACTCGTTCTCGACCGTCGAAGGCGCGCGCCTCGAAAACATGGACTGCACGCGGCAGGGTGATACGGATGTCGTCACCTGTACGGGCGAGATTGTCGCGACCTACGGCACGGAAACGAACCGCTTCCCGCTCTCGTCCTACCGTGTGGTGCAGGAAGACGGCGAATGGAAATGGTGCGGCGAGTCCGGTTGATGAGCGACCAGACCCCAGAATCCCGACTTTCCGCCAGCGGCGAGCCGGAGATTACCCCCAACTTCATCCAACGGATGTTCTCGCGTGAAAATCGGATCGCTCTCGGCCTGTGTCTGCTGATCATCGCCTTGATCATTGTTACAACTGACAGCGCGCCGCAGTGGATTTATCAAGGCTTCTAACTTGTGACGCTCGATCTCCCGGTCATCCTCCTGTTCATTGTTGGAGCGTTTGTCTACAGCCTGATCCCGTCCCAGTGGCGGGGTTGGCTGATTTTGATCATCAGCGTGATCGGCGTGTATGTGTTCCAGCCGTTCTTGCCGATCCGCTTCAGCGATTTCATTTTACCAACGCTCACTCTCACGCTGGTGCTGGCGGGGTGGTGGTTCAGCCGCCCGAAAACCGATTCGGTCACGTGGGACGATAAGGCGGCGCTGGCGGTCATCGGCGCGCTGATCATCGGCTTGGCGCTCATGCGCTTGGTCGATGAGGCGTGGCGCATCACCCCATCGCGCCCACCTGATCCGCTGATGGTGGTCGCGGCGCTGCTCGTCGCGGGCGTGCTCATCGTCGGCGGGCGGCGCTTATTGCCCGTCGGCGCGTTGATCCTGCTGATTGTGGCGATCTTTGTGCTGTGGCGCACCAATCCATTGGCCGCCGCTATCAGCGGCGCGTGGCGCGGCGCGACCGGACAAGATGTGACACTGGCGAGCATGCGCGATCTCAACTGGCTCGGTTTCTCGTATATCGCTTTCCGCCTCATCCACACGCTGCGCGACCGTCAATCTGGGATTTTGCCCGCGCTCGGTTTGCGGGAATATGCCAGTTATGTGCTGTTCTTCCCGGCCTTTGTCGCCGGGCCAATCGACCGGGCCGAACGCTTTATCACGGATTACCGCGCATTGCCGCACATGCGCGGCCTCGACCCGCAGCGTTTCAGTGATGGATTGGCGCGGATTGCTATGGGGCTGCTCAAAAAGTTCGTGATCGCCGACAGCCTCGCGCTGACAGTGTCGCTCAACCCGACAATCGCCGACCAGATCACGAGCCTGCCGGGGCTGGCCTTGTTCCTGTATGGTTACGCGCTGCGTCTGTTCTTCGATTTTAGCGGCTACAGTGATATCGCCATCGGCATTGGCATCCTGTTCGGGATTCGTCTGCCCGAGAACTTCAACCGACCCTACCTTAAAACCAACCTGACCGCCTTCTGGCAGAGTTGGCACGCGACGCTCAGCGCATGGGCGCGCGCCTATGTCTTTTCGCCGCTCTCCCGCGCCATGATCAAGCGCAAGTGGCATCCCGTGCTCAACGTGTTGATCGCGCAGTTGGCGACGATGATCGTCATCGGCCTGTGGCATGGGATCGAACTGCATTTCATTGTCTGGGGCGTGTGGCATGGCTTCGGGTTGTTCGTGCATAAGCAGTGGAGCGACCGCACGCGGTCATGGTATCGCAGCTTAGCCGCTAAGCCCGCGCACAAGCGCGCATGGACGGCCGTCTCGTGGTTCATCACCTTCCATTATGTCGTGCTCGGCTGGGTGTGGTTTGTGCTGCCCTTCAGTCAAGGCGTGCGGTTGCTGATCGGAGGTGGATCATGACGTGGGGCAAATTGATCCGTATAGCCGTCAAAACGCTGATATTGTTCACGCTGTGCAATCTGGTCTATGCGCTTGCTAACCCGCTGGATACTCTGGGGCGCGTGTCCGTCTATAACACGCTGGTTCCCGGTCGCCTTCGTTTGCCCTACAGCGAGAATGCGCCCATCGCTCATAACCTCAGCCTGAGCACGATTCCGGCGATGTTTGCCGCACATGAGCTAAGCCGACCCAAAGCCGCTGACGAGTTTCGCGTCATTATTGTCGGCGACTCGATGGCGTGGGGGTGGTTGGTGGAAGCCGATCAAACATTCGCGGCGCAGCTCGAAGCGTTGGGTTATTCCAGTGCTGGCGGGCGGCGTGTAGTAGTGTACAACCTCGGTTATCCCGGTTTGGCGGTCGCCAAAGACCTGCTCATGCTCTACGAAGGGCTGCGGTATCAACCGGATGCGATCCTCTGGTTGGTGACAGCCCAATCTCTGCCCGCTACTCAACAGGTCGAACTACCCATTGTGCAAAGCAATCGTCGCTTGGTTGCAGAAGCAACTGCGCAGATTGCTTCTGTCACTACTGATGATCTTACCTCCTCAATTGACCTGAACGATCCGCGATTTATTCAGTCGGCTTCCCTTGTGGACATGAGCATTGTGGGGCAGCGGCGCGAGATCGCCGACTGGCTGCGCTTGCAGCTGCACGGCTTGGCGTGGGCGGCAACGGACATCGATCAGGCATTGCCTGAAGAGATTACTCTCCGCCAGTCCGACTTTGAGGCGGACTATTCTTGGTTTGGACATACGCAGGAAGAAACACTGGATGATCTGGCGTTCGACGTACTGCAAGCTGGTATCCGCTGGACAGCAGACATACCTTTCCTGATCGTCAACGAGCCGATCTACATCAGCAGCGGGCAGAACAGCGATATTCGTTACAACAGCTTCTATCCGCGTTGGGCCTACGATCAGTATCGCGAATTGCTCAGCGCGGTGTTGCAAGGTCAGAACTATCTTGACCTATGGGATCTGATCCCGCCGGACGAATTCACCGACACCCCTGTGCACCTCACGCCGGAAGGGACACGTCTGCTCGCCGAACGGATCGGCGCGGAATTGGAATCGATGGGTGTGGTGAGGCGCTAGATATGCAAAATCTGAAAACTTTTCTACCCCTCACCCCCGACCCCTCTCCCGCGCAAGCGGGGAGAGGGGCGAAGGGCGCAAACATCTTTCTCCCCTCCCTGAATTCGGGGCGGGGCGGGGGGTGGGGTCTACTTGTGGTATTCCTGCTGTTTGCGGTGACTGGAATCCGGGTCTCCGCGCAGGATGACATCACCGCGATGGAGGAACGCCTCCTTGCTACGCCCATCCTCTACAACCTGGATTCCCCGCGCCTCGCGGAGATTTTCGCGGCGGGGCAGGTGCTTGGCAACCGCGCCGATGTATTCACGACTATTGGCGATAGCAACACCACCAACGGCGACTTCTTACAGTCGATTGGGCTGGAGAACGGTGATCTGTGCCAATGGGGTGAATATGAAGACCTGCGCGCCTCGGTCGACTTCTTCTCGGTGTCGCCAGATGCGGTGAGCGCCAATTCGTTCACCCATGCCGGGTCGAGTATCGCAGCCTTTCGCGGTTTCACGAGCGCTGCCGTGCTTGACCCGTTCTGGGCGACCAATCCCGTTTGCGCCGGGGGCGAGTCGCCGCTGGCGTGCGAGTACCGCGTGAGTCAACCGAGTGTCGCCGTGCTGATGCTTGGTGGGCGTGATGTGCTGGCGTTCACTGCCGACGACTACCGCGCGTCGGTCACTCAGATCGTCCAGGAATCAATCGCCAGCGGCGTGATCCCCGTGCTGACGACCTTCGTTGTGCTCGCCGAACGCACGGATGTGTACCCACTGTCGCTGGCAATGAACATGGCGCTGCTTGACATTGCGGAAGCGGAGCAGATTCCACTGATTAACCTGTGGTCGGCGGCGTATTCACTCCCGGATCACGGCATTGGGCCGGATCGGTCGCATCTCAAGGCGCGAGTTGGCGACTACTGCAATTTTGCGGGTGCGGAACTTGAACTTGGCGGAACGCTGCGCACCCTGCTTACCCTGCAAGTCCTCGACGCGCTGCGCCTCACCGTGTTGGATGCAGCTCTGGATTAAGATTTTCTTGTGACAATTGTCACAATCGAAAGGGAGCTTCTGCCGTGCGCCATGCTCCCGTGTAGCTCTACACTTATTGTCAGGGAGGAATACCTCCCGGACTTGATCGGAGCTACATAAGGAGAAACACGATGCCCGCAGCGGCGAAGTCTCCCCCGTCAGAAGACAAACGCTGGCGAATTGTAACGGGGACGATGCGTCGGTATGGGTTCTCGCCGGATGCGCTCATTGAAACTCTGCATACGGTACAAGAATCGTTCGGTTATTTAGACGAAGACGCACTTCAGTTTGTTGCCGATAACCTCCATGTTCCCCCCAGCCGCGTCTATGGCGTGGCCACCTTCTACAATTTCTTCAACCTCAAGCCGCAAGGTGAACATGCGTGTGTCGTCTGCATGGGCACGGCGTGCTACATCAAAGGCGCACCGGCCATTCTTGAACGCTTACATCAGGACTTCGGTCTTGAAATCGGCGAAACCACGCCGGATAACCGGGTGTCCCTCACGATTGCCCGCTGTTTGGGCGCGTGCGGTTTAGCACCTGCTGCCACCATCGACGGCGAAGTTGCGGGCAAACTGGAGCCTGATGCCGCCGCCGCGAAAGTCGAGGCACTGTTCAAATGATCGCTGAAGAACTCAATCGTATCGCTGCTTTGGAGCAGGAAGAACGCTCAAAGTATCGCCATCGCATGTTTGTGTGTATGGGGACGGCCTGTCTCGCTTCCCACAGCGATGCCATCAAGGCAGCGCTGGAAGAAGAACTGACCAAGCAGGGTATGGAGCACGACTGTGCTGTGTGCCCCGGCGGGTGTAAAGGGTTGTGCGCCGCTGGTCCGATGGTGAGCATTGATCCGGAAGACCGCTTGTACCAATCGGTGTCGCCCGCGGACTCGGCGGAAATTATCGCCAGCCTCGACCATGAACCAGTCGAACGACTGGCATATCCAGTCGAAAGCCCCTTCTTCACTCGACAAACCCGTATTGTCCTGAGCTACGCGGGCAAGCTCAACCCCGACGAAATTGATGATTACATTGCCGAAGGCGGCTACGAAGCCACCATCAAGGCGCTGACCGAAATGACTTCCGCCGAAGTGGTCGAGACGATCACGCGGAGCGGATTGCGCGGTCGCGGCGGGGCCGGGTATCCCACGGGCTTGAAGTGGAGCACGGTCGCGAAGGCGCAGGGCGCGCATAAATACATCATTTGCAACGGTGACGAAGGCGACCCCGGCGCGTTCATGGATCGCAGTGTGATGGAAGCGTCACCGCACCGCTTGATCGAAGGCATGATCATTGCGGCGTATGCGGTCGGCGCTGATCGCGGCTATCTATACGTCCGCGCGGAATATCCGCTGGCGGTCAAGCGGCTCAAACAGGCGATCCGGCAGGCACAGAAGCAGGGCTTGCTCGGCTCGAACATCTGCGGCACGCCGTTCAGCTTCGATCTCGAAGTGCGCTTAGGCGCTGGCGCATTTGTGTGCGGCGAAGAAACCGCGCTCATGGCGTCGATTGAAGGCAAGCGCGGTCAACCGCGTCCGCGTCCGCCGTATCCCGCTGAGGCGGGGCTGTGGGGCTTCCCCACGCTGATCAACAACGTGG
>CALKIA010000174.1 GCA_937988705.1 uncultured Chloroflexota bacterium | reverse complement strand
TTTTCAGGTTGAGCTGGTCAATCCAGACGGTGATGTTCGCATTCTGGAGATCAGGAATCAGCCGCGCGACGAACTCGCGGTCAGCACTGGCGTAGGACACAAAGATATAGGTCACTGCGGCTCTGCCTGCTCTATTGGACTATAGGTTTCACATAGATTGACTTATTCTATAGTCATTTCGCAGGTTCTGCCGCTGATTCGAGACGATAAGTACCTAACGTCGGACTTTTGTCGTGGGTCACCCACGAACAGATCCCGATAGTAGCGGTGGTCGCGCAGCTTTCGTTCGAGTCTCGTCGGCTTCATCCCGTAGTGCGTGGCACGAAGGGCGATCACTTCTGTGTCGCCAAGCTCATAAAGTTTCAAAAGTTCTTCGCGCTCACGTAGCTCGATGTCTTGCCAAGCCATGTTTCAAACTCCTGGGGGATAACCGTTATCCAGGAGCGGAGATGCCGCGAAAAAAGTGCCGGCGCATCGGCGGCTTCTCTAATTTCAAGGCGCTCTTCGCTCCCTATGACCCAGCATCTGTATGCGCCCTCAATCACGGTGCGACTGTGCCAGAGATCGATTGAGAATAGGGTGGGATGATGTCTCGGAGTCGGGGCTAGGGCTATCGGAGATAGTGGACAAAATGCGGTTCTGGGGACACTGGGAGAGGGGGCACTGTATGTACACGGTGGACACTTCTCCCCTCAAAAAACCCGCAAACCCCCTATTATTGTCCAAAAGTGACCATTTTCATCAGCGCCAGATTGACCCGTTCCCACGTCCCATCCAAGCACCATTTCCGGTAATGATAGTAAACGCTCTGATAATGGGGAAACTCCCCCGGTAAATTCTCCCACTGGCTTCCCGTCTTGGCGATGTACAGCATCCCATTGACCGCTTGACGCATGTCAATTTCCACTGGTCGTCCTGCCCCCTGTTTTTTCAGCGGCAGCAGTTCCCGGATCGTGTCCCACTGCTTAGCGCTCAAATCGCTGGTGTAGACCTTGTTTCTGTGAGACACTTGGTTTCTTCCTGTTTGGTAGTTGGTTTGGGTTGCACCTCCATTCTACCCAACAGGAATTTTCATATGGCTTCTTAGACTTGTGCGATTTAGAAAACCCCGTGATTCGCTGTGAACGGTTGCCGTAAAATAGGTTCAACAAATTCCGCGAACTACATTATAATTTGAAATATTCGTTCATGGGCATGGGAATAACGTTAATGAAATTGCAGAGTCTACATTCGCAAAAGCATCAAGGACCACAGCAAGACCGCGGTGCCAACAAAAACCTTACTCCATTGGCTGAGAACACTATTTCAACCCTGAGTATTCTGCATCTGCAACGGACCATCGGCAATCGGGCGGTCATACAACTGCTCAATGCCCATAGTATAGATATTCAACGTGTAATCGGCTCAATTCCTGACACCCAGAAAGCGGCCAAAACCGCGGGAAAGAACAAAAGACGCATATTTTCGCCTGTTCAGAAGGTCTGCAACGAACTGCGAAAGCACATGGACGATACCGAAATTGAAATTAATGACGTGCTGGCTAAACTCAAACGTGCCAATGCGGGTGAAGTTGTGGATGCTGAAGCACTCACAAAGAAAAAACACACTCTAGGGAGTGCTCTCGATTTGGCGCGTACTCGAGAGAGTAGAATTGATCGGGAAAATACGGCTATACTAGGTCAAGTCGCTGATGCTGGCGTTGATGAAACAAAGAGTTACTTTAATAGAACATGGCTTCCTTTGATTCAGAGAGCAATTTCACAGGTTGAAGAATTCAGCCAACGCGAAGGTGATGTGGCCGATGCCCGGACAATCAATGATCTAGACGAAGGGATGCCGTTGCTTTTTCAGCGGCTCATCCGCAAGAAACAGCTTACGCTTGTTGCGGGGACACGGGACTTTGGAGGCGCGAACGCGGGGAGAGCCTACTATTTTAATGAGACAAAAGAATGGACATTGCACGTTCATAAGTCGGGTGGCGGGATGGCGGCACACTATAAACCCGTTGAAGATGAGCTGAGTAAGGGTTACCATGACCGAAATGAAGTTTCCCAAGCAACGTTGATTTTCCTGGACGTTCCCTACGTTTAGGTTGTAAAAAATAATGTGTGGTGTCTTAGGGTTGTAGTATAGTGAGAGGTTGTCTCCTTCCTCTCACTAGGTTGCTGAAGCGCTCTTATTGAACAAGTTGTGCTTATACAGCAACTGCACCTGTCAATATTCCTTCGTAAGCACCGACAAGGTATGAAAATCGGCGAATTCGTAAGTAATCTGCCTCTGCAGGCTTTTCCTCGTCTCCTATACAAAAGGTGTTTCCAACCTTGAGCAACTCAAGATGGAACCAGAATACGGGAGGTATTGTGTAGTGATCAAGCGATTTCTTCGATGTGAGAGAATTGGAATTGGGGAGTACATCAAGTGCTCCCCAGAGCAACGTGCGCTCTGCGAGTATCATAGGATGTTGGGTACGGCAATTTGCTCAAGTCGCTCGATCTGCGCCAGCACCTGCTCGTCAGGGGCTTCCCCGATCAAGGCGACATACTGGCGATAGCTCGCTAGCGCGTTCACCTTGTCGCTCTGCTCGAGCAGAATATCGCCCAACCCCCAGTAGGGCAAGGCATATTCCGGCATTTGCCCGATAGCGTTAGCATAGTCGGCTGCCGCTCGCTCTGTTTCACCGAGCGCGTGATAGGCGCGTCCTCGTGTGTAGAGGGCACTTACGAAGTCGGGGAAAATACTGATGGCGCGGTCGTAATCAGCAATGGCTAGTTCGTATTCGCCCAAGGCAGCATACGTGTCGCCCCGCGCCGCGAAACCGATGCCCCAGTTGGGTAATCCATCGGTCGTGATGGTGAATTCTTGTAGTGCGCGTTCGTAATGACCTGTATTATAGAAGTAGATCCCAACCCGGAAGCTGACGAGTCCGGGATGATAAGGTTCTGTTGATCCATCATCAGGTAATGTGATTTCCTGAGCTTGGAGCGCGTTCGACGAGTACATCATCAGCGCCAGCAACAAGACCACCACGCTGAGCTTTGTCACCTTGTTCACTTTACTCCCCTTCGTTTCTGACTATCCGGTTGCAGGTGATCACCGAAATAGCGACTGTGCCATCGCGATCAGCGCGATGACATACTGCCGGCGTGATTTCGGTGCGCGTTCAAGAGCGATGCGGACGAGCCGTTGTCGTTCTGCGGCGCGGAGCAAGCGGTCACGCTGTTCACGGTTCAGCTGATAGTGGTAAGTGTCGGTCTTCATCTTGCTACCCTCGACAAGCTGTTCGTTCGATGCCGTTACTGTACGGAAAAGATAGGGGGGATTGTCTCCTCCCCCTGTAGGGGGAATTTTGGGGGAATCCACGACCGAAGTTGAAAATTGACCGTAACATCAGGTTATGTACCACTCGGAGAGGGGAATGATGGCTACATTAAGTAACCGTACTGTTCGGGGTTACCGCTTGCGCGAGAAAATCGGTAGTGGGGGGCAGGGGATCGTCTACAAAGCCTACCAGCCCACAGTTGAACGCGACGTGGCAATCAAGATCATTCAACCGCAGTATGCTAATCAGCCCACCTTCATTCGCCGCTTTGAGGTTGAAGCGCAACTGATCGCGCGGCTGGAACATCCGCACATCGTGCCGCTGTATGATTACTGGCGCGACCCAGAAGGCGCGTATCTCGTCATGCGTTGGCTGCCGAACAATCTGAATACAGCGCTCAATCGCGGCCCTTGGAAGTTAGAAGCGGCAGCACGGCTGCTCGACCAACTGGCGGCGGCACTGAGCGTGGCACATCGCGACGGCGTTGTACATCGTGACATCAAGCCCGCGAATATCCTGCTGGATGAGGATGAAAATGTGTATCTGGCAGATTTCGGCATTGCGCAGGACGTGTACCTTCGTGTTCCCGAAGATGCGGTCGATGTGTCCGGGTCTCCAGCTTACCTCACGCCGGAAGTGCTGCGCCGTCAGGAAATCACGGCTCGCAGTGATTTGTACAGTCTTGGTTATGTCATGTACGAAGTACTGACCGGCGCGAAGCCATTCGCCGATGTAACAACGGCCTCCGACTATATCCAGAAGCATCTCAATGAGCCGATGCCGATGATGAGTATCCAGCATTCGGGGATTCCGGCGGCACTCGACGAAGTGCTGCAGACCGCGACGGCCAAAGACCCGATGCAGCGCTATGCGACCGTGCAGCGTTTCGCGGCGGCTTTCCGCGCGGCAATCCCGCCCACCCTGCCGCGTATCCCCGCGCAGCCGCTGGCAGATCCGCTCACCGAACGCGAACTCGACGTACTCAAACACATGGTCGAAGGGCGGGACAACGCCCAAATTGCCGAGAAACTCTTTCTGACGGTGGGAACCGTCAGATGGTATGTCAAACAGATTTACAGCAAACTCGACGCACACAGCCGACACCAGGCGATTGACAAAGCACGTCTTCTACATCTTCTTGAACGCCCGCTGCTGCAATATGTATCAATTGACGTTCGCAACCTCCCTGAAGTGCCAACTCCCCGGATCGCGGTTGATTCAGTGCCAGAACTGGAGAATCCCTATAAAGGTCTACGGGCATTTCAGGAGAGTGACGCGTCAGACTTTTTCGGACGGGCAGCGCTGACAGAACAACTGCTTTCACGACTTGCCGAAAAGAGTGAAAGCGTACGGTTGCTGATCGTAGTGGGGCCGAGCGGGAGCGGCAAGTCGAGCCTAGTTCGGGCAGGCTTGATGCCTGCGCTGCGCCGTGGCGCATTACGAAATGTACCCCATCCATTCGTGACTGATATGCTGCCGGGAACACATCCGTTTGAAGAACTGGAGGCGGCGCTGCTTCGGGTGGCCGTCACCGCCCAGTCGGACTTGATGGAGCGATTGCGCGAAGATCGACGCGGTTTGGTGCGTGCCGCCAAACGAATTCTCCCGAATGACGCTGGTACCGAATTGATCCTCGTAATCGATCAGTTTGAAGAATTGTTTACGCTCGTAGAAGCTGAAGCTGAACAAATCCACTTCATCGACAATCTGCTCTCGGCGGTAACCGATCCGCGCGGGCGGGTGCGCGTCATTCTCACGCTGCGTGCGGACTTCTATGATCGACCGCTGTTGATCCCCCGACTAGCGGAACTCATGCGCGCGAGCACGGAAATAGTGATACCTCTGAACGCGCGCGAACTTGAGCAAGCAATCATCGCGCCCGTGGAGCGCGTGGGTGTGCGCTTGGAGAGTGGGTTGGCAACGACCATTATTAATGAGGTCGCCGAGCAGCCGGGAGCGCTGCCGCTGGTGCAATATGCGCTGACCGAATTATTCGAACAGCGCGAAGGTAACACATTGACCTTACGCGCTTACCGCGCTATTGGCGGGGTCACGGGGGCGCTGGCACGTCGTGCCGACGAGGTATACGCCAGTTTGGATGCTGATGCGCAGACGGCGGCACAGCAAATGTTTTTGCGGTTGATCACGCTGGGCGAAGGCACGGAGGATACTCGTCGGCGCGTTTTGCACGTCGAGCTTTCCGAGGGGACGGATACGGCACAGATGGAAGACGTTATCGAGGCATTTGCCGATTATCGCCTCATCACGCTGGATCGCGACCCGCTGACGCGTACGCCGACCATCGAGATAGCGCATGAAGCTTTGATTCGAGAATGGGGCAGGCTGCGCGATTGGCTGCGCGACAATCGGGAAGATATTCGTACACAGCGGCGGCTGGCGGCGGCGGCAGTGGAATGGCAGGTGGGAAAAGACACCGGCTTTCTCGCGTCGGGAGCTCGCTTGAACCAATTTGAGACGTTCGCGGAGCAGACGACTCTGACGCTGACCGCGCATGAACGCGCATATCTCGCTGCCAGCCTTGCCGAGCGGATGAAGCTTGAACGGCAGGAAGCTGAGCGTCAAGACCATGAAACCCAACTCGAGCAGCGTTCACGCCGTTTCCTACGACTGCTGGTGGGCGTCTTTGCGGTCGCTGCCGTCCTCGCACTGGGCTTGAGTATCCTCGCGCTCAGCTTGAATGGACAAGCTATGCGCAGCGCCGCACAGTTCCGCAGTATCGCGTTGGCAAGTGGTGCGCGACAGGCATTGCTTAATAGGCAGCCGGATGTAGCGCTGGCGCTGGCGCTGGCATCGCTCAACATAGACGAGCCGCCGAAACAGTCGGAACTTGCCTTCTTTGAAGCGGCGACTTCGAGTTGGATTGTGCAGCGTTATGTTGGCGGTCACACTTCCACCATGCGCGACGTGGTGTTCTTTCGGGATGGAAGGCGTATGGTGACGAGCGGTTTCGATGGGCGCGCAGTCGTCTGGGACATCGCAACCGGCGAACAGCTTCAGGCGGTGCAAACGGAGGATCGCATCCATCACCTCGCCGTTCACCCGGACGGGACGATAGTCGCGGCGGCCGGGATCGCAGGAGAGATGTATCTGTGGAATCTCGCCACCGATGAAGTTATAGGTCTGGATGTAGGAGAGATATCAGCGCAGGCACCGATCTTCAACCACGATGGTACGCTGTTGATCGGGGCGACACAGGATGGGCACATTTATGTCTGGAATGTAGCGACGTTGGAACGTATCCGCACCTTTGCAACGATTGGCGCTCAGATATTTTCGGTCAGCTTCAACCCCGACGAAACGCTCTTGATCGCCGCGAGTCGTGACGGGGCCGCGCGGATCTGGGATTTTGAGACTGGCGAACTTGTTCAGATGCTCAACCATCCTGCGGCGGAAAGATCCGCTGAGATTCCCTGGGTCTGGGAGGCATTGTTCTTGCCAGACGGTGAGCACGTCATATCGTGCGATACCAATGCAGTGATTCGGATGTGGAATTGGCGCTCTGGCGCGGTGATCTGGACAACCAAAGCTCCCGATGATCCACGCGATCTTGCGCTCAGCCCTGATGGGAAACTGTTCTTCACCGGCGCGGACGCAACTATTACGGATGTTCATCTGTGGGAAACGGAAACTGGAAGCCTGATCCGCGCCTACGAAGGACATACTGACATTGTGAATAATGTCGATTTTAGTCCTGACGGCACTACCCTCCTGTCGTCCTCCTATGATGGCACAGCCATTCTTTGGAACGTGCAGTGGGAGGGAACACGAGCTACCTTCCCCGTACCGGGGGCAAATCAAATCGCTGTCCATCCGTCGGAACCGATAATTGCCGTCTCCATCATCCAGCCGGATACACCCGCTCACGCGATCCTGCTGATAAACACAGAGACGAACGCCGTCCTACATCAGCTCGATGGGAATCGCGAGTTTATCCAGTCGTTGGCGTTCAGTCCCGATGGACGTCTCTTACTTTCCGGCGACGCCGCCTTGCTCACTGCCGATATTCGCGATCAGGATGTCTACGTTTGGGATGTGGAAACAGGGGATCGACTCGCTGTCCTAGAAGACCACTTTGGCTGGATTCAATCGATTGCTTTCAGCCCTGACGCACGCACGGTCGCCATAGGGGAAGCCACCGGTTCGCGCATTATCTTCTGGGATTTGGCGACCTTCACGCGGACGCGAGAGCTGGAAGGTCACAGCGACTGGGTGACCGGGATAAGTTTCAGTCCCGATGGTCGTTCGCTTTACTCTGCTGCTCGCGATGGCGCGGTGCTTCAGTGGGATGTTGAGTCGGGAACAGTCGTTCGTACTTTTGCTGGACATGACACGGCAGTCTATGGTTTCGATATGAGTGAAGACGGCGGCCGCTTGTTCACTGCCGCCATCGATGGGACGGCACGGGTCTGGGATACGATCACCGGCGAATTGATGTTCAACTTGGAAGGACACAGCTCCGGGATTTACTGGCTGGATTACACAGCCGTCGGGAATGCTATCGTGACGACAGCAGGGGATGGGACGCTCATTCTCTGGGATGCAGCGACTGGTGAACGTCTGCGCCGCTACGTTAACAGCCAAACCGAGCAGGGAGGTCTGATTCCCGTTCCGGCGGTCTTCAGCCCTGACGGACAGCTGTTGATCTCTGGCTACGATGGTCAAATCATACTTTGGGATGCCACACCCTTACCGGAGAGCCTCAACTCGTGGGTGACCAATCACCGCTACGTTCCCGAACTGACGTGCGAACAGCGGGAACTTTACCAGCTTGAGCCGTACTGCATGCCAGACTCCCCAGTGCCAATTTCGTGAACATCGGCGGGGCAGTCGAGAACATTATCGACTGCCCTAACGGTTACATTCGGGTGGCGTGTAGAAACAGAGGCGGGGGAATACTCATTATAAAATATCACTTTTAATACGAGAAATCAGGATTTCGTGATACACCTGAAGGAGAGCCAGCACCTTCTTCTGGTCGCCAGCGGCGAAAATTCACGTACGAAAAGTCTCTACGAAATCGTTTTTGACCCCGACTGACCAATCAGCCTTGAACAAGTAATATCCCGGTGAGGGTATTCTAGCTAGAATACATGCAGTGCAACCTACCGCCGGATGTGGCTATGCCCGACCTGTTTATCAGCCACGCGACCAAAAATGACTCCCACGCCGACCAACTTACGGCGCTGCTCACCTCACGTGTTGTATGAGACGAACTCAAGCCGCGTTGTTGATGCGCAGATATTGGCAGGTGCTGCCCGCCTGCATCTCCGATTGATCGAATTTAGTATCCGTCAACTGCATGAGCGTCATCTACACATTGTGTTATGTCAACTGCGCGAACTGACGCATGACGATGTGCAAGCAATACGGTTTCTTTAAGCAGGAAAGAGGGTATAGCAGGTAGGGTAGATCATGGTCTACCCCCAGTTTAGTGGCACTTTGTGTGAAAGACGATTTTCGCAACTGTATTTGATATCGAGCCTATAACCTATCGGGAATTGTTGTTTCCGTTTGTCGATGCCTTCCAATTTTTCCGGATGGGAGGCCCTCCACCAGGATAGATCGTCGAAAACGCACTTTCGACACTCAATTCAAACAAAATGTAGCTGTCCTTCGGCTGATAGCCATAGCGAGTAGCTAGTTCGCGCATCACGGGATCGCCTGTCAAAACCGTGTGCCCCGTCAGGCAAAATTCCCCTTCGCCCCCGTCGCTATTAGCTACTGAGCAGTGTAATGCATACCCGGAACCGCGTTGCAGATCGTGACCTTTTGGTGAAGTCGACTCCATAAATAATAGGAGATGTCCCTCGGCAAAGATGGGAGTCACCGGGTGGACACGCGGCACTCCGTCTGCGCGGACCGTTGCTAAATAGGCTGGCGCTGCCTTGAATCGCTGCTCACCGAATGCCGCCAATTCAGGGGCGGCGTTTGCAAAATTTTGCCAGGAATCGTGCATATGGTCTCCTTTGTTTTGTGAAATCATTACCAAAATAATTGCGTGAGGTCAATTGGTGATCCCCTGCCATTCATTTCATTATCGGGACTTTTTGCGTATGGGTATCAGCTGAGATCTTGCTCAATCATCTTTGTATGTTCTTTGATGTTCTGTGTAAAACGGATTAGGAAATCCGCGATAATTTCAAGTTCTGCGGTTGAGTAACTCGCGATGAGTTCCTTATGTGCCTTCTGCACCCCTGCAACTAATGGAGCAGTCGTCACTGCCGTTTCCTTATTAATCTCAATCAGTACGCCGCGTCTGTCATTGGGATTGTGCCTTCGGGTAATGAACCCTGCCTTCTCTAGTCGATCAAGCATGGTTGTTGTTGAACCCGTTGTCAGTCCAGTATAGTGGGCGAGTTCTGTCGGGGTTGAAATGCCCTTGATACGTAAGAGGCTCAGGCACTCCGACTCTGTAATGTTAAGGCCCAGCTTTCTCCCCGTTGCGTTGCGAAACAACACACTATTGATGCCGTACTCGGCTGCTGCCATAAGTACTTCTTTTTCGAGATCTGCTTTTGAATTCATGACAAAACCCCTTGACAGTATTTTGAAAATCAAGTAACTTGATTATAGAGTTAAATAACTGAAAATCAAGTAGCGATACGGAGATTCTCATGACCCCGAGTACAAAAACCACCACGAAAAACACGCACCCGTCAAACGGATTTGCGGACGAGGAACGCGCGGCGATGAAGGCGCGCGCTAAAGAACTGAAGGCAGAAGCGCGCGCGGCGAAGAACAAAGAGGAAGGGGAAAATGAATTGCTCGCGGCGATTGCTGAGATGCGAGAACCGGATCAAAGCATGGCTCAGAGGCTTCATGAGATTATCACCGCCAGTGCGCCACACCTCTCGCCTAAAACCTGGTACGGGATGCCTGCATATGCTAACAAGGACGGTAAGGTCGTTTGCTTCTTCCAGAGTGCAGAGAAGTTCGGCGCACGGTACGCGACATTGGGTTTTAATGACACAGCAAACCTGGACGAAGGCAGTATGTGGCCCACTTCCTTTGCTCTGAAGGCATTGACCCCTACCGAAGAGGCAAGAATCGCCGCGCTTGTGAAGAAAGCAGTAAGCTAAAGAACACAGGGTCATCGCATCAAACATCAGATCATTGTTCAAGGCTATTGATCACAGATGCCGATGCGATGACCCTACAAGGAGCAGAAAATGTCGTTAATCCATTTTGAAACTACACCGCTTAAAGTCGGCGGCTGGACTATTCTCAGATTACCCGAAAGCGCGAGCGCTAAGCTTCCATCGCGTGGTATGACACTGGTTGAGGCAACGATTAACGGTTTCCGATCAATAATCGTGCTCGAGCCGGACGGCAAGGGAAGCCACTGGTTTAGGATTGACTCTGGACTGTGTGAAGCCGCAGGTATAGATGCAGATGACATCCTAACAATGACGGTTGAGCCGTCTAAAGAGTGCCCGGAGCCGGAGGTGCCAGCGGATTTGAACAGGGCACTGGCGTCCGATCTAAAGGCGAACGCCCTGTGGACGAAGATCACACCGCTGGCGCGTTGGGATTGGCTCCGATGGATACGCGCCACCAGCAGCGGGGAAACGCGCAGTCGGCGCATCAAGGTCGCGTTATCGAAGCTCAGGGCAGGCGAACGAAGGCCATGCTGCTTCAACCGTAACGCATGTACCGAACCTGAGGTTTCGAAAAATGGGGTGCTACTCGAAGTAACGAAGTAAAGACGTCCGGGAATTTATTAAGAGAGGCGGTGTAGTGAAGATGAAAGAAAGTACAAATCCTTCTCCCGAAGGAAAGTCACCCTCTCAAGAGATAGATGACATTATCAACCAGACAGGTGGTTGGAAGAGCGAGAAACTGTCACAGTTGCGCGCTGTGATCAAGAAAGCTGACCTCTACGTGGTTGAAGAGGTGAAGTGGAAAAAACCCTCCAACCCAATGGGAGTCCCTGTATGGTCTCATGATGGAATACTGTGCTTAGCAGATATGCTCAAGAATGCGGTGAGGCTGACATTCCAAAAGGGTGCTCAGATGAAAGACCCGAAGAAGCTCTTCAATACACGGCTAGACAGTAAGGTGGTTCGTGCCATTGATTTCCGCGAGGGCGATCCTGTGGATGAGGAAGCGCTAAAGGCACTGATTCTCGAATCTGTAGAAGTGAACAAATCAAAACAGCACAAGCGATAAGGTCAAGCATCATTCGATTTTGGGACGTAAAGCTTCTAGTGCCGGCTGAACACTTCCGACACGAGCAGGAATTGAAGAGAAATCAAAGGTTGTAGAGTCATAAATCAATCTTTGGCGTAGCAATCAGACACAGTTGTGGTTCCGCGAACGATGCGATTGAGGCTCCGAATCCTCCGAAAACCGGAGCGTGGTTCGAGCGCGAATTCTCAACGGTTTAGTTCAGCAGTACCATGCGTTGATTGCGCATGTTTCTCAGCCATATCGCAACTTCAATTCCTTCCTCGCCTTCCGCGCATCAACGGCTTGAGCATATTGGAGCGTTGTTTCTCCGCGGCTGTGCCCAGCAATCGCCTGCACCGTCTGTATCGGCGTGCCCGTGGCCAGCGCCTCTGTAATCAGCGTTCGGCGCAGATCGTGCGGCTTGAATTCGATCCCCGTTAGCTGCTCCGTCGCTTTCACGATGCGGTAGATGTCCGTCCCCGTGATCGGCTTGTCCTTCCCTAGGTGTCCGCCGCGTTCCACGGGACAAAAGACATAATCCCACCCAGCGGGCAGCAGGT
>CALKIA010000173.1 GCA_937988705.1 uncultured Chloroflexota bacterium | reverse complement strand
CGGGCGGACGCGCCGTCGCGCGTCCCTACGAAAATAGCGATGTCCAGCGGTGGGCGAGGCAAGCCTCGCCCCTACCGAAAAGCAGAGAGTCGAGCACGTTGTACGTGGGTGAGAGGAAAACGATCCGCAAAATGTGAGTACTCTCTCCGACTTTGGACTGATCTTTGCGCCACTGACCCGATATGAGCCATTACAATTGCTTAAAGCTCGTAACTGATAGCTTGACATGCTGAATATTCCATGATAATCTGTTGCTTGCATGTTAGGCATAAGAGCCTTTGTGCGTTGTGTAGGGTTCAGAACGATTGAGAGCGGGATGCTACAGGCACACCCGAATGTCAAGATTGCGCGCCAACGTCACCGTTAAATAACGGTCTTGGCGCGTCCCCCGCCGTGAGGCGGTCGGAGAAAGCGAGGATTCGATGGTTACATCACTTAAACCCAGAATCGAGCCCGGAGCAGTGTACTCCCGGCAAGAAGCCGCCGAAGCGCTCGGCATTAGCCTGAGCACGCTCAAGCGGTTGGTGAAGAATGGGCATTTGCGCGTGAGCAAGCCCAATGGTATGCGCCGGGTGTTCATCACCGGTGAAAGCATCCTCGCGATGTTGAACGAAACCATCATCGAGCGGGGTGCCTAAGCCATGATTCAGCGCGTCTTCACCTTCAGCATGCCAGCCCTTGGGTTCCAGGGGACGATTCTGCCTAATCGCCATGGGTCTGATCCGCGTGTCGCGGGTGGACTCGCAGCGAGTGCGGATGCTGGCGTGCGTGTGTGGAACGCGGCCAGTGAGCTGGGTTATGGAGCATCAGGACAGTCATACGCGAAGGGAGCTAGCCTCGGCTAGACTACCCTCACCCGAAATACTAGGGTCCTTTAAAAGGGCGTGAGACTGTAAAGCAGTAGGTCTCACGCCCTTTTTATTTGCGAATTAATGGAGAGGTACCAATGACACCTCAACCCAATTTACAACTGCTCTACAACGAGTCACGGCTTTCGACTCTTCTGGATGCGCTCGATGAGCTGCACAGCGCCGCCAGCGACGGAGATACTCGCGCCGTCACGACTTTGAGCAACGCGGAATTGATCGGTTGGCTGCGCGAGGTGATCTACACGGCGCGCGAAACGATGGAAGAGATCGAAGAGCACAACACCCAGCGCGAAGTCGGGTTGAGCCTGGTACGCAAATCGTCGTAACGGGCACGCATAACGGGGACGCAAGTCCGGTGGCAGCACATAGTCAACCAAACGAGCAAGCGAACGACGAGGGGAAAACCTCATGCAGTTTAATCAAAAAGACGTCCTAATGTCGAAGGATCATCGGCGCGACCTAGAGAAACAGGCGCAGCGAGAACGACTGGCACGCGAAGTCAAGCAGAACCAGCCTACCAGTCAGCGCCGTTCAACGCCGCTCTGGGCGCGGTTGTGGTCGCTGTTCTAGAACATACAGAACGAGCGAACCGGTAGAAAGGCTAGATCGACATGTGTGACACAGACAATCCAGCGGGAAATTTCACCATCGGCTAACCGACCGGACGCTCAGCGCGTAAGGTCGGGGATGCCCCACGACCTTACCGAACAACCGAACTGAAAAGCGCAATCTTCCGGGCGGGTTTTACTGTTAGCAAGCAAACTGGACACGGCAAGACCGGAACACTGATGTAATGGTAGTACGAAGCGGGGAACCTGGCGCGGCATGGGGGTGTTGGCGGGTTCCTCGTTTTGATCCCGCCGCTGGATCAACCTCACCCCGTTTCGCTGCGCTTTTGCGCGTCCGAGGCGGCGGCGGCGAACAAGGTCATTTTCCACCCCACCCCCTGCCCCTCCCCGAATTCAGGGAGGGGAGAAAGATTACCCCTCGCCCCGCTTGCGTGGGAGAGGGGCTAGGGGCTGCGGGGCTGTGATTCGGCAATTTCAACAATTCTGAAATAGCCTCAAGTCTCGTCCCTACCCAACAATCGATCTTAATCAGCGAGTTGACGCGCAACGGCGCGTTGGAGGCAGCGGACAGCGCAAGCGCTGTCCCTACAATATCTGTATCCATTGGTTAACGAACATAATCGCGTCCCGACGGGCGACAAGTGCAGGCGTTAAAACGGGGCGAGCGGAAGCTAGTCTTTAACATCCAGATGGGCTGTATTAAACCTGTATGAACGGTTGTAATCCGTTTCACGCGGTTTTCGCATTGTGTGTATAATTGGAATTGTTGTGCAAAAAATCACGGATGCAAGAGGTGAAGCGTGTCTGGCGGGATTCATGGGCGGGTGCTGCTGCTCAACGGGAGAACGTGGGAGCCGCTGTCTGTGATCTCGATACCGAGGGCAATCAATCTGCTGCTCGCAGAAAAAGCCCTGGTGATCGAGCAGACGGGGGAGTTTTTGCGGACGGTCGGGGATAGGTACCCGATCCCTTCAGTCATTGCGCT
>CALKIA010000172.1 GCA_937988705.1 uncultured Chloroflexota bacterium | reverse complement strand
GGCAATGCGGTACGCCTCTGCCAGATACTCCTGCATGGCGGCGCTCGCGCTCATCAACACCTCTGTTTGCCGCAATATTTATGATAAACATCATCAATAATATAGCGCGACACGGGAAGTTTAGCAAGAGTTAAACTGTAAATTGTCTAAGGGTGAAATTAGAATCACGATTCGTGCAAACCTTCAAAACTACCGGTGGAAGGGCAGCCATGACGGCTAGCGGCGGCTGGTAGCCAGCAGGTGCCGCCGATCTTCGCTGTCCAAGTCATAGTTATGGCTTTGCAGCCACGCCCGCAGCTCGGACTGGCGCTCATGATGTTCCAGAATCAGCACGGGTTTACAGGCGGCTATCATCTGCTCGCCCCCCTGTAACGCATCCAGTTCGTAGCCCTCAATGTCGATCAACAGCAAATCAGGCCCGGCGGGCTGCTGTGCATAGAACGCATCGAGACTGACGGCTTCCACTTCGATGGTGTGACCACCCGCGCTGCCCGTCAAATGGTGTTTGCCGTCCGACCCGCCCTGTTCCATGAGCACTTGACCGGACTGACGCGCCACCGCCACGTTGAGCGACACAATGTCCACGCCGAGTTGGCGATTCAAATTCACGTTCCACACCAAGCCCTCGTAATTGGTTTTCCAGCCTTCAAACGCGACCACCCGGCCCCGACCGCCGAGCAGTTTCGCTATGTACAGGGCGTGCAGCCCGACATGCGCGCCGATCACATAAACGGTCATCCCCGGCTGCACGGTCGCTTGCAGGATCGCCCTGACATTGGGCTCATAGGCGCGGTAGAACACACTGCGTCGGGTGGTCATGGGTTCACTCAAACCAAAAGTCAGCCCCCGGTACGGCCCAAAGAGCACCCGCCGGGCTGTCCCGGCGCGCAGCCAGATGACCGCCAACACCGTGTCGAACCATCGTCTTATCTGCATCATAAATCGATCATCTTTGCCTACACGGAGCAACTATCTGGGCAAGCGCAGCAGGTAGTAGACCAGCGCGTCGATCTCTTCGGGCGGCACCGTGAAGATCAGCTGATGGCTTCCGGGCAGTTCGAACACCTGCCGCAAGGTCGCCGCCGCGCCATTGTGGAAATAGGGTGCGCTCAACCACAACCAGCGGAGGGTCGGCGTGTCAAACGCCGAGCCGCGGCGTTCCAGCAGCGATCCGCCCGTGCCGACATCATGGGCCTGCAAATTCGTCCCCGCGCTGCCCACGTGACAGTCCGCGCAGTTCTGCGCAGCAAAGACCGCTGCCCCACGATTGAACTGAGCCTCATCCAGCGGGAGCGGTGAGGTCGGCGCGCTCAAAGTGGCGAGGTACTGCGTCAGCGTATCTAGGTCCAGCGAGAGGCCGGCATGAGCGATACTGAGCGGAGAGGCCGTCTCGAACGAACCCTCCACGAGGCCGAAGCCCGCCTGCAATTCGCGGATTTTGACCTCCACATCCGCCAGCTCATCCCACGTACCCGACCAGTTGTACGGGACGGTTTCGGGCAGCGCATAGAGCACAGGCGTGTTGCGCGGGCCATCCGCAAAACCGAGCCACACCCGCCCATCCGACAGACCGTCAAAATGGCAGGTCGCACAGCTTATCTGGTGATCGCTGGCCAGACGGGGATCGACCGCCGAGTGAAACAACTGCGCGCCGATCAATTGGTCGATGGGCGTGGTCAGGTTGACGATGGGCAGCACATCTTCGATTTGCAGGTTCGAGGTGGTGATCGTCGTGATCGTGCCTTCGAGCGCGCTGTGAACGTACAGGCGCGTGTTATCGCGGTTGAGCAGCACGCTGCGCGGGTTGGCGTCGACAGGGATGTGCGCGCGCGCCCGCCCCGTGGTGAGGTCGATGACCGAAATATCGTCACTGCCCGCATTGGCCACATAAATGCGCTGGTTAAACCGATCGGCGGCGATGGCAAACGGCATATTCACCGGACGGTCGGCGACATCGAGCGGAATTTGCTGGCTGGCGAGCGTATTGAGGGAGCGTAAATCGACCACATTGACAAGCGGAAATGCGAGGGTGTCGAAAGTGGGCGTATCGTTCTGGGCGTTGAGACGCATTTGCGGCAAATAGCCAAAGCCGCGCGTCGTATCCAATTCAATCGACTGGAACACGCCCACATCCGTGCCCGTGGAAATTGTGCGGACGATGCTCCACGTCGGCAGGTAAATCAGCGTGAGTTCGCCGCTCCAGAAATGCGTCACATACAGAAAGTCGCCCCACAATGTGAGTCCAGCGGGCGCGGCGGGCACATTCAGCACCGCCAGCACACGCTCATTGATGAGATCGACGCGCGCGACCTGGCTGCTGCCCAGCAGCGAGACATAGGCCGTCTCGTTGTTGTCGGTCACGACGGCATAGGGCAGCGTCCCCGCGCCGAGCGGAATGGTCGCCATGACGACCGTCTCCGTCAGGCTGATCACGGACAGTGTGCCATCGACGCGATTGGTGATCAGCGCGCGGGTATCGTCGGCGGTAATGGCCGCCGAACGCGGGTCACGCCCCACGCGGATTTCTGCGCTCACGCTGCCGAACGTCGGCACGCTGATGGTCGCCGTATTGTTAATCATGTTGGCGGCGACGAGCGTCCGACCGTCACTCGCCAGCGCCATTGTGCTGCTGACATAGGCGCGATTGGTGCGGGCATCGGGCAGCGCATACAGCGGGAGCGGCGTCGACGTCGCCCCGGTCTGCGCGAAGGTGTGCGGCGTCAGGATCAGGGACGAACCCAGCAATCCAAGCACCACCACCATGAGCAGTGTGCCGAGCAGCACAGAGCGAGCACCGGGCTTGGGGAAGTAGCTGAGAAAGGATGGTTTCATGATGTGTGTTC
>CALKIA010000171.1 GCA_937988705.1 uncultured Chloroflexota bacterium | reverse complement strand
TTGCTCTCAAGTCTAACCTTTGTGTGCGCGCATTACGTGCTGCTTTTGACGCCTTATCTGGCTTGCAGCCTATCCGCTTGGCTGCCTAACGTCAGTAAACTATAATTATGGGAGCAAAGTTGTTTTCCATATTTCCCTAGGAGAGCACGCAAATGGCGAAAATAATCATAAAAACGGATCAAGCGCCAAAGCCTCTGGCTGGATACAGCCAGGCTGTAAAAGCTGGAGGGCTAATCTTTGTGTCGGGTCAGGTACCCGTTGATGCCGCAACAGGTGAGGTCGTTGGAACAACTATTCAGGAACAAACCGCTCAATGCTTGAGGAATATTGAATATATCCTTCAAGCAGCGGATAGTTCGCTTGATAAAGCCGTGAGCGCTACTTTCATCCTAGTGGAAGAAACCGATTTCGCGGGGATGAATGAAGAGTGGGCGAAATGGTTTCCTATCGATCCACCTGCTCGACAGGGAGCGAAACTTCCTATCCGTCCCAAGGGCATAAAAATTTCTATCGCCCTGATTGCTGAGGCCTGAGAGCAGGTTTGTAAATAAAAGGGTTACGGCGCAAATCGCTGGAATTAGGGCACAACTGAGGCGAGACCTAAACTCTGGCGACTCGTTTAGGTTCGTTTATACACATCGCAGTTAGTAATTCTCCTTCGCTGAATGCAACCGTAGCTCTGTAGCCGGAGATTTTAATCTCCCGTGGTTCAGCGACAGGGGATTGAAATCCCCCGCTACAAAGCTCCATCCGTATCAGAGTGCGTAATGTCAGCTGTAATTTACAGCCAGCGACCCTAAACGCCTTGCCGTCACGCGCATGTCGATCTATAATCAGCACAGATGTTCGCTAATCGGTGGAGTTTTCATGAACCACAAACAACTACTACAACACATTTATCGAGGTGGCTGATGATTGTTCTGCGCCCATGGCGGAAGTGCCGCCGCTCAAAGGGGGCAAGCCGACCATCGCGGTCATCCACTTTGAGCTGATTGCCGAGCATCCCTATGCCTATACGCAGGCAGATATCCTGTTCGAGACTTACGCCCGCACCCACGCTATTCCGGACAGCGAACGTGAAGCGGAACGCACCAAATTCTTCGAAAAGGGGCAGCCCTGCCTGCGCACCTCGCCGTTATGCAAGCGCTATGGCTGGGGACTTCATCATGACGCCGAGGGGCGCGTCGCCCTCTACCCGCGCGGATCGGCGGAATACGAGCAGTTCGTCAGCGGTGACGAGGTTAAGCACTTGAAAGGCATGCGCTCAAAGCGGGCGTAACGGATCATATACCGATGTAGGGACGCCCAACGGGGCGTCCGTGATCTCACACGCGCCGTTGAATGTCCCTACACCAACCCCGCCGCCTGCGCCCGCGCCATAACCGTCTGCGCGGCGCGGATGATCGGCATATCGACCATCTTGCCATCCAGCTGAAACGCGCCCGTCCCCGCCGCTTGCTGTGCCTCATGCGCGGCGATCAAGCGGCGCGCAGCGGCGATTTCGTCCGCGGTCGGCGTGAACACGTCCTGAATCGGCGCGACCTGCTTGGGGTGAATCGCCAGCTTGCCCGTATAGCCCATTTCCAGAATGCGCCGCGTCTCGGCAGTCAGACCGGACGCATCGTCCAGCTTCAGGTAGACCGTATCAATCGCCTGCAACCCGAACGCCTTGGCATACGTGACGACCGCGCTGCGCGCGTACAGCACTTCCGCGCCGTCCGGCGTGCGCACCGCGCCAATATCCCCGGCGAAATCCTCCGCGCCAAAGATCAGCCCTTGCAAACGCGGATCGGCGTTGGCAATCTCGCGCAAATTGACAATGCCGCGCGCTGTTTCGATGATCGCCAGCAGCGGAATGCTCCCCTGTGGCAAGCCGTGTTCGTTTTCCGCCGCGTACAGCCATTCCGACACGATCTGCACCTGCGCGGGCGACTCGACTTTGGGCAGCACATACCCATCCGGTCGCGCGCCAACCGTCAGCATCAAATCGTCGCCGTAAAATTCACCGCCCACCGGATTGATGCGGACGAGCTTCTCGGTGCGTCCAAAATCGACCTCACGCAGCGCGGCGGCGATCGTCTCACGGGCGGCGGGTTTGTTGCTGAGCGCGACGCCATCTTCCAGATCCATGATGACGGTATCGACGCCGAGCGCCGCCCCTTTTTCGATCTTGGCGCGGCTGTCGCCGGGCATAAACAACAAAGCACGCCGAACGCGCATCCCATCTTCTCCCTGTTTACAGGCTCAAAGTTCGCAACCGCCCTAGAGCCTGTTATGCACTTTTTTACCCCTCATCCCCCAACCCCTTTTCCCACGCAAGCGGGGAGAAGGGGAGAAAGCACGGTCTTTGTCCCGCTCCCCGTTTACGTGGGAGAGGGACGGTTTGCGCAGCAAACAGGGTGAGGGGGAATTGAGCTTTATGAAATGCATAACACGCCCTAGAGCAGATCTGAATATTCTCGATTGTTCTTGTAGGGACGCCCAACGGGTCGTCCGCCGTCAGGGAAGAAGCGCTAATTTCCAAAACCGGTCTAGGCAGTTAGGTGAGGGCGAAGATCGCGCGCAGTTGATCCAGCTGGGGCAGCAGATCCGGCTCGATGGTGACGGCGTGCGGGCGCAGCGCGACCAGCGCGCGCGCTTCATCGAGCGAACGCAGCGGCGTCGAGATGACCACCCGCGAACAGAAGGGCATGAACGACCGCACATAATGCAGCCAGCGCAAATCCAGCTCACCTTCTTCGGTGCGTTTGCCCAGCGCCACCGCGGGCGGACAAAATTCGAGCAGGGTTTTGACGTCTTCGGCTTGACTAACGCTCATGATGGCGGTCATCCGGTTGCGCACGGTCGCGGAAGCGAGCGACCACAGCGCCGTGCGGTCCAACAGGCGGGTGTACAGCGTGAGCGCGGACGCGCCCGCCGCGCGGGTTTCTACAATCTGGTATTCGTCGAACACGTAATTCAGGTTGATGGTCGGGATGGAGACGGCGCGGGCGATCAGGGTGAGGTCGTTGACGCTCCCCTCGTAGACCGTATCATCAGTGAACATGCACACGGCGTCGATGCCCGCTTTCCAGTAGGACAGCGCCATCTGCACCGGATCGTAGGCCAGCGGCGAATACGCGATTTGTCCGAAAATCAGAACATTATCGCTGATGGTGCTGAGGATGGATTCCGGGCGTCGCTGCATCCCTGCCAGGGCGCGGAGCGCATTCATCGGCGTTTGTGCCTTGCGTGATTCAAGGCGTTCCCGCTTCAGTGAGAGAATATCCTGGACTTGTGGCAGGGCTGTATTCATATCCGTTAGCCAAATCCTGAATGAACAACACCTACTATTTCATGTGAAAATTGCTTTGTTGGCAAGCCCCCAAAAAATCGTAATGGGGTTTGCGAAGCGGCGGAAAGACGGTGTTATAATCGTGGCCATCCCACACGGAGGAACAAAGCAGTGGAACTCTCCTACGAAGAAGTGCGCAAAATCGCCGAATTGGCCAAGCTGGATCTGACCGAGGATGAAGTGAAATTGTACGCCGGACAGTTGTCGACGGTGCTCGGCTACTTCAAGCGTCTGCAAGAACTCGACACGTCGCACATTCCCCCGACCGCATCCGTCCTGCCGCTCAAAAACGTCCTGCGCCCCGATCAGGCGCGCCCCGCGCTGACGCCGGAGCAGGTGATCGCGAATGCGCCGGATGCTGATGATAACCAATTTCGAGTACATGCAGTCTTTGGTGACGACTAGATCATGACTGGACGTAAACGGCTGCTGCTCATTGAAGATGACCATGATGTTTCCGAGATGCTCATCATGTATTTCGGAGCGCACCAGTATGAGGTTTTACATGCCGATAGCGGCTTGTTGGGCGTCGAGTTGGCGCGTTCCCGCTTCCCAAACCTGATTCTGCTCGACGTGATGCTGCCCGACATCGATGGCTATGCGGTCTGCAACCGGCTGCGCCAAACCTCGTTCACGCGCTACATTCCAATCATCTTTCTGACACAGCGCGACGAACGCGCCAATAAGGTGAAAGGACTGGCGCTCGGCGCGGATGATTACATCACCAAGCCCTTCGATATCGACGAACTGCGCCTGCGCGTTCAGGCGTCGATTGCCCGTGCCACCCGCGAAAGTCTGCACGAAACCCGCACCGGCCTCCCGACCGGGCAGTTGATCAATGAGGAACTTGAGCGGCGCGATCTGACGGATGTTCAGTATCAGCGGTTCGATGTCGAAGTGGCGGGCTTCAAATCGTATGCGGAAATCTACGGCTTCATGGCCTCGGATAATGTGCTGTCGTTCACCGCGCGCGCGATCTGCGAAGTCGTGAGCCAGCAGGGCACGCCCGACGATTTTGTAGGCATTGAGGGCGACCGCTTTGTGGTGATCACGCAGTCCGGCGCGGGCAACTCGATTGCCGACTCCATCCATCACAGCTTTCAAGAGGTGGTGCGCAGCTTCTATTCGTTCAAGGATGCTGATTCCGGGGGCATCGTCGTCGGCACTCAGCAAATCCCGTTGATGTCGCTGGCGATTACCGGCGCTTAAACCCTGAGCCGGCCGCATTCTATGGGGGGCTGGTCGCTCCCCTGCGGCAATCTATAAAGTTGCTACCTGAGTCCGTGCTTGGTATGATAAAGTTTGGATTATAACCGTACACGACACGCTGCCCACCGTCCAATCCGGCTTGCTCCAATGAGGATTATCCGCTGTGCGCACACTGATCGTGGAAGATGATGTCCACACAATTGAACTACTTCGGTTTCTCGTTGAGAAGCTCGGCTTTGAGACGGCCGTGGCCGATAACGTCGTCGACGCACTGGCCGCCCTGGAACGACT